>JAJDCN010000258.1 GCA_029260815.1 Planctomycetota bacterium
AACGACATTCTCAAGGAGTACATCGCTCAGAAATGCTTCGTCTACCCGCCAGACGGAGCCATGAAACTAATCACCGACATCATGACCTACTGCAAAGACCACGTGCCAAAATGGAACACCATCTCCATCAGCGGCTACCACATCCGCGAAGCCGGGTCCACCGCCGCGCAAGAACTGGCCTTTACCCTGGCGGACGGCTTCGCCTACGTGGAGGCCGGCATCGCAACCGGCATGGACGTGGATGCGTTCGCGCCGCAACTGTCGTTCTTCTTTAACGCCCACCTGGACTTTTTCGAAGAGATCGCGAAGTTCCGCGCCGCGCGCCGCATCTGGGCGCGTCACCTGAAAGAGCGATACGGCGCCAAGAACGAGCGCTCCTGGTTGCTGCGGTTTCATACGCAAACCGCCGGTTGCTCGCTCACCGCGCAACAACCGGAGAACAACATCATCCGTACGGCCTGGCAGGCTCTCTCTGCCGTGCTCGGCGGAACCCAAAGCCTGCACACCAACTCCATGGACGAAACCCACGCGCTGCCAACCGAGCACGCCGCGAAGATCTCCGTGCGAACCCAGCAGTTGATCGCCCACGAATCGGGCGTGGTCAACTCCATCGATCCCCTGGGCGGCTCCTACCTGGTGGAACAGATGACCGATCGAATGGAGGAGCAAGCCGAAGCCTACTTCCGCAAGATCGACGAATACGGCGGCGTGATCCCGGCCATCGAGGCCGGCTTTTTCCAGCGAGAGATCGGCGAAGCGGCCTATCAGTACGCGCAGGAGATCGAAAAGAAGGAGCGGATCATTGTTGGCGTCAACGACTTTGTGGAAGAGGACGAACACGACCTGGAAATCCTAAAGATCACGCAGAAAACCGAGGAAGCTCAAAACAAAAGCTTACAAAAACTGCGCGCGACGCGCGACAACGCGGTAGTGGAGGCGGCCCTGACCGCGCTGGAAGGCGCAGTAGATCGTGGCGAGAACTCCATGCCCTACTTGCTGGATGCCGCACGCGCTTACGCGACGCTGGGCGAAATCATTGGAGCCATGAAGGCCGTGTTCGGTGAGTACCACGAACCGGCGGTGTTTTAACCGAAGGAACGATACGGACACACAGGAGAAACGAACTTGGCAGATACCATTCGCGTATTGTTGGCCAAACCGGGCCTGGACGGGCACGACCGAGGGATTCGGATCATTGCAAACTGCCTGGTGGACGCAGGTATGGAAGTGATCTATCTGGGCATCCACCAGACCCCCGACGCCATTGTGGAGGCGGCCTTGCAGGAAGATGTGGACGCGGTGGGCCTGAGCATTCATTCAGGCGCCCACCTGACGCTGTTCCCGAAGGTCAAAAAGCTGCTCGACGCACGGGGCGGCTCGCACATTCTGCTCACCGGCGGCGGGATCATCCCGTCCGACGATATGAGCGAGCTGGAGGCCGTAGGCGTGGGCCGATTATTCGCGCCCGGAGCGTCGCTCAAGGAACTGGCGCAATATATTCGCGACGAAGTCGGCAAGAGAAAAGCAAAAGCGTAGCAAACCAAAAGCAAGAGAGGGGGTTGCATGAGTAAAGTCTACATGGTCTCCGGCGGGGTCAGTAAGTTTACCAAGGCCCGGCCGGACAAAACCTTTCAGGCTGTCGTCAAGGAAGCCTACGATTACATGGCCGCTGACTTGAACGGCTTCGACAAGTCGGTGATCGACAACACGGTCGCGTCGTACTTCTCCGACCATTTTACCCGACAGCTTATGGCCGGCATCATGGTACAGGACTACCTGGGCCTGTGCCCGCTGGCCAGCCGCCGGATCGAGGCGGGCGGGGCCACCGGCGGGATGTGTTTCCAATCCGCCTGGGAGTCGGTTGCCTCGGGCCGCTCCAAGTGTACGCTGGCCTACGGCTTCGAGACCATGTCCCACGTGAATACTTGGAAGGGCAACGAGTTCATCGCCTTGGCCTCCGACGTCAGCTTCGACTACCCCGTGGGCGGCTTCTACTCCGGCTACTACGCCATGATGGTTGTGCGCCACATGCAGGAGTTTGGCACGACGGTGGAGCAAATGGCTGCAGTGTCGGTCAAGAACCACGCCAATGCCCTGCACAATCCCTACGCTCAGCACCAGATGGAAATCACCATCGAAGACGTGCGCAACGCGCCAATGGTCGCCTGGCCGCTCACGCGGCTGGACATCTGCGTCATGTCCGACGGTGCGGCCTGCGTGCTGCTGTGCGATGAAGAAACCGCTTTCAAACTGAGCGACAACCCGGTGCTCGTCTCCGGCGTCGGCTGCGGCACCGATGCGATGCGCATGGCCGACCGGCCCCATGGCGACGTAATGTTGCTGCCCCACGAGTCGGCCGCCGACTACAAAGACCTCAAGTACCCCGGCATCCACTCGTTCCGCGCGGGACGGGCCGCCAGCAAGAAGGCCTATGAGATGGCCGGCATTGAGTCCCCGCGGGAAGAGCTGGACTTCATCGAGCTACACGACGCCTACACCTCTTCGGAGATCCAGACCTACGAGGACATGGGGCTGTGCAAGTACGGCGAAGGCGGACCGTTGGCCGAATCGGGCGCCGCCGCCGTCGACGGCGAGATCCCGGTCAACCCCTCTGGCGGCCTGCTGGCCTGCGGACACCCGGTTGGAGCCACCGGCTTGATGCAAGCCGTGTTCGCCTTCTGGCAGCTACAGGGCACGATCGGCAAACACTTCGGAGACGACACTTTGCAAATCAAGAACGCCAAGCGCGGCGCCATTCACTCGCACGCCGGCACCGGAACCTATGTCACCGTCAGCATCCTGGAAAAGGGGGCCTAACCCATGAGCAAGAAGATCCGACTGCCCGAAACCGACGACGGCGCCATCCTGTTCAACGTCCCCTTCCCGGCGGACACCAAAGACCTGAAACAGATGTCGCCGATCGTGATCAAACAGAATTATTCCATCGACTACATCCATTCTTTCGGTCAGGACTCGCCCTTCTTTGCCGGGCTGGCCAACGGCAAGCTGATGGGCACCCGCTGCAACGCTTGCAGTTACACGTACGCCACGCCCAAAGGGCACTGCATGAACTGTGGCAACGAGACTGAATGGATTGAGCTGCCTCTACAGGGACGGATTCACACCTTTACCGTATGCGAATTCGGCTCTGAGGCGTTTTTGAAAGAAACGCCGTTTATCCTGGTCCTGGTAGAATTTGACGAGGCGGACACGCTGTTCCTATCACGGATCGTCGGCCTGGACCCGACAAAGGCGTCGCTGGATTGGGTCGGCATGAAGATCAAGGCCCAGTTCAAGCGCAACTCGAAATTCAAGCCGACCGACGTGTACTTCGTCCCGGCTGACTAGCATGTGTACTGAAAGGAATAATCGATGAGTACGGGACAACCTTATAATGGTCCGCCCCAGAGTTACCTGCCACCCCCACGGCGTGGGCGGGGGCCAGCGTTTTGGATCGCCCTACTGATGACCGCTCTGTTGGGCATCAGCGCGCTGTTGAATCTGTTTTTTCTGCTGGCCTTAGCCGTCACAACCATGCCCGACGAGGGAGAGGAAACGATTGTGACCGAGGGCAGCCGCGAGGACGTGCGAATCGCGATCGTCACGCTTCAGGGTGCGATCATGGACAACCCCCTGGACGGCAGCGGATATAGTCCGGTCGAGGAGATGCGCGAGCGATTGGAACAGGCGGCAAAGGATGACCGGGTCAAAGCGATCGTCATCGAGATCAATTCCCCCGGCGGGATCGTCTCGGCCTTCGACCAAATCCACAAGATGATTGTCGACTTCAAGACCGAGTCAAAAAAACCCGTGGTCGTCTCCATGGGCGGGATCGCCGCTTCTGGTGGATATTACGCTTCGGTGGCCGGCGATTACCTATTCGCGCAGCCAACCACCCTGACGGGCAGCATCGGGGTCATCATCCCCCGCTACGACCTGAGCGAGGGTTTCGAGTATTACGGCATCAAGTACGACGCCATCAAGTCCGGCAAAAGCAAGGACAGCCTAAGCATGGGCAAGCCCATGGGTGAAGCCCAGCGCGAGCATCTGCAAGCACTCGTCGACGATGCTTACGAAAAATTCCTCCAGCGCGTGGGCGATGGCCGCGGCACGAAGGTCGATATCAAGGACGAGGCGTTCCGAGATAACGCCGCTGACGGGCGGATCCTGACGGCCGACCAAGCCCTAAGCTTTAACCTGATCGACGAGATCGGTTATCTGGACGACGCGGTCGCCAAGGCCGAAGAGCTCGCTGGCGTGAGCGATGCGACAGTCGTCCGCTACACGCGCAGCCCTTCGCTATTGGATGTTCTGCGGATGGGCCAAGCATCCACGGGCGGCGGCGTGAATATCCATATTGACGTGGACAACATGATCGTCAACCGCACACCGCGACTGATGTACCTGTGGACCGAAGAATGAGACCCTCCATGGACCGCGAGAAAAGGGGCACGCGATGATGAACTTGAAACCCAGGCGAATTCTGAAATCGACCCGCTTCACAGCACTTCGGTGGATCGGATTGGCCGCCTGCTGCGCATTCGCTCTGATGCTGCCGGGCGACGGGCGAACGGCCCGTGTCGCACACGCAGGAATCCTGGACGCACCCGCTCGGTCGAGCCTGAAAGAAGTCCCGGTGATGGGCGTGGGCAAGGACAAGATTGCGCTGATCCAGATCGAGGGCGTCATTCATGACCAAGGTACTATGTTCTCGCCGCGCAACCTTTTGGCAGAAACGATCGAAGAGCTGAAGACCGCCGAGCGGGATGAAGAGGTCAAGGCCGTCTTGCTATTCATCAACTCGCCCGGGGGGAGCGTGACGGCAAGCGATATCCTGCACCACCGTATCTTGAAGTTCAAGGAATCCGGAAAAAAAGTCGTCGTGTTGATGGGCGATCTGGCCGCCTCCGGTGGCTACTACATCTCGGCGCCCGCCGACCGAATCCTCGCACACCCCACGACGATCACCGGAAGTATCGGCGTGATCATCCAGGCGATGAACCTGCAGGGATTATATGGAAAGATCGGCCTGGAAACGGTCACGATCAAATCCGGCGACAAGAAAGACATGCTGTCCAGTTCTCGGAACCTCACTGCCGAAGAGCGAAAGATGCTGCAGGAAATCGTCCAGGAGATGCACGGTCGTTTTGTGGAGATCGTCATGAATGGCCGCAAACTGAAAAAGGCGGAGGTGGAAAAGATCGCCGACGGCCGCATCCTGACAGCACGCTCAGCCTTGAACCACAAGCTGATCGACCAGATCGGCTATCTGGAAGACGCCGTGGAGGCCACCAAGGAGTTGGCGAAGCTCAAACACGCGCGTGTCGTGCGCTACCAGCGAACCCGCTCTCTATTCGACCTGTTCGGTGGAGTTTTCTCGCAAAGCACTGTCAACATTGGCATGAACGTGAATCTCGGCGCAAATCTCAGCTTCGTCCCGCCGCGGTTCATGTACCTGTGGAGCCTGGGCTCTTTCGCGGCGAGATAAGGGCGGAGACGATGACATGAACATCCGGACCCTGATCGAAGAACGGGCCGATACCTATGGCGACAAGACGTTCCTGATTTTCGAGGAAGATGGCGCGGAGTACACCTACAACGCCTTCCACGAGATGACCTCCCGCGCCGCACGGGTCCTGGCCGATTGCGGCATTCAAAAGGGCGATCGCGTCTCGATCCTGCTGCCCAACACGCCGGAATTCCTGTTCGTCTACCTGGGTGCCATGAAGATCGGGGCGGTTGCGGCGCCGATCAACACGAATCTGAAAGCCGAAGAGATCCGGTTCGTAATCGATAACTCCGAATCAAAAATCCTCATTACCGAACATCGTTTTATGGCCGAAGTGGGTAAAATCCTCGACGAACTACCGCGTGTGACGGCCACCCTGCTGACCGACGATGATGCCTTTGGGACAACCCTGGCGGAGCGGATGACTGCCGTCGAGCCGGAAGCGCCCGACACCACGATCGATCCAGCCGACGAGGCGATGATCATCTACACTTCGGGAACCACCGGCAAGCCCAAAGGCGTGCTTTTGACACACCACAACTTTATCATCGACGCCGAATACATCGCCGAGTGGTTCGGCTTTACCGAAGACGATCGGATGATGTGCGTCCTGCCCCTGTTCCACGTGAACGGTGAGGTGGTTACAATCATCAACCCGCTATACTTCGGCGGCTCGGTGGTACTGAACCGGAAGTTCTCCGCCTCGCGGTTTTGGCCAGCGGTGGACAAGTACAAAGTCAACCAGGTCAGTGTCGTACCAACCCTGCTCTCGATCCTGACCGCGGGTGAGCACCCGAAGGATCTGGGACTGGATATTTCAAGCATGAAGTTCATCATCTGCGGCGCCGCCCCGCTCCCGGTGGAGGTGCACAAGGGCTTCGAGGAAAAGTTTGGCGTGATCGTCTACGAAGGCTACGGCTTGTCGGAAACCACCTGCTATTCTTCCTTCAATCCGCCGGACCGGGACAAGCGGAAGATCGGCTCCATCGGCGTCGCGGTCGGCAACGAGATGTGCATCATGGACGGGAACTGCAACATCCTGCCCCCCGGCCAGATGGGCGAAATCTGTATCCGCGGCGAGAATGTCATGAAAGGCTACTTTAAGCGCCCAGAGGCCAACGAAGAGGCCTTCGCCGGCGGCTGGTTCCATTCCGACGACATCGGGCGCATGGATGAAGATGGGTTCTACTACATCCTCGACCGAAAAAAAGATATGATCATCCGCGGAGGCGAGAACATCTATCCGCGGGAGATCGACGAACTTCTCTACGAGCACCCGAAGATCGAGGCAGCCGCGACCATCGGTGTGCCGCACGAAATGTACGGCGAAGACGTCAAGTCCTTCGTCGTCCTGACCGACGGCTCGACTGCGACCGAAGCGGAAGTCATCGACTACTGTCGAGAGCGGTTGGCCGACTTCAAGTGTCCCAAACAAGTGGCCTTCGTCTCCGAGATCCCCAAAGGCCCGACCGGCAAACTGTTGCGCCGGGCCTTGCGTGAACAGGAAGGGAATACGTAACCGCAATCTTTTGATACGAGGAAGAACATCGTGGAACTGACCGAAGAACAAGAGATGATCCGTGACACCGTGCGCGAAATCGCACGCGAACAGATCGAACCACGGGCCGAAGAGATCGACATCAACAGTCGCTTTCCCAAAGAAACGTTCGAGACCCTGCACGAACTGGGCCTCATGGGCGTGCCGTTCCCCGAAGCCTACGGCGGGGCCGACGCGGATACCGTAACCCTGGCCCTTGTGGTCGAAGAAATCGCCAAAGTCTGCGGCTCCACGGCCTTGGGCCTGGCGGCCCACACCTCCCTGTGCTGCTGGCCGGTCTTTGCCTTTGGCAGCGATGAACAAAAAAAACAATACCTGCCCGGCCTCCTGTCCGGCGGACAGTTCGGCGCCCTCGCGATCACCGAGCCCCAAGCCGGCTCCGACGTGGGCGCCCTGAAAACCACCGCCGTGGTCTCTGGCGACGACTACGTAATCAACGGGACCAAGGCCTTCATCACCAATGCCGGCGTCGCCAGCGTATGTATCGTCGCCACCGTGACCGATCCTGAAAAGGGCAAACAGGGAATGACAAACTTTATCGTCCCGACCGACGCCCCCGGCTTCGCGCTGGGTTCGGTAGACGAAAAGCTGGGTATGCGCGGGTCGGACTGGGCAGAGGTCGTCCTCACCGATTGCCGCGTACCAGCGGCCAACCGACTGGGCAACGAAGGTGACGGGTTCGAACAACTTATGGCGATCCTCGACGGTGGGCGCATCGGCATCGCAGCCCTGGCACTGGGCATCGCGGAAGGGGCCCTGGAAAAGACTACCGCCTATGCACAGGAGCGCAAACAGTTTGGAAGACCGATCACTTCCTTCCAAGCCACCAAGATGAAGCTGGCCCAAATGGCCACGGACATTGAGGCGGCTCGGCATCTACTGTTCAACGCCGCACGCCGAAAAGACGCGGGCCAACCTTTCGCCGTGGAGGCGAGCATGGCCAAACTGTTCGCCTCGGAGGCGGCCGTGCGCGCCTGCAAGGAGGCCATCCAGATCTACGGCGGAAACGGCTACTCCCGCGAGTATCCGGTGGAGCGCTACTATCGCGACGCGAAGCTGTGCACTATCGGCGAAGGGACCAGCGAGATCCAACGGATCATCATCGCCCGACACATCCTTCAATCCTGAACGCGCAAGGAAATCGAAAACGACATGAAAAAAATCGTTATCACGCACGCCAACCGGACACCCATCGGCAAGTTCCTGGGCGCCTTCTCCAGCCTCTCGGCAGTGGACCTCGGTGTTGCGGTCACCACCGGCATCCTGAAAGAAGCCGACCTGGACCCCCA
>JAJDCN010000259.1 GCA_029260815.1 Planctomycetota bacterium
AGCCTCGCCCACACGGCGAGGCTCGTCAGTGTCCAACCCCTGGGGCCGGCCGGTGGTGACCGCGCAAAAACCGCACGCTCGAGTGCAGATGTCGCCCAGGATCATGAGCGTCGCCGTGCCAGCCTTCCAGCACTCCCCAAGGTTTGGGCAATGGGCCTCCACACAGACGGTCTCGAGCTTGAGATCCTCCACGATCCCTTTGATCTTACGAAAGCCTTCGCCGCTGGGGAGCTTGACCTTCAACCAATCCGGGCGTTTTTGGACAGGACGAATCATAATGAATCAGATCCTCGTATTTGGATCGAAGTTCTCCAGTAGCTCGCACACCCGCTGCAGGAACATGCCCCCTAGCGCACCGTCTACCAGCCGATGATCGTAGGCGTGGGTCAGGTACACGATGGGGCGGATGGCGATCGCGTCGTTGATTACTACCGGCCGCTTCCGGATCGCACCGACACCGAGGATGCCCACCTGCGGCTGGTTGATGATCGGGGCGCCCATGATGTTGCCGAAGATGCCGGGATTGGTGATCGTAAAGGTCCCGCCCTGCACCTCGTCGGGGTTCAGGCTCTTGGTCCGCGCCCGGGCACCCAAGTCGGTCACTGCCCGTGCCAGACCGGTCAGGTTCAGGTCCTGGGCGTTCTTGATCACCGGGACGATCAAGCCCTTTCCGGCTTCCAGCGCGACCGCGACGCCTACGTTGATGAAGTTGCGTACGACGATGTTGTCCCCATCGATCGAACCGTTGACCCAGGGAAACTCTTGGAGAGCGTGAACCACCGCCTGGACGAAGAACGGCGTGTAGGTCAGCTTGAACCCTTCCCGCCGCTCGAACTCTGCCTTGTGGCCCTCGCGGAACCGTACGATGTTGTTCATATCCACCTCGCCGATGGATGTCACATGCGCGGAGATATGGATGCTGTCCACCATGTGTTTGGCGATCATCTTGCGCATGTGGCCCAGGGGTTCCGTTGCCGTCCCATCAGGTCCGAAGGCATACTGCTCCATCTGAGGTTGTGGGGCGACCGGGGCCGAACTGCGTGCCGCTGCGGGCGCCGGCGGAATGGCCGCGCCGCCACGGTTGCTCAGATAAGCAAGGATATCGCTCTTGGTCACGCGGTTGCTCTTGCCTGTGCCAGGAATCCGGCTCAAATCCTCCGGGGTGAGCCCTTCCTGCGCCGCAATCGAGCGCACGAGCGGCGAATAGAAGCGGTCGGTCTGCGCCGGTGCGGTCGCTGCCGTAGGCTTTGCATCACCACCGTTGGAGGGCGGGGTTGCCTTTGCGGCCGGCGCTGGCTCGGCTGCAGGTGCCGCCGGCTGTTCCGCTGGTGCGGGCGTTTCGGCTGGCGGGGCTGAGACGGCAGCTCCGGCCTCGGTCTCCAGCACGGCGATGGGGGTGCCGACCTCGACGGTCTTGCCCTCTTCCACGAGGATCTCGGCAAAGATTCCCGCCGCGGGTGAAGGGATTTCGCTGTCGACTTTGTCGGTGCTGATCTCCAGGATGTTCTCGTCCTTCTCGACCGGGTCGCCGACGTTCTTCTTCCACTTGATGATGGTTCCCTCGGCGATACTCTCGCCCATCTGGGGCATGACAACCTGAACTTTCATAGTGTCTTATTCCTTCTTTTGCTTAGTAGGACAACAGATCTCTTAGGCCCGTTGCGACCTTGTCGCGGTTGGGCAGGAAGAATTCCTCTAACGGCGCGCTGTAGGGGACTGGTGTGTCCAGCGATGCGATTCGGCGCACGGGTGCGTCGAGATACTCGAAGGCGTGTTCCGAGATCAGCGCGGAGATCTCTCCGCCAAATCCACCGGTCAGCGTATCCTCGTGCACGATCAGCACGCGACTGGTTTTTTTTACCGAATTGAGGACTGCTTCCTTGTCAAGCGGCAGAAGCGTGCGCAGATCGACAATCTCCACCGAGGCACCTTCGTTAGACAGCGTCTCGGCGGCTTCCAGCGAGGCGTGTACCATGGACCCGTAGGTGATGATCGAGACGTCGGTGCCTTCTCGAACCACGTTGGCCTTGCCGATCGGAACGGCAAAATCCGTGTCCGGCACGTCCTGCTTGATCCGACGATAGAGGTACTTATGTTCGAAGTAGACCACGGGATTGTTGTCCCGGATCGCCGAGACGATCAACCCCCGCGCGTCATAGGGAAACGCCGGCGCGACCACCTTGAGGCCGGGGATTCGTGTGAACCACGCCTCCGGGTTCTGCGAGTGGAACGGCCCGCCGTGCACGTTGCCGCCGGAGGGGCAGCGCACGACCATGGGGACCTTGGCCCCCCAGCGGTAATGGATCTTCGCTGCGTTGTTGACCAATTGGTTGAAGCCGCAGGTGATAAAGTCGGAGAACTGCATCTCCGCTACCGGCCGCATGCCCATCAGGGCCGAGCCGATGGAAACGCCCATGATTGCCGATTCCGCCAGGGGGGTATCGATGACCCGGTCCTCGCCGAATTCGTCGTAGAGCCCCTTCGTCACCTTAAAGGCTCCGCCGTAGACGCCGATATCTTCTCCCAGGCAGTAGACGCTCTCGTCGCGCCGCATCTCTTCGCGGA
>JAJDCN010000260.1 GCA_029260815.1 Planctomycetota bacterium
AAGAGCAGTTCGATGGCGTGGACGACACGGGGCAAACCTACGACTTCATCGCCCGGATTGATTTCAGCTACGATCACATGGGACGGACGTACCAAAAGGATGAATGGGTCTTCTCCGGAACGCCCACTGCGGGCAGCGCCAAAGACACCACGAAGTGGAAGTTCAATGCGCGAGGAGACACAATCCGGGTCACGGACGACAATAGCAACCAAACGAACATTACGGTTGACGGGGCGGTACGTGTCACCCAGGTTGATGACGCAATGGCCACGTCGAATCTCACGGAGTTCACTTACGACGACAACGGCAACCGTACGCAGGTGAAGCGAACCGATAAAACCAACCTATCGTCGCCGTGGGAGATCTTTACCACGGACTACAGTTTTGACGAACTGAACCGGCTGATCGATGTCAGCGGGGACGATTGCGGGTGCGACATCATCACGCGCTACTACGACAGCCGCAGCAACCTCGTACTGCGAACCGACGAGGCGAGCAACGATCTCCAGTTCGAGTATGACTTGGCAAGACGCATGACCAAAAAGATCGAAACACCCGATGGGGGAACGACAGAGATCGCCACTACATTCACCGTGGATGGCAACAGCAACATCACGCGTATTCAAGATGACGCCGCTCACAATCTGGATTATGCCTACGACGGGATGGATCGCGTGACCAAGATCACGGACCACGACAGCAAGGAGGTTGAAGTTTCTTTCGATGCCGACGGCAACGCCGATTGGATCGAGGACCGCAACGGCACTTCCAACACGAATGGCACGAAGATCAATATGACCTACGACGCGTTCAACCGCATGCTACAGAGAACGGTGGATACCACCAACCGTACGGCCAACGGCTCCGACGGGACCGGTGGCTACATTACCGCCCTGGGCGGTGCGTTGGGCGAGAAGTTCACCTACGACGCCCTGGGCCGAATGCTGACTGCCAAGAACTACGAGGAAGCCGCTTTCACCACCCTCATCAGCGAGGTGACGATGACCTACGACTCGGCAGGCAACCTGCTGACCGAAGCGCAGAAGCACGGTTCCAGCGGCACCACCCGGACGACCACCAGCACCTACGCGGACAGCGGCAGGCGGACCGATCTGGACTACCAAGGTGGCAAGGAGCTGGAATTTACCTACGATGCCATCAATCGTGTGGATCTAATCAAGCACAAGGCCGGTACCAATGACCCCGGCAACCTGAGCACCTCCACACAACATACATTGGTGGACTACGACTACTACGGCAGCAAGGCCCCCAACGGCATCTCCCGTCTGAAGCACCGCAAGTACAGTCAGAACGACTCGGAGATGGCCTTCGCCACGGGCGACTACACCAGCCACCCGCGGATCGCCAACCTGACCAATCAGTGGACCACCAGCGGTACCGACATCGCCAAGTTCGCCTACACCTACGACAGCGTGGGCAACATCACCGACAAGACCGAGAGCCACGCGGGGACCAACTACCGTGACTGGGACTTCGTCTACGATGACATGTACCGCATGACCGACGAGACCATGGACTTCGACGCGGATGGCAGTTTGGAAGACGCCAACAACGCGCTGGCCAAGTTCGATCTGGACGACGTGGGCAACCGCGACAAGGTCCAGCGCAAGGCCAAGCCGTCGGAGGGTTGGACGGACAACGAATACGACTTCAACACCCTCAACGAGTACACCCGGGTGGAGAACGAGACGGCGGGAACGCGCTTCCAAGACCGCAACGGCAACCTGACCAAAGACGACACTCATTCGCACTACTACCACTACGACTGGGCGAATCGTCTGGTGAAAATCACAGATCAGGTGCCCGCCAACCTCATCCAATACACCTACGACGCCCGGGGCCGCAGGATCAAGAAGGTTGATGACACCGGCTCCACAGTGACCACGCACTACTACTATGACGGTCAGAACGTCATTGAAGAATACTCCACCGGGGGTGCGGGCAATCAAAATGCCTGCTATGTCTACGGCCCGAGAGTCGACGAGATCGTCATGATGGACAGAAACTCCGGCGGCAATATGAGCTGGTTCTATCATCATGACATCCAGGGGTCGGTGGTCGCGGTCACGGACAACGCGGGGACCCCGGCGGTCGCGGAGCGATATGTGTACAAAGCCTTCGGGCAGGTGACGATCTACGACGGGGCCGGAACGACGCCAAGAAACAACACGCTCAACCCGTACCTGTACACGGGGCGGCGTTGGGATCAGTTCGACTCTACCGACTCCACCAAGGGGCACTATTACTACAGGGCAAGGACCTACGATCCGAAGGCTGGCCGGTTCCTCCAACGCGACCCGTTGGAGCAAAATATCGCCCAGGCTCTGCAAATCTTGCCGAACCTGTACACCTACGTCAACAACAACCCTGCCAACTTCACCGATCCTACCGGGCTGATCATAGCTCCTACCGGGTCGGTAGACGCAGTGTGTGCAAACAGCTACCAGGACTGTTATGACGAGTGCTTTAGGAAACACAAAAACGCCTACAGGGACTGCAAGACTACACTTAAATGGTGCCTTGCCGGGGTTGCAGGCGGGTGTGGAATTATTTGTGTCGTCACTTGGGGTTGGGGCTGCCCGGCTTGCCTCGCTGCAGGGGTACTGGTTTGCGACACCAATGCCTTTGGTTGTTTTGATGTAGCAGATGATCAAGCCAAGGACTGCTACGGAGAATGCGATAAGAAGTATGGCGGTGGGGGGAGCAGCCAGGCTTAGAGTTTGTCAGGGCTTGCGTTCTGGGAGCGTGGCTCGGACCACTCCTGGTGGTGGCAGCAAGTCAAAGTTGTCAACGAAGCGTGACCGCATGCGAATTAAAGCTAAGCAAGCGGTCACGCCGGGAGGTGGGGGGTCGGACCTGACAGACGGGGGATGTCTCACGGAGTCCATGCAGGGATTCCTTCCATGCTTAGACCTCTTAATTCGGCGGGCTTCAGGATTCTTTCACGACGGAGCATCTGCGTCTTTGCGCGTCTTGTCTCGCGTTGGTTCCAGACATTAACAAAGCGATGAGCAGTGGGTATTCCCGTTTGGTCCGGAGCTTATCGTATGCTCAGAGCACAGCGAGGCGGAGGTACACGGTCAACCAGTGGCTGCCGTGGCGAAGATGAGTCTTGGCGCCTCCTTTAGTGGCTTCAGAACGCCACTCTTGTATTTGCTAAGAATTATACTACAATGGATACGACGAGAGCGTTTGTATTCTTTGATAGAAGCGAATCCTTGCTTTGTGAGAAGGTGAAACGTGTTCCGAAACTCGAAGGAAGTGTTGAAAACGACCGTAGTACTATTTAGCTTCCTCGCCATTGTCCTGGGTCTTATCTGGCGATCTGCGGTGGATATGGCCCAGTCCAACCATGAGTCCTCACTTGAAGTAATTGCGATTATCGATCGCCTTGAAGATGACTTAAGAGCTTTGGGAATGAGTGACGATCAGGTTCGGGCGATAACCCACAGCCAGGACAAGCTGCGCCAGCAGTGGATAGGAAACGTGCGCACGACGACACAAAGCATCCATATGCTCATCTCAACTCTGTTCATAGTAATTTTATGCCCCCTCACTTTCTTGATAGGGAGCATTAAGGCTCAGGTGAAGAAACTGGCTGACCGGGACATCAAGCAGAGGCTGGACAACCCATAGCAGCACCGGTGGTATGATCGAAGCCGTTGTGCGGCCAGTCTGTGCTACATAATATGACTTCGCTGCATCCGCTGTCAGAAACGCGTTAGGAGTTGGAAAAATGAACGGTAGCATTCGGATGTATGCTCTACCGCTTGTGGCGGTCTTTTTCGGTGGGACATGTCTGTTGCTGTTTACTGCCCACAAAGCGGAGAAGGAGGAACTGAAGGCAGAAATTTCAAAGCTCTTGGATGAAGAAAAGACGCATGAAGCCAAATTGCAAGAACGGGACACGCATATCAAGAAACTGCAAAAGTTACTACGGACCGTGAATGAGGAGCAGCGAGCGGTTCTGGCCAACGCTCGGGCGGAAGATTCGCAGCAGGCTACAATAGCAAATCCCGACACGGCAAAGACCGACCTCTCCTCCTTGACGGCAGACGAGAGGAGTGAACGAATCGCCAGCCTAAAGGCGGCGGCACAAACGGCTTACAAACAGGGAAATGCTGCGGACTTCTTGCGAGCAGTCGAACAGCTTCTGTTCTTCGAACCCGATGCTTATTCGGACGTGGCTGAGTTCATGTCCACCATGTACGGCAACCTATCCTTTGCCTTGGCGATGGACGAAAACGAAAAACAGACTATGGAGAAGCTATTGGCGTCTGATCCGTACAGTGAATTCGTCGTATGGGC
>JAJDCN010000027.1 GCA_029260815.1 Planctomycetota bacterium
GGCCCCGAAGAGACTTCGGATTTTTTGAAACGAGAGTCCAACGCGCTCACACCCGCCGACGTGCTGGCGCTGGGCCGAGCCGTGGGTTTAGCGGACCGCCCTGTGTGGAAGCTCGCGGCCGACTCTCTCGACCGGATAAAACAAGCCTTGTGCGCGCTGCCTGAAACACTGAATTACAACGATTTTCACTGGAGCAATCTGGCCCTTTCGCGCCAAGCCCAGGATCCCGCCCACGCGATTGTGTTCGACTACCAGCTTGTGGGGATCGGTCCGGCGGCCAGCGACATCCGCAACGTCATCCGCTCTTTAGGCCCTCAAGCCGTGGACACCTTCCGGGAAGCTTACGGCCCCGTGGACGAGGCTGCGGTTCTTTTAGACGAGCCGATCGCGGTTCTCTGCGCGTTACAGGAGGCGGCGCGGCGATCGCGTTGGCCCCGTTGGGCTGAGCAAGAATTGGAAAAGGTCCGTTCCGGTGAATTTGAGGCCGGCCTGCGTCGCGCGCAAGAAGTCGTTACGGGCTAAAAAAAAAGCGGGAGGACGGTGTCCTCCCGCTGGGTCTGTTTCGTCGCGCTGTGCGTTTGTCGCTACATCATGCCGTGGTCGTGGCCATGCCCAGCATGAGCGGCCTCTTCCGGCTCTTCGGCGATGATTGCTTCGGTGGTCAACAGCAGCGAGGCGATCGAGGCGGCGTTCTCAACCGCCGAGCGGGTGACCTTGGCCGGGTCGATGATCCCGGCGGAGATCAGATCGCAATAGGCGCCGGTGGCGGCGTCAAAACCGTAGTTCGCCCCCTTGTTGGCTCGAACCTTGTCGACCACCGTCGCTCCTTCCAGGTCGCAATTGGCCGCGAGCTGGCGAAGAGGAGATTCCAAAGCCTTCTTGAGGATTTCTACGCCACGCAGTACGTCGCCCTTGGCGCCGAGCTTGCCGAGCTTATCGGCGATACGCAGCAGGGCCACGCCGCCACCCGGCAGGAAGCCCTCTTCCAGGGCGGCGCGGGTTGCGTGCAGGGCGTCCTCCACGCGGGCTTTGCGTTCCTTGACTTCTACTTCGGTGGCACCGCCGACGCGGATCTGGGCCACGCCGCCGGCGAGCTTCGCCAGTCGCTCCTGAAGTTTTTCCTTGTCATAATCGGAACTGGCCGTTTCGATCTCCCGTTTGATGGTCTCCATACGGCCCTGGATGGCAGCTGCTTTGCCGCCGCCCTCGATCAGGGTGGTGGTGTCCTTGTCGATCAGGATGCGCTTGGCGGTACCCAGGGTCTTGAGCTGGGCCTGCTCCAACTGCACGCCCAGGGCCTCGAAGATTGCGTCGCCACCGGTCAGCAAGGCAATGTCTTCCATCATGGCGTTACGTCGATCGCCGAAGCCGGGAGCTTTGATCGCGGCGACCTTCAGCGTGCCACGCAGCTTATTGACCACCAGAGCCGCCAGAGCCTCGCCCTCCACATCTTCGGCGATGATCAACAGGGGCTTGCCAGATTGCGCAACCTGTTCCAATATCGGGATCAGATTCTCCACGCTGCCGATCTTTTTCTCGTAGATCAGGATGTATGCATCTTCCAAAACGACCTTCCGTTCCTTCGGGTCGGTCACGAAATGGGGAGAAAGATAGCCCCGATCCATCTGCATGCCCTCCACCCACTCCACGTAGGTTTCCATGCTCTTGGCTTCGTCCACGGTGATCACTCCGTCCTTGCCCACGCGCTCCATGGCATCGGCGATGAGCGTGCCGACCTCGGTATCGCCGTTGGCGGCGATATTCGCTACGTGTTCGATCTCGGTGCGACCTGAGATCTTTTTTGACATCTTGCCGATCTGTTTGCTGACTTCGGCCGCAGCAAGCTCAACCCCGCGCCGTAGGTCCTGGGCGTTGCCACCGGCGGTAATCTGCTTGAGACCCTGCTCGAAGATCGCTTCTGCAAGGATGGTGGCAGTAGTGGTCCCGTCCCCGGCTACGTCGGAGGTCTTGGCGGAAACTTCTTTGACCATCTGGGCGCCCATGTTTTCGTAGGGCTCTTCCAGCTCAATCTCCTTGGCGACGGTTACGCCGTCTTTGGTCACCAGCGGCGCGCCGAAGCCCTTGGCGAGCATGACGACACGGCCGGTCGGTCCCAGGGTGACCTTGACGGCCTTGGCCAGTTGGCTGACCCCCGCTCGGATGTGCTCCCGGGCGGCTTGACTGTATGCGATTTGCTTGACTCCCATTGCGGGTGGCTCCTTGTTGTGGGGTCGAATCCGGGTTTGGCGTCCTCACGGAAAGACGCGGGTTAGTCGATCACCGCCAAGACTTCGTCCTCGCCCATGACCAACAGATCCTCGCCGTTGACACGGACTTCGATGCCCGCGTAGGAGGAAAACAGGACGTGATCGTTTTTCTTGATCTGAAACTTTGCGCGGCTGCCGTCTTCCAACAGCCTTCCGTCACCTACCGAGATGACTTTCCCCTCGCGCGGTTTTTCTCTTGCCGCGTCCGGCAGCACGATTCCCCCGGCGGTTTTTTCGTCGGCCTCCAAACGCTTCACTAGAATCTTGTCGTTCAATGGTCTCAGCTTGGGCATACCTTTCCCCTTTAACGATTCCTCATCTACTCACAATCCATTCGCATGATCACCCGGACAGTGGACCGGACGATCTCCACGCTCAGCGGCTTGTCCAACATGGTGTAGGCCCCTTCGTCGAGTGCCTGCGATGCCAACGCGTCCGTGCAGGCCCCGCTGACGAGAACGCAGGGGATCGAGATATCGAAGCCCCGGATCCGACGCAACACGTCCAGCCCAGTGATGTCCGGCATATTCATGTCCAGGAACAACAAGTCGATGGGCTCTCGCCGCGCAATCTCCACGGCCACCAAGCCGCAATCCGCTTCTAGAAAATCGAACGGTCGCCCGTCAAGAGCCTCCCGGATACTCCAGCGCGCCGCGTCGTCGTCATCGGCAAGCAGGATCTGTTTCCTGGACACATTGAGTCGGTGCATGGTGTCATACCTAAAGCTGCTTCAAAAGCTCCAACTAATCTCGCAAATTTGGTGCCATTGGAAAGAACGACCAAGGCAAGACTTAAGACCGTTTAAAATATAAGTTTATGTTCAAGCTCACGCCAATGCGCGGCGCCAAGGCACTGCCAGTTTGACAGCAGGCCTTCGCCAAACCCTTCTTTCGTGCCAACCTGGCAGCTCTGCACGGGTAAAGACCGACAATAACCCTCGCGAGCCAGGGGCCCGCCCTGATGTGAAAAGAGAATCTGTTGATTCATCTTTCAGATGGCCTACAATAGGTGGCCGATTCAAAGTTGTTTTCATCCAACCGATCTTGAGAGCACGCATGCTACACCACGCAACCCGCTGTCTCGCTATTGGGCTCCTCTTGGCCGCCGCCGCCAGTGCCACGGGCGCGCCAACATCAGACCCGCCGCAGGTTCAATGGCAGACGATCCAAGCAGCCGGACCGTGGTATCGCGCCCGAGGCGGGCCACAAGTGATCGTCGCTGGACGGCTGACGAAAGCGCAGGACGGGGCATTGCGGTTGGGCCGATACCGGATCGCGGTGAAGTCGTCGGGGCAACTCAAGCGCTGGATCGGCCGGGAGATTGAAGTCCAGGGCAAGCAACGAGAGGCCTATCGGTTCGTAACCGAGCCGCCACTGGAAGTGGGAGCCGTGCGTCCGCTGGATCTGCTCGAAGCTGTACGCCGGAAATTGACGGACCTGGACGATCGGGATGCGCTTGCATCCCGCCGGCTTGGGCGGTGGCTGCGGCGCTCCGGCGGGCAGGGGCTTGCAGCATTATACCGGATCGCCCAGGAACAGGATGGCCCGGCCAAAAAGGCCCGCGGGTGGCTTGAGACTCTGGGGGTTTCTCAAGGCGTATACATGGAGACCCGAATCGCGACGCGGGCCCTCACGGACAAGGAGCCGGTCGCGCTGGCCTTCCACCTGGTCCGGTTGGACCCGGAGGCCCGGATTGCCGAGTGGCCAAAAGAATCGATTGCCTACGAAATCAAACAGGCCGCGATGACTCGACGCAACAACCTTCGGCTTCCAAAAATTCAGTGGCAACCGGAAGCCAAGGCCCTGGATCCCGCGGCGGTGCTGCAAATCGAAAACATCCTGGACGTGCTGAAAAGCTGGCACATGGAACGGGGCTCATTCCGAATCAACCTGCAGGTTCCTGTGCACGTGAACGAACAGCCGGTGCGGTTTTCTTCTGGAAACATCCATATGCGACTGCTCGGTGCATTCGGACCGGGACCGGAGCCGGCGGAAATCGATCGGCAAAGGGCCCTGCTGGACCGGTTGGGAGCGGCCGACTGGATCAAACGAAAGCGGGCGCTGGAGGAGCTGGAGATGGCCGCGGACCCGGCCTATCTCGACCTTGAGCGGGCGATCGACGATGCGGATCCTCAGATCGCAGCGGCGGCGCGCCGCCTGCGCGCCTGGTACTCCGACGCGACGGTCACCTACTTGGGCATCTCCTACAGTGTGACCCGCGCCGGCGTGGTCGTAACCGCCCTGTTGCTTGGCAGCCCGGCGGATCGGGCGGGCCTGCTCCCGGGCGATCGGATCGTTAAACTGGACGACACGAACCTGCGCGGCACGACCGATCAGAATTTGCTTCGGCGGCAAATCGAGGACCACCGACCAGGGCAGCAGGTGGCCCTGAGCATAGAGCGTGGAAAAAACACACTTGAGATCGTAGCGACCCTTGGTAGGATAGAGTCGGGTGTGTCGGGCTTTTACGGCGCGACACCCCGGGGGCGTCCGCGCGGAATTCCGCGCGAGTTCGAGTGAGGCCCTCGCCTCCGGATTCGAGGAAGATAAACAATGAGTCTTGTTGCTAAAACCGTTCTGGCAGAAAGCATCGCCCCCTACGTGGCGGCACAAGTGGTGATCCTGATCGGCGCGCTGATTACGTTCATGATCATTAGTCGGCGGGTGACCAGTCGCGTGCTACGGCGGCGGACCAAGGAACTATTACGGGAGTTCCGCACCAACATTGGCAACCTGGAGAAAAAGCTGACCGGGGCGATGACCTCGCGGGAAGAGATCGCCCTGGAGATTGATCGTCGGCTGGCCGGGAAGGACCGAAACGCGCCCTCTCCTACGCAGACAGAAAACCGATCCGGCGCATCTTGGCAACGCATGCGGACCGAGATGCCCAAGCTGGAGGATAAGATCAAGCAACATACCCTCCGGGAAAAAGAGCTGGTTAAAGACGTCAACGCCCTGGAGAAGCAGTTTATCCAGATCAAAGAACTCGCGGTGTCGATGCCCGAGGGCGACAACCGGGAGAAGCTGCTGGACCAACTGGGCACGTTTCACGAAAGTGTCAGCCGGTCCCTGCTTGCCTCCGAACGGTTCGTCGGCGAATGCGGCGAAACGCTAAACGAAGTTCTCTCCAATGTGTCGCCACTGTTTCACCTGTGCGACTGCTGCGGGGCCTCGGGTGATTCGATCTTTGTCTGCCTTAGTTGCGGGCACCGCTATTGCGAGAATTGCAAAGGCGTACAAATCGGACACTGCCTCCGATGCGCGCCCGACGCCAAGCCGCTCCACATGGAGATCGGCGACTAGAAAGCGTCTGAAAATCTTTCCAGCTTGTTAAGCTGCACCGGCAGCCTCAAAGAGTTTCCATGCCCCGTCCAAACCCTTGACAAACCCAGAGAAATTCGATATAATTCGTCATATAAAGGTAAAACAATCTCGTTAAAAAAAGTGGTCTAAAATGCATTCAAACAACAAGAAGGCCCCCTCCCACGGGCAAACCCTCCGAAGAGTCACCGAACTGTGCAAGCTGGCCAACCGCGCCATGAAAAGCGGCCACATCGCTGAGGCGCGCGGTCTGTTCGAGCAAGGCCTCGCCCTGGACCCAACCAACGCCTATCTCCTGGTCGGGATGGGTGAGTTGCACCGTAAACAGGGGCGGTACGATCAGGCGCTGCCCCTATTCCAAAAAGTTCTGTCCGAGGAACCCACTAACCTGTTCGCCCTGCGCGGGGTCGGCGCCACACTCCAAGAAAAAGGGGACCTGGAAGGGGCAGCCCGGATCTGGCAGGCGTATATCGGCAACAACGAATTTGACTTCTTTGTCTACACCCGGCTGGGCGACACCCTGAAGAAACTGGACCGATTTGAAGAAGCTGAGAAGAGCTATCTAAAGGCGCTCCAGATCAACAATGGCGACAAGCATACCTATCTAGGCCTGGGCGATTTGTACTACAAGATGGGTCGTGACGACGAAGCGATTTACTATTGCGACAAGCTTCTAGCCATCGACGATCGCTTCATCAACATTCTGACGATGGTCGGCAACCTGTTGCGTAAAAAGGGCGAACACAAAAAAGCCAAAGACTACTACCAACGGGCCCTGCAAATCGAAAACGAAAACACCTACGCCCTGTATGGACTGGGCGATTGCTGTCGGGGAATGGGTGATTTCAACGGCGCCCTGACCCATTGGTTGCACCTGTTAAAAATCGGCCCACGCAACGACAACCTAACCACTCGGGTAGGCGATATGTACCTGGCCCTCCATCAGACCGACCAAGCCCGTCGCTGCTACAGCCAGATCCTCACGCGGTCGAAAAATAAGTTTGCCGTGCTTGGGCTGTGCCGGGTTTTCCGCCACGAAAAAAGCTACGACCAAGCAATCCACAGCTATCAAATGCTGCTGAGCAAGAGCCCGGCTGACTCCCGGGTCCAGAGAGAGTTGGCCAACACCCTGGAAGAGAAGGCCCTCAGCCAGGGGCAAGAGTCCTAAGTTTATTCATAAAAAATAAAACCGCTTGACTCTAAGAAAGACAGTGATATACTATATATAGGTGAGGACAGACCTCCTGCTATATATATAGGAGTCGCTCCTCTGCCACGCTGGGACATGGTGGGCCCCTACATCTGCCCGAATAGAAAGGGAAAAAACCGCACAGCGGATAAAGTCAAGGATGTAGGGGCTCACCATGTCCCTTTGCGAGTGCCCGGCATAGGAGCCGGGCGTCCGATGCAAAGCACCGGCAATCTAGAGTAACCCTCACCCCCTGGAGGGCATCTGGATTGCCGGTCTCCTTTTTGGACTCCCCTGTAAACGCTGTAACCACGGCGCGTTAGTTTCGTAGCGGTCTGGTTCCGTTGCCGGTTGACAGTGCGGTCCATGCGTTATATACTGAAGGTTTCGTTTCACATAGGAACCCACGGCATGGCCAAGAACAATGATTCGAGTTCATCCTCCGACCGCGCGGCCAAAGGCGGGCTGACCCAGAGCACCATTCCCACGATTCGGCACGGCGGGAAGGCCGGCAAGGATACCGTTACTCAGGTTATCGAGGACGTGTTCCAGGGGATTCTACGCCACAGGGTAGTCTCGATCGCGATCGTTGTACTTCTGCTGGTTGGGATGTTCGGCTTGGCCTGGCTGAGCAAGATCTCCACTGACAAGGCCACCGAGGCACGCCAGGGCTTTAACGCGCTATTCGACCAACCCGAACCCAAGCTGGCAGACATCCAAACCTGGTTGACAACCTACCCGGGAACCGAAGACGAAGTCCCAGCTCGAGTCTTGTTGATTCAGCGCTACATGGCGCTGGCGACGGAACACGCTAAGACAGAATATCTGGATCAAGCCAAAAAAGAATTTGACCTTCTGCGCTCGAACTTTGCCGACCACCCGGTCGTTACCGCGCAGCTTCATCGCGTGGGTGGCGTGGAGGGCGCGAACTTCCTAGAGGTGCTGGAGCAGGCCATGGAAAAGTCCCGCAAGCCGCTGGAAGCCGATTTCAAAGCCCCGTTCCGGAAACCGGACCCACCAGTGGAAAAGCCTGCTGTCGAACCCGTCTCGGCGCCTGAACCCGTAGACGAGGCTGCAACGCCAAACGAATAAGCGCCGGCCCCACCGGCCAGGGGCCCCGATGCACAATTCCTCGTGAGCGATCCATTGAAGCAATCTGTTGACGAAAGCGATGCGGGGCGTCGCCTGGACAAGTTCCTGGCCGATCACCTGGACAATCTATCCCGCACGGCCATCCAGCGGGCGATCAAGAGCGGCGCCGCCCAGGTCAACGGCGAGCCCGCCCAGTCCCGCACGATCCTGCACCCCGGAGACAATGTCGAATTCAGATCACCGGATTTGACACTCGCGCCATTGGCGCCCGAGGACATTCCGCTGACGATCCTCTACGAAGACGACGACCTAGCCGCCGTTGACAAGCCGTCCGGCATGATGGTGCATCCGGCACCGGGCAAGGCCACCGGCACTCTGGCCAACGCCCTGCTGTATCACTTCGCCACCCTCTCCCAGCACAACGACTCAGACCGGCCGGGCATCGTCCATCGGCTCGACGCCGATACCTCCGGCGTGATCCTGATCGCCAAAAACAATCTCGCCCACCGGGCTCTGGCCGCGCAGTTCGAGCAGCATACGGTAGAAAAAACCTACATGGCGGTGGTGGAGGGGGAGGCCCGATTCGACGCGGATGTAATCCAACTGCCCCTCGGTCGGCACTTCAAGACGCCGGTCAAGCAGGCGGTGCGCGTCGGGGATGGACGCGAGGCGCAGACCGCCTACCGCGTGTTGGAGCGATTCGGCGGATTCGCTTGGCTGGAAGTCTCTCCCCGTACCGGGCGGACCCATCAAATCCGGGTCCACCTGGCGAACCAGCAGATGCCCGTATTGTGCGACGCTACTTACGGCCGCCGGAAGTCCGTTACCGCCTCACAACTGCGCGGCCGTGCGCCGAGCCCGGGGGAGAAGCCGATCCTCCAGCGTCAAGCCTTGCATGCCCACCAAATTCGCTTCAATCACCCGACGACGCAAAAGGAGGTTTGCTTGACGGCGGACATTCCGGACGATCTCCTTCAAGTTCTCAAGGTCCTGCGCGATAAGTCGGATTGAATCGCGTCCAACTCCAAAATAAATCGACGCACCGGCCAAAGAACTCCAAACCCCACGATGCCAAAGGAGCAATCGATCAGGCTCCAAAAAAACGGAATTCCACGAATGGGCCCGCAAATGAGAGCCACCGGAAGCACCAGAACACAGGCAATCAAGCCCACGGTAACAACCCAAACATTGCGCACAGGATCGCGTAGCGGCCCTAAAAAAAGAATCGCGAGGATGATGTGCGCATAAGCCAACCAATCAGTCCCGTAGGCCATGAAAGGGTACCGCGCTCCGGTCTGCTGAAGGCCATCGCGAACCGTTGTCAACCAGCGCAACAGGCCTGTATATGCCTCCGGCGATGCGCTTCCAGGAACACCCAAAAGCCGGGTCAGAAAACCCACTACTGACTCCAACGGAAAGGCGGTAATCCCCCAAAACAGCAGGTTTGCGATCACAAAAAGCAGCAACCACCGAATTCTGCGTTGTAATACTACCTGGCGCTCCATGTTCTCTCCTTCTCGGACAAGCTTGCCGCCAACACTTCAATGACATTGCTTTGATCGTAGTCCCCCGATATTGTAGCGCTCGCTTGAAACGCAATCAATGAAGACCCACCGGGCTTTGCGGGCGCTAGAAAGCCTGAAATCAATTCCATAAAAAGTTCTTGACTGGCCGTTCTAAATAATGTAGGCTATGGGGAACATAGAAAGAGATTGTTCGTGGTCAGACCCAAAGAATTCGATCAAGACGAAGCCCTGGAACGTGCAATGCAGGTGTTCTGGAAAAAAGGCTATGACGGCACGTCGGTGCAGGATCTCGTCGATGAAATGGGTATCAACCGGGGCAGCCTGTACAACACCTTCGGCGACAAGCACACCCTGTTCCTTGCGGCGATCGACAAATATTGCGCCCAGATCATCGGAGATTGGTTTACCGAACTTCGTCGCCCGGACGCAGGCTTGGATACAATCCGGGTCTTTTTTAACGGTCTCGTCCATCAGGCGACAGGCGACCAGGGCTGGCGAGGGTGCCTGATGACCAACACAGTGATTGAGATGGCGCCGCACGATGATGTCGTTGCAGCCCGGGTGGCGGCCAACCTGAAACGAATCGAGACCACTTTTCACACCGTTTTGGAAAGAGCCCAGACTCAAGGGGAATTGAACCCCGGCAAGGATCCGCGGGCTCTTGCCCGTTTTCTGACCGGGCATGCGCAAGGGCTGCTGGTCCTGTGCAAGGCGTCTCCTTCGAAGGCCGTGCTGGAGGATGCGGCGAGCGTAGCGCTATCCGTGTTGGATTAATTTTTTGGCCCCATTATGGAACGAACATTCTGTTATGACAAACCAGGTTGGACTCGGTGGGTCTGCAGGTCGGCCAGGCGGCTCCCGAGTTCAGCCTATCAAAGAAAGAGTAAACAAGCTTGCGCCAGCGTGCGTATAGCGTAGTGTGATCACCCGATCCCGTCGCGGGGCCCGGTCGGCGCTCCCCTATGCCGCACCGGGCTCCGCGCATTTTTTGACACAAGCTTCGCTTTAACCCAACGAAAGGATTCGGAACATGACATTGACCGAGTACTTGATCTCTCAACAGGAATGGACACACGGAATGCTGGACATGTTTACCGCGGGCGTTGAGGAAGACCAATGGCTCACGCCGCCGGTCTCCGGGGGTAACCACCTGTGGTGGTTGCTCGGACATCTAGGGTACAACCCCACCGGGATTCTTGAGTTGTGTACAGGAAAGACGCGGCAGGAGGATCCCTGGAGCCCGCTGTTCAGCAATGGAACGAAGCCCCACCCGGAAGGCGCCGGGTATCCGACACCGGCAGAGATTCGCGTGGAATCGGCGACCCGCTGGGCCGAGCTTGCGGACTTTATCACGACCTGCGGTGATGAGGGATTACAGACTGCGCTGCCTCGGGAAATCCCAAGCGCGCCGTTCTTGAAGACCTATCAAGACGCCATCTCCCTGTACCTGGCGGATCGACATATGCACATGGGGCAAATCCTGGTATTGCGCAAGATCGCAGGCTTGCCCAGTCCGTTCAGGGGCTAAGAGCCGCGACGGTTCTCTAGAGCGTGTCCTCGGAGACGACCAGGCGGGCGTGCTCCCGCAGAGATGTGATATTGAATCGGTCGATCATGTCTAAGAAGATTGCCTCCACGGAGTTGTCGGTCTTCACGCTTTCCATGGGCCGGGTCCCCAGGTCATGTTCGGCCATGTAATAGGCCATAACACGCGACTCGCCGCGCGCGAATGCTTTGTAAAGCAACTGGCTCTTTAAGTAGGCCAGTTCGCACTCCATCATGAGCGGCGGGGTGCCGCGGATAAATCGGCTAAAGGATTCAGCAATCACGCGCTTGTCCGGACCGTCCACCAGGCCAAAGGCGGCCAGCTGATCGCGGAAACGCTCGGAGGCGGACTGGCGGGGATAGGCTTCCTGCCGTTCTTCCTTTTTGTAGCCTTCGGCAATGACGGTCAACGAGTGCGTTTTCGCCTTGAGCGTCTGAGCGATGTCGGACACAATTGCGTCGGTCAAATCCATCTGCGGCAGAATAATAACGTGTGCGCGGGCAGAGCAACCGCAATGGAGCGCATGCTTGCCGCCGAGATTGCCCATCATCTCCAGGATATAGTGGCGCTTGTGGGTAAAAGCATCTTCGAACAGCCCCCGAGCCACGCGGGAGCCTTCCTCCAGCGCGGTCAGAAAACCCACCGACCGATCGCCCAGAATATCGGAATCAGCCGAGCAGTTGATAAATCCGATGAAGATCTTTTCGTCCAAATGTTTGCACAGGGCCTGAGCGCCTTGAAGAGTCCCGTTTCCGCCGATAAATGTCACGTGGGTGAACCCATGCCCGGAAATGAAGTCGGCCGCCTTCTTTTGCAACTCCGGTTTCTTGAAGTCCTTGTACCGTTCGGACCGGAAATCGCAGCCGGGATCGTCAATCTTTCGGTACATAAATTGAGAAGGGACCCCTTCTCGGCTCAGCGCGGCGGCGTCCTTGATGGTCATCACTACCCGCTCCAGTTGGATGTCGCTGAGCATGTTGCCGGTCAGCGATCGAAATCCTTCGTGGGCCGCCCACACCTCGAAGCCACGGGCCTCGCCCTCTTCGGTCATGCCCACGCCGACGGCGGTGTAGCCCGGAGCCAGGCCGCCGTCAAACACCAACAGCATTTTCTTTTCGCTCATGATTCCACGCTCTCCAAAGGTGTTGGCGGCGTCTCGGCATCGCGCCGGATGTACACGGTCCGCGAGGGGAATGCGATCTCCACGCCCAAGGTCTCCAGGCGCCGCATGATCTCCAGGTTCACCTTCTCCTTAATGGTTAAGTATTCCTTGTAGTCGGTATATACGATCCAATAGATCAACAGAACATCCAGGGAGGATCCCCCGAACTCGGTGAAGTACACATAATAGTTGTCCCGCATCACCCCTTCGGCGGTCTCCAGCAACGCCCGCAGAGATTCAACCACCTGTTCCATCTGCTGGTGGGTCGTTTCGTAGGTGACCCCGACGGTCATATTGACCTTGCGGTGCGGACGGCGGGAGATGTTCTCGATTTTTTTGATGACCATCTCGGAGTTGGGGATGGAAACAACTGTCTTTTCCAACGTACGGATCCGCGTGGAGCGAAAGCCCAGGGTCTCGACCACGCCATCAGTGCCGTCCACGACGATCCGGTCGCCGACCCGAAACGGCTTGTCCATAAAAATCGTGATCGAACCGAACAGGTTGGCCACCGTATCCTTGGCCGCCAGGGCGAAGGCCAGACCGCCCAACCCTAAACCGGCGACGACGGTTCCCACATCTTGCCCCATAGCCTCCAGGACATTCACGCCAGCCACCACGTACAGAAAGACTTTCAGTGCCGAGCGCAGCAGCAGAACAACGTGGTCATCCAGGCGCGTCTCGGTCCGAGCAGAGAATCGCAGCACGAAGAAGGCGACCAGGTCCACCACGCGCAGCAGAAACCACAAAACCAAGACCACCATGGCGACGCGGAACGTTCCGTTCATGATGGCCGCCACCCTTGGGTACGGCTCCAGGACTTGAATGCCCAAGTAAATACCAACGACCAACATAATGTACGTAAACGGTTTGTGCAGGGCCAACAGGACCCGGTCGTCCTCTTCCCCGGGGATGCGCTCGCCTAACCGTTTCAACCATCGATTGAGCAGGATCGAGAGACACTTGCGTACAGCCATCGCCGCCACAATCACCAGAAGCGCCAGCAGGTACTGCTTCCAGGTGATCTTTCCCCCCAGTGGTATTGTCTCTAGAAATTTATCAATTGCAGCCACGAACACGGCGTATCCTTTCTCCAGGAACCTTGATGTAAAGTTTATACGTATAATCCAGGCGCCCGTTCATGTCAAGCAACCCAAGAGATGGGGCGTGGATCGGGCCGGGACCCGGGACGGAGACGGTACGGATCGCATAGATTCAACCTGATTGGAGCGTCTTGATGAAAGCGAGAACTTCGGCAGCGTGCGTTTCAACGTTCACGTTGGGATAGATCTTGCGGATGACCCCTTGTTTGTCGATGACGAAGGTAACACGCTCCGAAAAATGATATTCCACGCCTTGATGGGTCATCCAGGTCTCCACGTTGTACAACTTCGAGACCTTGAAGTCCGGGTCCGCCAGGAGCGTGAAGTTCAAGTTATAGTCGTTAACAAATTTCGCATGAGAGTTCAGATCATCCACGCTGACGCCTAGCACCTTGGTATCCAGGGCCTCGAACACCGCGTTCGTATCCCGAAAAGAACAGGCTTCAACCGTGCAGCCAGGCGTGTTGTCTTTGGGATAGAAATAGAGTACGACGTTACTCGTCCCGCGAAACGAGGACAGCGTCACGGGTTCCGAGCCGTGAGCCGGAAGCGTGAAGTCCGGTGCTCGCTGGCCCACATCGCCGCCTACGGGGACCTCCGGCTGCTGAGACGCCTGTTGTGTTTCAGTGGGGCCATTACAGGCGACGAGTGTGACAAATAGCACCATGAGGACGGCGTGTCGAATGCGCATGGCAATGCCTCCTGGATTCTGGACGAGCCGACTACGAACTGTTCTGCAAGGCCTCCGTCAGGGCCGGCACAACCTCGAAGACGTCGCCGACGATACCGTAGTCAGCTACTTTGAAGATCGGGGCATCCGGGTCCTTGTTGATCGCCACAATGCACTTGGAGGAGCGCATACCGGCCAGATGCTGAATCGCACCGGAAATGGCGCACGCGAAGTACAGGCTGGGAGAAACCGTCTTGCCCGTCTGGCCCACCTGTTCGGCGTGGGGCCGCCAGCCGGCGTCTACCACCGCACGGGAGGCACCCACCACAGCGCCCAATTCGTCGGCGAGCTTCTCCAGCATTTCGAAATGTTCCGGTCCTTTCAAACCCCGGCCGCCGGACACGATCCGGTTGGCCTCTGTTAAATCCTGCTTGGCATCCCCAGCCGCCTCCAAGTTGGTTACCGTGCACCGCGCGTCGGTGTCTTCCAGAGCGACCTCGAGCGTCTCCACCGATGCGGCTTTGCCCGACTCCGGCTCGCCGGCCGGAAAGACGTTGGGCCGTAGCGTAGCCACCGCCGGGGATGTGTTGAACTTCACAGTGACGAACGCCTTGCCGGCGTAGACCGGGCGCGTCGCTTGGACCACGCCGCCCTCCACCGCCAGCCCGGTGCAGTCGGTGGCCATACCCAATCCGCGGGCGGCGCACACGTGCGGGGCCAGCTCCTTGCCCAGGGTGGTGGCTGGAAACAGGACCAAAGCCGGTTGGGTCTTTTCGATCGCTGCGCTCGCCACTTTGGACAACGCCTCGAGCGCGAAGGTGTCCAGCTTTGCGTCGCCCGCCACCAAGGCAGTTTGGGCGCCGTATTCGCCGGTGGCTGGCGCCGCCGCTTGCGCGCCAGAGCCCAGCAGCAGCGCGATCGCGTTGCCGCCCAACCGCTGCGCGGCGTTGGCCCCTTCGCGGATAGCTTCACAGGAAGATCGCTTGATTTGTCCGTCTTTGTATTCCGCAAAAATCAGTACGTCGTTTGCCATCGTGTGTCTCCCTCCGCGTTAAAGAACCTTCGCCTCGTTCTTGAGTAGGTCGATCAGTTTTTCGACCGCCTCCACGCCTTCGCCGATCACCTTGCCCGGCGGGCGTTCCGGTGGGAGAGCCATGGAGACGACCTCGGTGCCGTTCTCGCACACGGCGGCGGCTTTTTCCTCCACCGGTTTCTTTTTGGCGGACATGATCCCTTTGAGCGAAGGGTAACGCGGCTCATTGAGCCCTTTGTGCGCAGTAAAGATCGCCGGCAGGGTCGCGGTCAGCGTTTCGATTCCACCTTCCACTTCGCGCTGGACCGTGGCGGTGGCGCCCTCCAGGGCGAAGGATGTAATATTTGCCACCGAGGGCAACCCAAGGATCTGGGCCACAGCAGTACCCACCGCGGCGGAATCATCGTCCATGGCTTGCTTGCCGAAGAAGATCAAATCCGGCTGTAGAGCCTTGAGTTCTTCCGCAAGGGTCTTGGCCACCGACAGCCAGTCCCGACCCGCGGCGTTTTCATCTTTGAGCAAGACTGCATTGTCTGCTCCCATAGCCAAGCCGGTGCGAATCGCTTTGGTTGCGGCCTCGGTACCCAGGCACAGGATCGTGACTTCGCTGCCGTTCGCTTCTTTGAGCTTGATCGCTTCTTCGACAGCGTACTCATCATAGGGGTTGAGGACGTAATCCACGCCGGCAGGATCGAGACTCTTCCCATCGGCAGCGATTTTGACCTTCGTTTCGGTGTCCGGCACCTGTTTGATGCAGACGACGATCTTCATGGCTCTTCCTTCCTTTTCCGGGTTCTACCTTATTCTTTCCGCGTCACGTGAAGGCGCGAACGCCTGTCACGTGCGAACCGATAATCAATTTCTGAATCTGCGAGGTTCCTTCGTACAGCACGTTCACCTGGGCGTCACGAAGGAACCGCTCCACCGGATACTCGTTGGAATACCCGTAGCCGCCGTGAACGCGGATGGCGTCGCCGGCCGCCTTGAGAGCTGCCTCCGTGGCATAATACTTGGCTACCGAGGTCTCAAAGGTCGCGGACTCGCCTTGGTTTTTTACATGTCCCGCCTTCCAGGTGAGCAGCCGGGCTGCTTCGGTTTGGACGACCATATCGGCGATCAGCTCCTGCACCAGTTGGAAGCCGGCGATCTTGCGCCCAAAGGCCTCGCGCTCGGTAGCATATTTGACCGACGCGTCGACACAGCCCTGGGCGATCCCCACGCAGCCCGCGGCCACGGAGTAGCGGCCGGAGTCCAGGGCCCCCATGGCAATCTTGAAACCATCGCCAACCTCGCCCATGAGGGCGTCGTCGGACACCTCCACATTTTCCAAGACCAGTTCCGTCGTGTTGGAGGACCACAAGCCCAGTTTGCCTTCGATGATCGGAGCAGAGAAGCCGGGTGCATCGGTCGGCACCAGAAAGCAGGCAATGCCTTTGTGGCCTCTGGGCTTGTCGGTCTGCGCAAAGACGAGTGCCAGGTCGGATACACCACCATTAGAGATCCACATCTTGTTGCCGTTGAGCAGCCAACCCGTGTCGGTCTTGACTGCGGTGGTCTGCTGGTTGGCTGCGTCCGAACCCGCGTCCGGTTCGGTCAGGCCGTAGCAGCCGATCATCCGGCCACTGGTCAGTTCCGGCAGGTACCGACGCTTCTGTTCCTCGCTGGCGTAGCGCAGGATGGTCAGCTCTACCAAGGAGATGTGAACCGACAGGGTCGTCCGGACCGCCGAGTCAACCCGCCCGACTTCTTCGGTGACAATCGCATGACTGATATAGTCGAGCCCCGCACCGCCGTATTTCTCCGGAACCGGGCCGCCCAAGAGGCCGACCTCGGCGAGTTTCTTCACGATGTCTGCGTGAAATTCGTGCTTAATGTCCCGTTCACGAACGCCAGGGGCGATCACCTCATCGGCGAACTTCCGAGCCATGTCGCGGACGGCCTTCTGGTCGGCATTGAGTTCGAAGTCCATAATCTCTCGCTAGGATAGGGGTTCGGTGTTCTTTAGACCCAAGAACGCCGGATTGTAGGCCGCATCTGCTGCGATGTCAATGAATTTCAGCCCACCTAGACGGGCTGGAGCCGTGGTGAGACCCTCCGCTGTGGGCGTTTTGCAATTGACGAAACTGGTACCGATTGTTATCCTGCGCGTTCCATTTTTCCAGTGCTGCCGCTGCGCTGGACTCAGCACGAAAGGAATGAATTCATGCTCATCGCCCGATTCCCCTTGCGGTCATTCTGTTTCCTTCTCCTGCTCGCTTCCAATGCAGCCGGAGGCGAACCAACCGCTCCGCCAAAACCTCAACTGCTGGAGAATCCCCACGGGGCAGCGCGAAAGGCAATTTTAGAGCGGGTAGCTGTGGCACGCAAGCGGCTAGAGGCTCTGCGCGGCCTGCCCTTCAAAGGCGAAGTCAAGATCGCCGTCGTCACGCCGGAGCAGATGCGAAAATCCATCACTAAAGCGATGGACAAGAATAACGACCCACAGGTCTTCGTCAGCGAAGGCCGCGTCTTCAAGGCCCTGGGGTTAATCCCGGAGTCTACGGACTACAAGGCGATGATGACCGGCGAGATCGGAAACATCGCTTCCGGTTCCTACGATCAATGGGAAAAGACGCTCCGGCTAATCCTCGGGCGCGATCCAGCGGCGCAGGAGACCACGATCGCCCACGAGCTGCATCATGGTTTGCAGCATCAGCACTGGCCGGATCTCATGGATGGGAAGACCGTCTCCGGCCGGGACAGCGGCAACGCCGTGCGAGCCCTGATCGAGGCTGACGCCATGATGACCCAGGAGGCCTACGTGCTGGATCAAGCCGGAATCGGCTTGAGCGCCTACCGAGTCTTTCTGGGTGAGAAATATAGGCGGGATCGGAACCACCTGGTCCGACAAATGCGCAGCCGCGGCACGCCACCGTATTTTGTGGACAAGAACTCCTTCGAGTATGCCGGAGCTGTCAACTTCGTGCATGTCGCCTACAAACAGGGAGGCTGGAAGGCGGTGGACGCCGTCTTGTCCGATCCACCCATCTCCACCGAGCAGGTCCTTCACCCAGAGCGCTACTTTACCCGTCGGGACTACCCGGTAACTCTTGGACTTCCCGACTTGAAGAAACATCTAACGAAGACCTACGGGGACGACAACGTAGATCAAGACTCCGCAGGCGAACTCTTGATCCGCTCCATCTTTCGAACCCATCTGGGCGCCGGGCACGACGACGCCGCGACCGGCTGGGACGGCGACACCTGTTTCGTTTGGCACAACCCGACAACGATGCACAACACAACGGTGTGGGCAACGCAGTGGGATTCCATGTCCGATGCAAGCGAATTCGCAAAAGCCATGGTGCAAACCCTGCAAAAGCGCCAAGGAGTGGAATTCAAAAGCCAACCTAATGGCGAAGCCGGCGTCGCGACACATGAAGCCCAAACGAAAGATCACAGAGCGCTACGGATTTCCCAAGTGGGAACACGAGTGACTGTCTTTGATGGCATTGTGCCGGACGACGAAGCCGTGTGGGCCATGGCAGGTAAGCCGGTTCTTACCTACGACAAACGCGACACCCAAAAAGGCGCCGACGATGCCAAGGCTCTGGAACCACTGGTCAAACCGCGGCCACCCCTGGAGGGCAAGGCTCCGTTCTACGGCAACGGGAGCCGTCGCTATGAGAACTACCGCTTCCAATGGACCGCCGACCTACCGGCAGGGGCCTGGATAGCGCAACACCCGCTGAGAGACGATGCCGACGCCCATCGACAGGTCTGGTTCATGATGTTGGAAAAGGTCCGACGGATCCAGATCCAGGTTCACTCCCGACAGGTGGAGATGGACCTGACTCCGGAACAACGGATCAAGCGGATTGAAAGCATCCGTTCCATCCAAGTCGATAACTACGAGCGTCTCGCCGGCAAGTCAGTGGAGATCAATGGGATGAAGGGGTCTCTCTACGTCTACCAAGGCACCCATCGTCCGCCACTGCCGCGGGTCCGACTGCAACACGACATGTACGTGCTGGCCGACGACAAGCGAGAGATCATCATCGAGATTCCTGCCGTGCCGGGTTGGAGTACCAAACGCCGCAAGGAGATCGAAGCTTTCTTCCAGGGCCTGGAGATCCTGCACCCGAAACGGAAATGGCCCGAACCGCGGATCGGACCGGGCAAGACCTACGTTAACGAAGAGTTCAACTTCCAGGTGTCCGCAGGGAGAGGATGGGAGCACTTTTTCGAGGGAGTTCCCGGACTGCCAAACCAAAACGTTGAAGGCAGGATCGCTTCCACAACATTATACTTCGCCAATGTCGGACTCCACCCCAAAGTCAACATCCGCGCCGAAAAGGTTGGGCTAAATTTTAATCTAACCGCGAAGGTGGATGCGGACATCCAGGTTCTGGCGAAAGACCCCAAGACCCAAGTAGAGCCCAAGGAAAAGGCTAGCGCGTTCGGATTGAAGACTGCGTACAAGTGGGGGTACATGAAGCCCAATGGCAAGACTTATTGCAAGGTTTTCGACTTCGTAGCAAATCACATCCATTACCGGATCGAGCTGCGGTGCCTGGGCAAAGCGTCTTATAATATTTCTAAACACCACGCCGATCGAGTTCTCGACACATTCAAGTTCGTCCGGCCCGCCCGATAAGTCGGGTTGCCCGCAACAGATTGGAGACACCTTGAGTCTACAAACTTGCCTGCGCGCTTGCACCCTAATCGGCCTATTCACCTACCTGGGTTGCATCGCAACCGCAGCGGAACCGCCGGCCACAAAACCCGACAGCTCCATTGACCCCGCCCGCTCGGCGATCCTTAAACGCACGGAGGCTGTGGCAAAGAAGCTGGAGGCCCTGCGCGGTCTGAAATTCAAGGCCGACGTGAAAAAGGCAGTGCTCACGGCCGAGCAAATGCGCACCTACGTCGCCGGGGCCTTGACGAAGCACAACACACCGAAAACCTTCGAAGACGAAGGCCGCGTCTTCAAGGCTCTGGGCCTGATCCCGGAGTCCATGGACTACCAGGCGATGATGACCGGCCAAACCGGTTCCATCGTATCCGGCGCCTATGATCAGTGGGACAAAACACTGCGCCTGATCCTCGGCCGTGATCCGGGCAAACAAACAGTGACCATTGCCCATGAACTTTACCACGGCCTGCAGCATCAACACTGGCCCGCGCTCCTCGACGGCAAACAATCTATCGGCCGCGATGCCGGCAACGCGATCCGGGCCCTGATCGAAGCAGACGCCATGCTGACCGAAGAGGCATTCGTTCTGGGCGATGCTGGCATCGCTTTAGACAGCTACAAAATCTTCCTGGGCAACAAGCTGCGGCGCCAGCGAACCAACATCATCGACCAGATGCGAGCGCGCGGCGCGCCGGCCTATTTCGTCGACAAGAACACCTTTGAATACGCCGAGGCCGTTAACTTCGTCCACGCCGTGTACAAATCCGGTAATTGGAAGGCGCTGCGCGGCGTCTTCGACAGTCCACCCACCTCTACCGAGCAAATTCTTCACCCAGAGCGATACCTGACACGGCGGGACTACCCGACGCGAATAGAGTCAAAAGGCTTGGAAAAACACCTTACAGACACCTACGGAAAAGACCACTTCATCGTCGATATCGCCGGCGAGTTGCTAGTCCGTTCCATGATCCGCACCCACCTGGGCGCAGGCCACGACGTCGCTGCCACCGGTTGGGATGGCGACACCTACTACGTATGGAGCGACCCAAAGACCCAACAGATCCGACTGGTCTGGGACACCCTGTGGGACTCGAACAAGGACGCCAAGGAATTCGCACAAGCGGCCAAAGCAATCCTGGAGAAGCGCAGAGGCGTTGCGCTGAAGGGAGGCCAAATGAAGCCCTCCGTCGCGTTCTACCAGGCGGCAAAGAAGGGTCATGGAGAAATTCGGGTCTATCGAGCAGACCGGCGCGTCGTGATCTACGACGGCCTGCCACCGAAGGAATCGAAAGCCGTCACCAAGCTCGTGAGCTCGCGCGGCAGCGCGCGACACTACGATGCGCATGATACAGAGCAAGGGGGCAACGACGACAAGCCGCTG
>JAJDCN010000261.1 GCA_029260815.1 Planctomycetota bacterium
GCCGGCGACCAAGGCGACCTCCGGCCACGACGAGAATATCCCCTTCGAGCGGATGTGCGAAATTGTCGGGACCGAGATCGCCGAGGATTTGCGCGCGCGCAGCATCGCGATTTACAATGAAGCCTGGATTTTCGCCGAGCAGCGCGGGCTGATCCTTTGCGACACAAAGTTCGAGTTTGGCCAGCGAGACGGCGAGATCCTGCTGGTGGACGAAGTGCTCACGCCCGATTCGAGTCGCTACTGGCCGGCTGATTCGCTGGTGGAAGGCTCGGAGCCGATCGCATTGGACAAGCAGTTTGTTCGCGATTACCTGGAAACCTTGGATTGGGACAAGACTTATCCAGGCCCCGAACTGCCCGAAGACGTTGCCGCCAATACGACGCGGCGCTACATGGATGTATACGAACAGATCGTCGGTCAACCGTTGGAGTAGAGGATGAACCACAAAGTTGGTATCGTTATGGGAAGTGACTCAGACCTGCCCACCATGCGCAAAGCAACTGAGATGTTGGAAGCGTTTGGCATTGGCTTTGACGTGGACGTCGTCTCCGCGCACCGCACGCCTCAAGCGGCTCATCAATACGCCACCGAAGCCGTGGACAACGGCTTTGAGATTATTATCGCCGCCGCCGGTGGGGCCGCCCACCTGGCCGGTGTGATCGCCGCCCTTACGCCGCTGCCGGTTATCGGTGTACCCATGAAGAGCGCGGCTCTCAACGGCATCGACTCGCTCTACTCCACCGTCCAAATGCCCTCCGGTGTACCGGTCGCCACCATGGCCATCGGCGATGCCGGGGCCAAAAACGCGGCAGTATTCGCCGCGGAAATTCTAGGGGTCTCCGACAAGGCGATTCGTCAGAAAGTCCTCGACTACCGGGAAAAGCTCGCCAAGGAAGTCGGCGAGAAGCGCGCGCGGGTGAAGAAAGAATTTCCTGATCGCTGAAGTGTTCTTCAGGATAGACCGCTCCGACCGCTAGAGATCTCTCAGGAGGATGGCGATGAACCGTTCAGTGATCCTTTGTGCATTGGTGAGTTTGTTGAGTGTGGTTGGTTGCACGGCGACGGCATTACACGTGCAGGCCATGGACATGACAGAGCTCGGCGTAGAGCCAAATGTTCTCCGCGGTACCAGGGAAACCGTTGTGGGGACAACCGGTGGCGGTATCCAGACGGATGCGTACATCCAAACCGCCTTGGCGCGCAGGGCCCAAATGCCGACTCGGGCGAAGGTCGCGGTGGCCCAGTTGTATTGGGAAAATCCGGGCCTTGGCTCGGTGCCAACCCTGTACAGTCGGTTGGACAAGGAGTCGAAGGAGACGATCCGCAAGCAATTAACGGATCGAAAGTTGTTTTCTTCGGTTTCCTTTATTTCCGAGGTTCAATTGTCCTACGGTGGCGGGGCAGTGACGCTGGATGCCCTTCGCGTTGCGGCCGCGGATGCCAATGCGGACGTTGTGTTGTTGCTGATCAACCGGCAGGACACCGATCGCTACAACAACCCACTGGGGCTTACGTATCTGGCGGTCGCGCCCATGCTGTTCGTCCCGGCGTCGCACTACAACGTGATGTCGGTTGAAACGGCCCTGTTGCTCGACGTGCGAAACGGCCACTTGTACTTGTCCGCGGAAGGCGAGCACACCGAAGCGTGGGTCGGTCCCGACTATTGGCTGGACCGCGAAGAGGTGGAAAAAGCAGCACGAAAAGCCGCAACGGATCAGTTGTTTGAGGAAATGACGCATCAACTCGACGCCTTAGCCGAGACGATCGAGAAGAAAGCAAGCGAAGCCTGAGCCAGAAAAGATTCGGAAAAAGAGGGAGCATCTATGCCGGTACCGACAATTGAATGGGTAGGAGACGTGGACGGCCATATCCGGCTGATCGAGCAAACGCTCTTGCCGGAACGTTTCGACTTCATCGAATGTACCACCCCGGAGGAAATCTGGGATGCCATCAAGCAGCTGGCGGTCCGTGGTGCGCCTGCCATCGGTTGTGCCGGTGCCTTGGGCATGATCCTGGGAATCCAGAACTCGACAGCGACAAATTGGGACGATTTTTCCGCAGAGCTGGCAAAAACTGCCGATTATCTCGCCTCATCTCGCCCGACGGCCGTGAACCTGTTCTGGGCGATCGACCGAATGAAACGGGTGGCCGAGGAGAACAAGGATCTGCCGATCCCCGACCTGCAGCAGCGGTTGCTGGAGGAGGCCATCGGGGTGGTGGAAGAGGACAAGAAGATGTGCCGGGCGATCGGCTCCCACGGTGCTGAGTTGGTGACCGATGGAACCCGGATCCTTACCCACTGCAACGCGGGCGGCCTGGCTACGGCGGACTACGGCACGGCGCTTGCGGTAATGTTTTCCGCCCATGAGCAGGGCAAGAAGATCGCGGTCTACGCCGACGAAACCCGGCCCCTGCTACAGGGGTCGCGACTGACCGCCTGGGAGCTGATGCAGGCGGGCATCGACGTGACGCTCATCTGCGACAACATGGCGGGACAAGTAATGAAAGAGGGAAAAATCGACATGGTTGTAGTCGGTTCCGATAGGATCGCCGCCAACGGAGACGCCGCCAACAAGATTGGCACCTACAGCGTTTCGATCCTGGCCAAGGAACACGGCATCCCCTTCTACGTTGCGGCCCCCAGTTCTACGTTTGACCTGTCGATCCCCGACGGTACGCATATTCCGATTGAGGAGCGGGCGAGCGAAGAGATAACCGAAGGCTTTGGCAAGCGTACGGCGCCGGAAGGGGTGAAGACCTACAGCCCCGCCTTTGACGTCACGCCCCACGAGAACATCGCAGCGATCATTACCGAAAAGGGCGTGATTGAGCGGCCCGACACTCAACGGATCGCCGCCCTGCTCGGCGACGGCACCCCATAAGGATCCGATATGAAGCGAACCGCAATTTTCAGCCTGTTTCTGACCGCCTGCGTTCTGCCGCTTGCGGCTTGCCAGACCGGCGATTACCCGGATGTTCCCGCCCTGGACGCTCAGGCCTTCAACGGGTCGGAACTCGCTGAAGATCTGTCCGGGTTCGTGCGCACACCCGGTGGCGAAAGCGTACGCCTGGTCTATCCCGCCGAAGACGCCACGGTTCAAGATACCGAAGTGATAATCCAGGGCGGCGAAAAAATATTTCAGGTTCTCAGCAAAGGCAAGGCCTTTCAGGGTTTCATGGACAACGACTGTGAATGGATCGCCCTGGTCCGAACCTACGGTGAGCCGATCCAAGTTATGGAAGCAGGCGCAGAGCAGCCGGAGATGGTTTCCAATGTTCTCGTGATTCTCATCGACGTGAAGGCTCTGCTGGAAGATCAGCGGGAGTCGGAAAACATCTCGGTCCTGCCCGCCGACGAAATCCTGGTGCCTCTGCACGGAGAGGATGTCGCAAGCGGTATCCGTCGCGTGTTTGGCTACGCTCTGGTCCGCGTGGACGAGCTTGAGTTGACTCGGAGAGCTAAGAGCGCTTCCGCGTCGCGCGTCTATCGTCCTGTCGCCTCGCCTGGAGCGTAACCGCCAGCCCGTTCTTCCTGCCCCCCGAGTTCGCCAAGGCGCTCGTTGCTCGCCCATCTCCGTCTTGTTATAATCCACACGGTTCCAATCACCGCAAAGCAAGAGGCATTGTCACATGGCAAGACAGTTTATTGAACATCTCCAACCGGGTCATGCGGTCGACGAGGTGTACGTTATACAGACCGTGGAGATCCGCTCGGCGCGCAACGGCTCCAATTACCTGACTCTCCGGTTGGCCGACCGCACCGGGACTATCGACGCGGTCAAGTGGGACGCATCTGAGAATCTCTACGGGCACGTCAGCGGCGCGGATTTCCTGCGCGTGCGCGGACGGGTAGAGGTCTACCGAAACAAGTCGCAGTTGGTCCTCAGCGACCTGCGTCCAGCCGAGGCGGAGCCTACCCAACTTGCTGACTTCCTGCCCCATACGCAGAAGGACGTGGACGCGCTGATGAAAGAGCTGCGAGCGACGGTGGACTCGCTCCAGAACGCGTACATCCAAAAGCTAATCCTGTCCTTTCTTGAGGAGCCGGAATTTGTCGCCGCGTTCAAGCGAGCACCCGCGGCAGTGAGTTATCACCACCCGTTTATCGGCGGGCTGCTGGAGCACATCTGTTCGGTGATCTGGGTCACCGACCGGATCGTCGAGAACTATCCGGAACTCAACCGCGACCTGCTGATCGCCGGTATTTTCTTCCACGACATCGGAAAGGTCCGCGAGTTGGCGGTGGGCGCGGGCTTCAGCTATTCCGACGAAGGCGAGCTGGTAGGCCACATCTCCCTGGGCATCCTCATGGTTCAGGAGCGCGCTGCCCGGGTCGACGGATTCCCGTCGGAATTGCTCATGCAGATCACGCATCTGATCCTGAGCCATCATGGGGAACTGGAATACGGCTCGCCCAAGGTGCCCATGACGGTAGAAGCGATTGCCCTGCACCATTTGGAGAACTTGGATGCCAAGATCAATTCCTTCTCCATGGCGCTGAAATCGGATCTCCAGGACGGGCAGAACTGGACGAGCTACAACCGAATGTTCGGCCGCCGGTTGTACAAGACACCGCAGAAGTAAAAACACGCCCTCCTCTTCCGCATTTGGATCGGCTCCTTTGAAACACGGTTGCGCAATGCCCGATCGGGACGTGGGCGAACTGCGCGCGCCGGAGATTGGAAGAGGAAGGAATTGTAAAAGGCGGCAATTTCGCGGACGAGATAGTAGGGTTCGCGTGTCAGCCGGCGAGTCATGGGGGCAGGGACGGTATAGGCGGTGACTGCTGTGCGCGAAAACAGCATGTGAATGCGCGGCAGATGATAGTAATGGCTAACGGCCAGAACGGTGGTCCAGCCTCTATTGGAAAGAATCCGCTCGGTGTTGCCAACCGTGGCGACGCTGTTGACGCCTTGTTCGTCCAGAACAATCGCGGCTTTCGGGATGCCCGCGGCAAGGGCTCGGTCGCGCATGACTTGCGCCTCGGAGTGCCCGTTTGCCGGATCGATGCCCCCGCTCATGATCACCGCACCCACCAACCCGCGCCGGTAGAGTCGAATCCCTTCGTCCACGCGGTCGGCCAGGGCCAAAGAGGGGGTGCCGTCATCCCAGACCTTCGCGCCGAACACGACGGCGCAGTCCGCGCGGCGCGCATAATCGGTCAGGCCGAAAGTGAACATCAGCAGAAGCGGCAGAACCAAGGCAACGGCCCCGGAGACGGGCAAGATGCCCATGATCCGTTGCCACGCTCGGTGCGGTGCGGTGCCCGGCTGTAGAAGCGATTGTCCGCACAAAGCCGCCAGGACCAGAGCCACAAACATAGAGAGGGGGATTACCATTGGTGTCCGGATCGCACCGCTCGCCAACACGCGGTAGAACCCGAGAGTGTTGACCGCTGCCGCGACGGCGAGAATAGCCAAAACGGATGCAGTAACCCGCCGCGCCCATTGAAGACGGACAGGACTCCAGGCGTTGGCCAACAAGGCGCAACCGGCCACCAGCAGGAAGACACGCATCAGCCAGTGGGGCAGGAAAGTGGCGGAGATCCACAATCGGCTGGCGTCCAAGCCCGGACGGACCCAATCGCCAATGACGTTGATCAGGATCAGGACTGCCAGCGCACCTCCGGCGTAGCGAAGGGCGTTGGAGCCGTGACGGGCCTGCAGGTGAAACAAGCGCTACCCGCTTTGCTTGATCGGGCGGCGGCTCTGACGCGCCTCCAGCAGGGAGGTGATTCCCACGTAGAGGAAACCGAGCTGGAACAGCCCGAGAAACGGGATGGTGGCATAATCGCCGTTTAGGATTGTCATGACCATATAGAGTGTTATGTACAGGCCCAATAGCACTTCTGCATAGGGAACGAAGTTGATCTTGCTTCTGTATTGTTTGTTCGCCCAGCGGTCTTGTTTGCTCTGGATCCCGAATTTTGGCGTGCGGACGAATTTTGTGTCGTGGCCGATCAAGGCCTCGATGACCGCCTTGGCGTTGTTGACCGATAAGCCGATGCCCAGGGATAGCAGGATCGGAAGGTAACGAAGCCGTGGAATCCAACTCTTGTAGATCGCCCGCTGGGCCGTGATGTAAAAGACGATGACGGACAGAGACGCCGTAATAAAGAGTGGAATGTCCCAGAAATACAACATCTCCGGTCGCATGTCGCGGCTGTGCCGGATCAGAACCACTGGGCCCAGGATGATCGCCAGGATTACCACGAGCAGATAGGCCAAGTTGTTGGTCAGGTGGAAGGTGCCTTCGATCTTGGCCTTCAGAGGGATCTTGCTCTTCCAGATGACCGGCAGCATCTTCTTGCTGGTCTGGATGGAGCCCTTGGCCCAGCGGTGTTGTTGGGCTTTGAAGGCGTTCATGTTCACCGGCAGCTCGGCCGGGGAGATCACGTTTTGCAGGTAGTGAAACTTCCAGCCCTTGATCTGTGCACGGAAGCTCAGGTCCAGGTCCTCCGTCAGTGTATCGTGCTCCCACCCGCCGGCGTCGTGGATGCACTGGCGCCGCCAGATGCCCGCGGTGCCGTTGAAGTTGAAGAATCTCCCGGACTTGTTGCGCGCGTTGTGTTCGATGATGAAGTGACCGTCCAACAGAATCGACTGGATCTCCGTGAGCAGCGAATAGTGGCGGTTGACATGTCCCCACCGCACCTGCACCAAGCCCACCTGAGTGTCGGTAAAGAAGTGGACGCATTGCTTCAAAATGTTCGACCGCGGCATGAAGTCCGCGTCGAAAATCATCAGCAGTTGCCCCTTGGCCGATAGCATCCCCGCCTCTAAAGCGCCAGCCTTGAAACCTTTGCGATCGACGCGGTGCAAGTGAACGATGTCCAGGCCCTGCTCTTGTAGTTCTTTCACTTTTTGTCCGGCGATCTGCACCGTATCGTCGGTGGAATCGTCCAGCACCTGGATGTCGAGCAAATCGCGGGGATAGTCGATCTTAGATATGGTATCCAGGAGCCGTTCGACAACGTACTTTTCGTTATAGAGAGGTAATTGGATTGTGACGCGCGGGAGCTTTTTGAATTTCTTTTTCGGTTTCGGCTGCTTGGACTGGTGACGCAGGAACAAGACCACCAGCAGGTAGCGATGGCTCCCATAGATCGCCAGGATCCCCAGGACCACGAAATACAGGCCCATAAATACGTCGGCTAAGAAATTCAAAACGAAATCTCCCTACTTTCGGCGAAGCGGTTCTAAAATAAAACGAGCCTAAACTCTTATGCCTGGACCGCATTGATTCATAAGACACAAGATGTTACACGATGCTAACGTACCGTCGGCGCTGGGTCAACGGAAATTTCTAAGGGCAGAGGATCCCAATTGTGGGCCCGATTGGGTCTACCGGCGATGCAATAAGGATATATGTGATTAACCTTTAGAGCCAACCCCGAAGAGAGCCACGGGCGTGGCTCACCCTGGGGCCAAACGATCCTTGCTACAGAGTTCACAGAGAAGGCACAGAGAACACAAAGCGTTATTCTTCTTGTCATTCTGAGCAACACGAAGAATTTTGTCCGCGAACCGGTTCCGCTCGCAATCCCGATCTTTTCATCTGCCTTCGGTAAACCCCAGGACCAGTGCGACGCACCGAATGCTCTGGTTGACCGATATTCGACGGACTGCTATAATAACGGCTATGAAAGATATTTACGAAGAGATCGTTAATCTGCGCAAGGCCGGTCGCTCCGGCGCTTTGTGTACGATCGTCCGGACGGCGGGTTCGACGCCGGGCAAAGAGAACTTCAAGATGCTCGTGACCGAAGATGGCTCTACGGTGGGGTCCGTCGGTGGTGGTTGCGTGGAGGCGGAGATCTGGCACGCTGCGCGGGAGGTCATGCGAACGGAGACCTCGCAATTGCTGGCCTTTCATCTCACCGAGCAGGACGAAGAGCCCAATGGCTTGGTCTGTGGCGGGACGGTGGAAGTTTTCATCGAGCCCTTGGTGGCGCCCATGGTCTTTGTCTTCGGAGCCGGACATGTGAGCGGCCACTTGGCCGGGTTCTTGAAAACGCTGGGCTTTCGCACCACGATTGTAGAAGACCGGGAGCAATTCGCCAACCGCAAGCGGTTTCCGGACGCTGACGAGATCCTGGTGGGGGAGTATGCGGAGGTGCTGCCAAAGTTGACCATTGTGCCGGCCAATCTCCTGGTCATTGTCACCCGCGGTCATGCCCATGACCAGGAAGTCCTGGAATGGGCGGTCGCAACCCCGGCCCGCTATGTGGGCCTGATCGGCTCCAAGTCGAAGCGCGGACGGATCTACGGCAATCTCAAAGCCAAAGGCGTCTCGGCCGAGCGAATCGCCCAGGTGCACTGCCCGATCGGGGAGGCTATCCACGCTCAGACCGCCGAGGAGATCGCGCTGAGCATCGCGGCGCAATTGGTAAAGGTCCGGCGGCAACCCCAACCGCCCGCCGAACCGGCCCCCAAGGCCGCCCAAATAGACACGAAGCAGTCGTAATCGCTACGGCGCATGCCGCCGTAATACCACGGATGAATGTCGAAAAGGAATCGAGGGTTCCATGAAGAAGCGCCTGTTTAGCGGACTGCAGCCCAGTGGCGAAATCCATCTGGGCAACTACTTGGGCGCGATTCAGAACTGGGTCTCTCTCATGGACACCTACGAGTGCATCTATTGCATCGTCGACTATCATGCCATCACCGCCACCTACGACGTCGCGATGATGCGGGAAAACATCGAAGACGCCCTGCTCGTATACATCGCTTGCGGGATCGATCCGGAAGCCGCCACGATTTTTCTGCAATCCGACGTGCCGGAGCACACTGAGCTGGCCTGGATCTTTAACACCGTGACCCCCATGGGCCTGTTGGAGCGGATGACCCAGTACAAAGACAAGGCCAAGCAGAACAAGGAAAACGTCAACGTCGGGCTGTTCGACTACCCGGTCCTGCAGGCCGCAGACATCTTGCTGTACAAAGCAGAGATGGTACCCGTCGGCCAGGACCAGGTGCAGCATGTAGAGTTTACCCGCGACGTGGCCCGGAAGTTCAACAACCTTTACGGCGACGCGTTCCCCGAACCCAAGGCCCTCTTGAGCCACACGCCAAAGGTCTTGGGCCTGGACGGCAAGAGCAAGATGAGTAAGTCCATGAAAAACTACGTCTCGGTATTGGCCGAACCCGAGGTTGTCCACAAGAGCCTGGCCACCGCGGTGACGGATGTGAATCGCAAACGCCGTTCGGACCCTGGCAACCCGGAGGTCTGCAACATCTTCACGCTGCACCGGTCCTTTTCCAGCGAACAGGAAATCGTTCACGTGGATACCGAGTGTCGCACCGCCGGGATCGGGTGCATCGACTGCAAAAAGATTCTTGCGAACAACATCAATACCCACATGGAACCGATTCGCGACAAGTTCTGTTCCATGAAGGACGACCACAACTACATTGGCGACGTGCTGGCCGCCGGCGCCGAAAAGATCCGGCCAATCGCCCGGGACACCATGGCCGAGGTGCGCGACAAGCTGGGAATCACCCGCAAGAACGGAGGCTGAGCGTAATGTCGGGCAAGCGGACCGTGATTGGTATGGACGTGGGAGCCACCAACATCCGTTCTGCTCGGGTCGACGCTACCGGAACTCTCCTTGCCCGCGACCGGCGACCCACCTGTGCCGATCAAGGCCGCGACACCGTCGTAGAACACATTGTCGGATCGATCCATGCCGTCAGCGACGACACCGTCGAGGCCGTCGGGATTGGCGTGCCCGGCCCGTTGGATCCGGATACCGGCATCGTGTACGCGCCGCCGAACATGACCGGATGGGGCGACGAACCCTTGCGAGACCTGGTGGCCTACAAGATTGGCAAGCGCGTCGCGCTCGAAAACGATGCCAACGCCTGGGGCTTGGGCGAGGCCTGGCTGGGCGCGGGGCGCGATCGCTCTTCCCTGATCCTCCTGACCCTGGGTACCGGCATCGGCGGATGTCTCGTCCTGGGCGGCCGCCCGTGGCACGGGGCCCACAACGTCGGGTGCGAGATCGGCCACATCGTCTACGATCCGGACGGCGTACCCTGCGGATGCGGAAGCCGCGGATGCCTGGAACAATACGCCTCGGCCACCGGCATCGCCCGGCGCGCCGCCGAAGGCATCGAGGGTGGCGCCAAGACAACGTTGCGCGTCGAGGGACTCACCAGCGCGAGCGTGCACGAGGCCGCAGTCGCCGGAGATGCGTTCGCACGCGAGATCATTGAAGAGACCGGCCGTATCCTCGGCGTAGGCCTGACGACCTTGTGCAACTTCTTCGACCCGGAGTTGATTGTCGTGGGTGGCGGGGCGGCCGCAGCGGGGGAGATGCTCTTCGACCCCATGCGCGCAGAACTCGCCGCACGCGCCATCCAAATGCCGGCCGGCCTTCCCCCGATTGTTCCGCCGCAGTTGGGCGAAGACGCCGGAATCCTCGGCGCTGCTCGGCTCGTTATGGAATAAACTTGTCGTCCACTTCAACCCGAAAATGCAAGGGCGTGCTTTCTGCCGAGTATTTGTAATACGTAACCTCAACGCAGCCACGATCGAGCCAATCGACATCCGCGTGTGATTCGATCACTACGGGGCGTACATACTGGGTCAGCAATGTTCCTTTACGCGTCTCATACACGTTAACGAATCCCGTGTCGGAAGCGTAAATTGGAATGGTTGCCACGTAATCTAAAGTGGGTGAAACGGCAAATTCAACGCTGTCGCGTTCATGGAAACCGATTAGTTCATTGCCTTCCAAGTCATACAGATCCATGTCCTTTCCCGTACCGAATCCCCCTTTGTGGAGAATCGTATTGTGGGGCGTCCAATGGAGCGATCCAGCCCAACCGGGTGAAAAACGGGAAATTCGGTTGCCCGTTTCAAGGTCGTAGACCGAGATCTTCCGGGGCGTGTAAGACATGTGCCAAACGAAGGCAAAACGTCCATCGGGCGACGCTTGGTAGTCGTAGATGTGTTGTGGCCTGTCGAACCGGGTCAGGTTCATCCAGGTTCCGCCCTTGCGGATCCATACGTCCGGGTGGCCTTCCGGTCCAGGAGTCGTTTTGATCGTCGCGGTAGAATCCAACTCGATGGACCGCGCCGGTGGCGGGACCCGGTGTGAGGTCTGTGGGTCTGGTGCGGTGGCAGTTGGCCAAAGAGCCAGGCCGCCCATCAGGAGCAGGATGGCAATCCAAAGGGTCCATCGCATCATGGTTCAGGCTCCCATAGAGACG
>JAJDCN010000262.1 GCA_029260815.1 Planctomycetota bacterium
GATTATCAACGACGATGCGGCCAATGTTGATACATCGACAGCCATACTCAATTTAGCCTTGTACACGCCCGATGCGGGGATTACGAGCGTTAAGGTTACCTTGCGCTTTACCGATTTTAACGGAGAATACCTGGCGCCCCAAGGGCAAGAAGATTTCACATGGGAGATTGTGGCAAACCGTGTGTCCGGCAGCGATGGCCGTTTTGAGACGGGCAATATTTATTTGGTCTCAAATACACCGACAGACCCGCTGGGCAGCAATGACTCGGATGGTCAAATTCAATGGGATTCCGGGGCAATGGGTGTCGCGCTTGCCCACGAATTTATTGCCACAGGGAATTTTTTGGCCGCTCCAAAGATAAGGTATGCAAAAAATACCACTCCAAAGCTCGTGGCTAACATCAGAGTCGATTCGAATAATGATGGTGCTTTAGATGGTTTTGATGATCACTCCGAGTCTAATGGAGCCTCTGCGCAGCTTGTAATCAATGATGATGACGATGACATTGATACTAACGAAGACAACTCAGACGATACAATTACAGGAACGGCGAGTCAAAAAGCGGCAGACAAGCGAGACATGGCAGAACTAACACTTGAAATCACGAATGCGGGTGCCAATTACGAAGTCACGTTCCAATTCGTTGCCGCGGCGGACAAATCGAAGGCCCGCGTGTTTGACGAGAACGGAAATATTGTAATTGGACGAAAGGGCAGTGGCGACATACAGACGAAGACTTGGGACCTGAATGCAAAGGGGGAGTTTGCCAAGAAAAACTTTTTGGTCGAAGGGTTCACGGCGAGCACAATTGAGTTTAAGTTGATCTTAAAGGACGGCCCCGGGGGCGCCGTAAAAGGGGAAAACGTTGCGAAGATAAAAGTGTTAGATCAGCTAGAAGACGGATTCCCCCAGGATATTCGTACGGTCGATACGCCAAAAGGAATGCGCAACCGTATTCCGCCTCGAGTTAATACGGAGCTGAAGTTAAATACGAAATCCTGGAAAGGTAAGGACGTCACAATTGCGCTGCAAGGAGAAACTCCAGATAACGGTGATGCAGAGATCTCCCTTAATGGAGACGAAGGAACATTTGGAAATAGTATCGTCCTTGCAGTGCCCAACAACGCTACAGGCGATGAAATGTCGATTTATATTAGAGGAACAGTAGTCGGTGGCGTTGCAAAGCAAACCGAGCCGACGTTTGATTCGGCGCTTTCTCTGAAAGCTACCGGTCCCTCTTCAGCAGATTACGGAACCTCCAAGAAATTTAGCGTTGCCGCGATCATTGATGAAATAAATATGACCTATGATACAAATTTAGGCGGATGGTATACTAAGGGGAAAATTGAAGGGGATGTGGTAAAGACCAATCAGTGGGGTTCTCGTTACTTGTTTACCATGACCAGTGATTCAGGAGACCTAGATGATCTAGACACAGTAGCGTGGTCAGAGGTGATCATTCCCCAAGGCCTAGTTGAGGAGCGTGGCGTGTTTAAAGGTCCAAGTCTTGTTGGCAGTTTTAACACTTTTAATGCCTCTGAAAAGCACGACATCATCGGCTGGGGTAATACAGTTGCCGGGCCAAATCCAAAGGGAGCAGCTAAACTCTGTGAAAATTCTATCAATGAGACAGGGCCTGCTGGAACAAAAAGCGACGTTGTCCTACACCAATATTTCACACAAACCAATTTAAGGACGAATACAAAGGTTGCTGTTGAACCCGACGATTCAGCTCGAGTGCCGAAGTCTGGATACAAGCTTGAATACCAAGCAGAGAAGAAAGTAGGCGATGACAAATACTACATGCGCGTAAAGAGAAACCCAACCGACATTCCCTCTTTGGGGGTCGAGAAGGGCGGGGGGGCCGTTGAGGGAGGATATCGGGAGGAGGAGATCAAAGCCCGGACGTTGATGACGGTAACAGATTTTACTCCTCTACAAGCGAATATGGGCGACGATTCGGTGCAGGCAACCTTTACGGGCACTCATTTTGATAAGCGTTTTAAGGCACATGTTTTTGAATTGTTAGATTGGCCCAATGAAGTTTATATTAAGCCTGGGGCTGAGCCCACCGTGCTGCCAGAGCCTCCACATGCTGACGATGGTTATACAAGCTTCAGCTGTGTTTTTGACCTCACGATTGGGCCCGACGGAGATTTGTCACCTGGAATATATTTGCCGTCTATTATTAGCCTTGATGGCCGCAAAACGGACAGGACGATTTTGGAGGCTAAAAATGGAACGCTTAGACTTACGATTGTAGATCCTAACTGATAGATTTGTTGGTTAGATGTATTTTAACTGCTGGCTAGGAGTCGTGTGTTATGCTGCGCGCGTTTACAAAGACAATGCTCGTCGCCTTGGTTATCGTCGCTGCGATTGGTCGTTCTTACGCAGAGGATGAATCCGGGGAGCTACCAGAAGACCACCCCCTATCCAAGGCCTATCGGGGCTCTCCTTCTGAAGATTTCCGCTTGGAAGCAAAACCCATCGTGACCATTCAAGGTGGTCCCGTTTTATTGGAGGTTACGCACACCTATACCGGAACGAAATCTTATACAATAGAACCCACTGCGAGCATTGTAGGCTTTTTTGGTACGCTCAAGGAAATCGTGCCGGCCCAAGGCTCCTGGAAGCGGAGAAAATTTGCCCCCAGATCGATCGGTACGATACCCTTAACGGAGGGGAGGGAGTTGAACTCAGGGGATACGCTGACGAGACTTGTATTTGCGCACCATGGCTTCGAAGGGATCACCGAGGGAAAAGTGCTTCTGGACACCTCCTGGACTCTTTATCCTTACCATGGCATTGGGCCGTCAGCGCCCTTTCCGATCGTGCGTTCTTCGAACTGGTTGGAAATCGATGTTTTGTCGCCCGACACAGGAGCCCTCGACGACATTATTAATAACTTACGGACGTCTCTTGAGAGCGGCCCCGAAAAGTGGGGCACGATGAGGAAAAAGGTTTTTGTAGGAATGATCTTGTGGACGGACCATGAAGAGCTCATTGACCTGGGCAAAGAAGTGCTTGCCCTCGACGCTTTCAAGAACTATCGCTACGATCTCCAGGAATGGCTGGACCATGTAGAGAAAGCCAAGGCGGAACAAATGACGGTGTCAACCGCTATTGAGGCTCCGTCACCATCAATCCAGTCAACGCCTCGTAAGGACCTTCCGAAAACCCCGCCATCGACAATCGCAGCATCCACTGAAGAGGAAAGCTTTTTCGAAACCTTCGGAATTATAGCATTCGCCACTCTACTCTCACTCGGAATCGCCAGCTGGCTCCTCTGGTATCGCCGACGTCGCCGAGCCTCTGGTTCTAATTGACGTTATGCTGCGCGCGTTTACAAAGACAATTGTCGTCACCTTGGTTATCGTCGCTGCGATTGGTCGTTCTTACGCAGAGGATGAATCCGGGAGGCTACCGGAGGACCATCCCCTATCCAAGGCCTATCGGGGCTCTCCTTCCGAAGACTTCCACTTGGAAGCAAGAGCCATCGTGGCCATTCAAGGTGGCCCCGTTGTATTGGAGGTCGCGCACACCTATACCGGGACAAAACCTTATACAATACGGAGCGGTGAGAATATTATTGCCTTTGGTACTCCCGTGGAAATCGTGCCGGCCCAGGGCTCCTGGAAGCAGAGAGAACTTCCCCTCAGATCGATCGGTACGGCACCCATAGCGTCAGGGAAGGAGCTAAACCCAGGGGATACGCTGACGAGGCTTGTATTTGCGCACCATGGCTTCGAAGGGATCACCGAGGGAAAGGTGCTTTTGGACACATCCTGGGCGCTTTATCCATATGATAGCCGTGGCCTGCCGTCACCCTTTCCGACCGTGAGTTCTTCAAACTGGTTGGAAATCGATGTTTTGTCGCCCGACACAGGAGCCCTCGACGACATTATTAATAACTTACGGACGTCTCTTGAGAGCGGCCCCGAAAAGTGGGGCACGATGAGGAAAAAAGTCTTTGTGGGAATGATCTTGTGGACGGACCATGAAGAGCTCATTGACCTGGGCAAGGAAGTGCTTGCCCTCGACGCTTTCAAGAACTATCGCTACGATCTCCAAGAATGGCTGGACCACGTAGAGAAAGCCAAAGCGGAACAACTGACGGTGTCAACTGCTATTGAGGCTCCGTCACCATTAATCCCGTCAACGCCTCGTAAGGACCTGCCCAAAACCCCGCCTTCGACAATTGCGTCTTCCACTAAAGAAGAAGGTTTTTTCGAAAGCTTCAGAATCATAGGATTCGCACTTCTACTCTCTCTCGGAATCGCTGGCTGGCTCTTCTGGTATCGCCGCCGCCGAGCCTCTGGTTCTAATTGACGTTATGCTGTCGATTGCCTAGAGTCGCTTCGATTGGATGTTTGTGCGACACCGCTTTGATACGGCAATTGCTTGTTGTCGCAGGGGTTTGAAGTGGTGGGCAGAGGCGGATTTGAACCGCCGACACCAGGATTTTCAGTCCTGTGCTCTACCAACTGAGCTACCTGCCCTGAACGGATAGAAGCGTAGCAGTGTACCGCTACGAGGATTCTTTGTCAATGGTGGTTCCGCCTGGACGGCCGATCCGCACGCGGGTCACCCATAAATGTTCCGAACGCGATCCCCTTTCTTGACGGAGATCGACGAGCGGGTGGGCGGCTCCAGGTGGCCCGGATCAACGTTGAGCCGGTGCATGGAGTCGGGTGCGGGCTCCGGGTGCAGGGGGTCGTTGGGGGCGTAAATTTTCAGCACGCCGTTTCCAGAGTGCGGCGGCATGGTGGTGGCGACGGATACGCGCTCCTGGACGTGCAGGATGTAGATGCGGCCCTTGATCACTTCGATCCGTTCCAACACCTCGTTGGTGTCCGGATCGGCCAGCGGATCGCCCTCTTCGTAAATGACGAATTCCATCTCCGAGCGCACGCCATCTACAAACCCCTTGTCGATCACGACCTGGGTCGGACTTAAGATTCGGATGATTTTTCCTTTGACCTGATTCATCTAGGTGCTGCCGACGCCCTCACGTTAGGATTTAATACTACTGTAACCCCTTAAGATACCAGATCTTCGATCGGAATTCAACCTTATTCTGCGGGCTCGCCCAAAATCACAGCAACAAACCTCTTTGGCAACTTGACAGCGCCCAGGGCCCCGTATAGGATACCGACCTTTCTCTCTTTATCGGTTTCTACCGC
>JAJDCN010000263.1 GCA_029260815.1 Planctomycetota bacterium
GTCACGTCCCAGCTCGGATTCAACCAAATCGATCGGACCTTCCCGTTGGTCCCGGGCCGCTGGGACGCGGGGTTCGACAAGGACACGGAGTTGGACAACCTGTTCGGCGTGGTGCCGGAGCGGCGGGCGCCAATCAACCTGAACACGGCACCGGCGGCGGTGTTGGAGGCGGTGTTCATGGGCCTGGAGGCTTCCTACGTTACCGACGCACAGAATAACCTGTGGCCCAATCGCGACTTGCTCAAGCCGATCCGATCACGCAGCCTTTCGCCGAACACCCCGGCCCCTGCACAGTTTTCTGATGCAATCCGCTTTGAGGACCAATTGGGCAACCGGATGCTATCCGAAATCGAACTTGGCATGACCCGGCCCTACCTCTATCAGTGGACTGAGGATTATCATGTCAATTTTCTTCCCCGGTCCAATGCGCAAACCAACGCAAACAATTCTTTGGTTCGGCAGTACCAGCTACCCGAGTGGGATTGGATCAACGACGAAATCCCAGCGAATGAAAGCATTGGGTATAAATTCATCAATTCGATCGCCAGCATAGGAATCGATATTGCCCAAGATTGGTACCGGATGAACCCGACGATCGAAATGACCCCCTCGGTGGCAATTTACCCGATTGAGGCGCACGAGCTGGCCAAAGCGATCGTCAACTACCGCAAAGGACATGGCACCTTTGCGGATGTGGGCATCAGCGGAATCGCCGGGGATGGCTTGGACAGGGATAAACAGCTCGGGGGAGAAAGCAACGGACGGCTCGACTACAACGAAGACTACAACTACACCGGGGACGGGCCGGGGACCTCGATAGAGCTGATCGAAGCAACGACCTACCGGCATTTCGACGGACCTCAGACATTTGCCAATTGGGAGCAGTTCATGACCTTCCTGGACTGCGTGAAGTTTCGCGTATTCCTCGATCAGATCAACGACGGAATCACGATGCTCGATGGCAGCAGCGGAGAGATTCATCACCGTCTGTTGGCAGACCTAAAGGTGGACCTGATCTTTGCCAACGCCAACCCGAACGCCGACCTGCTGCGCTTTAACCCCAACGCTTCTTTCGCAAGCTACAACCGTCGATTTATGAACCCGGCACAGCGAGCAGTATTTTCCTATAACAACGTCGGTAGCGTAGATGGAGAGTTGCAGGAAGACATTCCGGAGGCTCCGGCGGGTACAATCCAGATGGTACCTCGTAATATCGACAAGCTCGATCTGTTCACACCTGGGGAGCAGTGGGACGACAATGGCGACGGGATCTTCGACCCGGCCGACAACGAAGCTTTCCATCACGAATATGAGGACCTGAATGGTAATGCGCTGTTCGACTATGGCGGATTCCCGACGCATACCACGGAATTCATTTTTGATCCGTGCGGCATCTATCATGTTGAAACCGTGGGAAAAGCCGGCCCAGACCGCTCGCAGATTCACGCGACGAAAAAGATTCGTTCTGTGACGCGTTTGTTCTCCCAGAAGCGGCTCAGCAGCCAGCGCGACTTCGAGGGCGTGCCCAGCAGCAAAGATGTTGGCGCCTACCCGGACAAGGATTTTGTCTACGATCGCGCCCTGCATTCTCGGGACACCGAGAGAGCCGACGTCCGGGGCATGCCGCGGCTGCAGTCCTATCCCGAATTCGACCCCATGTCCTGGACCAGCGACTACCAAATGACCTATGATCGGCCCCAGTCGTCGGACCACATCCGCGACCTTACAGGCAACGGGCTCGAGAAGGTCTGGCGCTGGGTTCGCAACGGCACATCGAGCTTCCGGGTTCCCAGCTCGAAAGGCTCGATAGACGATCAGCTGGTTTCCCCCTTCTATCAGAGCCCCGCGGCGGTCTACGACGGCCAATTGGCCTTACCGACCTGGGAGGTAACGCAAAACCAAATGACGGGTCCCGGACAAAACGTCTTCAACTGGGCTCTGCGGTTCTATATCCGATTCAACGGCACCGAAAATGCCCTGAATGATCCTTTCAACATCAATACGGTCAACGACGACCTGAATGCCTGGTACTTCACCCAGGATGGGTTCTTCGGCGAGTTGGCACCGAAGAGAAATCCAACGTCCCCCCGACCGGCGCAGGCCTTCAACAAACAAATCAGCATGCGCAACACCAGCAACCTGGACATGTATCAGAAGGGGCTGTTGGAGCCGGAGTTCTGGGGGATCGGAACCTATTCGAGCACGCGCCTTTCCATGTTCGGCGGAGGCAATTGGGGACTTCATCGCGAATCCAAAATACCGGATCCCCTCCGCTCGGAAACCCTCGCAGAATCCCAGGCTTACCGCCACTGGCCCGAGTCGATCCCGAAATACGACCGGGAGGGCGGCCTGACCGCCGACGGGATGTTCCGGTTGGGCATCCGCAACCTGATCTACGACTTGCGCAACGGACCTCAGGGCCTCGGCGGTGTTCCCGGCTACGGGCCGGCGTCCGTTCTGAACCAGTCCGAACTGCCCAGTATTTTTCGGAAGAATGGCACTTCCTGGCCTGACGACGATGGCCGGAACCTGTACATCACCATGTGGGTCAAGCCGGCCTACTCCGGCAACGGGCGCCGGAACCGTTACAGCTACGATTTTGCCGAACAATTCATCAAACCCCACCGCCTGCCCAACCCAGTAGTTTGGGCCCTCTCCGACGAGGGTACAGACGAAGTGATCCCCGGAGGAGGTTTAGCCCTACCTCTACTTAGTCAATCGCTACGTTATCCGAGAGCCTACGGCTGGATTGAAGATGCAAGCTTAGACAGCGGTGTCGGCAACCAATTTGGGAAGGCCAAGTTTCCATCTGTGTGGCAAGGAAAAGAGGCTCCCCAGGACGATCCAAACAATCGTCAATGGGTGCGCTCGGAGTATTGGGCGAAGTCCGGCTTATACGTAGAACGTCCGCACCTGCACGGCGGTCTGGCGTCTGCGAACGATCCGCCTAAGTCCTATGGATTCCCCGTTTGGTGGAAACAGACAATCAACCCGATTCCCCCGTTTCCGCCGTTCCAGAGCGGCACTATCCAGGATACACGAACGGGCCAGCTCACTGCGAACCAAGCTAAGATGTTCGGACCCATTTATACGGCCATTCCCAATATGCTGCTCGACATGAAGTTCTACTGGGCGACGCAGCCGTGGGTAAACGATAGTGGAAACCCGGATCCGCACCACCC
>JAJDCN010000264.1 GCA_029260815.1 Planctomycetota bacterium
GTAGCCAGGGCCGGGTCGATGCCGAGCCGGTAACAGCCCAGGGGAATGACGGTACTCATGACCGCGGCGACGCAGATGGAGGCGACCATGGACAATCCCACGATCGCGCCGAGGGTCGCGCTGCCGGTCTCGATCAGGACCAGTGAAGCGCCCGCGGCCACGCCGCCACAGACGATCCCGATACCGAGCGCGACGAGCAGTTCGCCGTAGAGGATCCGCGATAGCATGGACAACCGCACGTCGCCGGTGGCCAGACCGCGCGCGATGATCGTGGAGGTTTGCACGCCCACCGACCCGGCGCAGCCGACGACCAGCGGCACGAACGAGGCGATAGACAGCAACTCTGCCCAGGTGCGCTGGGCGGACTCCATGGTAAGGAACGCCAGCAATCCGCCGATCAGCGTGATAATGAGCCAGGGCAGACGCAGCGCGATACGACGGCGGATTTTTTCCTGAGCCGGGTGCGCGTCAGCGGTACCGGCATAGCGGTGAATGTCTTCGCTGGCTTCTTCTTCGACCACGTCCAGCACGTCGTCCACGGTGACGATCCCTTTGAGTATGCCGGCCGCATCGACTACGGGCAGGGTGTCTACGTCGTAGTCCTCGACCACGCGCGCGACCTCTTCCTGGTCGGTGTCGGTCTGCACGCTGACGACGTCGGGGTCCATGACGCGGTCGATGGGATCGTCGGGCGACGCGGTGATGATCCGCCGCAAGGATGCGACGCCGGCCAATCGCCCGCCATCGGTCATCACAAAAACGAGCGAGAGGTATTCGACCTCCCGGGAATTGCGGATCTCCTCGATGACTCGGGACACGGGCCAATCGGCGTGGACACTGACGAACTCAGTCGTCATCAACCCGCCGGCGGTGTCCGGCTCGTATTGGATCAGTTCGCGGATGGAGTCGGCCTGCTCGTCGGCCACCTCCTCCAGGACCTTTTGCTCCCGCTCGGGCGTGAGCATCTCGACAATGTCGGCCCCTTCGTCCGGCGGCATCTCCTCGACGATGTCCGAGAGCTTTTCTTCTTCGATGTCTTCGAGGAATTCCCGTTGGACGACTGCATCGGTTTCGACGAGCACCTCTGCGGCCATTTCGTTGGACAGGGCATCGAAGATCGTCTTGCGCTCGCGCGCGTCGAACTCCAGCATGATCTGCGCAATGTCCGACGGGTGCACGTCCTCCAAGAGCGACCCGATTGCTACCCGGGTTGTCGCTTCGTCGTCCTCGGCCTCGGTTTCAAAGACCGTTTCGAGATCGTCAACGATCGGTTTGAGTTCGTCTGCGCTCACTCTTCGCTATCCCATAACAGGTTTTCCAGCTCTTGGGCGTGGAAACTCTTGTATCGTTTTCGCTGTCCCACTTCCACAAGAATTCCCAGTATTATCAGCCTTTCAAAGGATTCTCTTATTCGAGCAAACTAGAATATCAAGAATCTTATTATAGAAAACAGCCAATTTCTATAATAAGAACTCTATCCGAGGATCAGGGAATAGCCGATGGCGAGGATGGCGATGTCGGCGAGGGCGTGGCTGAGGTAGCCGGGCCAGACGGAGCGGAATCGCCAGTAGCACCACGACCAGATGGTGGCGCCGAGAAAGACGCCCAGGGCGGCCAAGGCGGTGGTTCGCAGATCGAAGTAGGCGGCCAGTGCCACGACGTGGTGGAGGGTGAACAGCAACGCCGCGGCGAAGACCGCGAGCCCGCCGCCCAACAGCCGCTCGCACTGGCGGAAGACGAACCAGCGCCAGATATATTCTTCCAGCAGCGAGTTGACGAAAATTACGTAGGCGCAAAAGGCCAGGTACGTGGCCGGTGTGCCGATGCCGCTTTCGGTGGCGCGCTCGCGCATGAGGCCGGTGTCGATCCACTCGGCGCCCAGCAGCGCGTAGACGATGCCGATGACCGCAGCGATTGCCCCGCCGAGAAGTGCACCGGTTGCCAGCCCGCCTTTGCGCAACGGAGAGGCGCTCAGCGGTTGACGCTCCAAGACAAGGCACCACGCCGCCGGCAGGAGCGCCACCCAAATTTTGGACAGGCCGTAGATCCATGGACCGAGGGTTCCGGGAGCGAGAAACAGCGCGAAGGCCGCGCCGAGGCTCGGCGCGGGAAGGAGTAGAGCCAAGGCGACCAAAGCCCGACGTTGTGGTTGCGCCAGCGACATCAGCGCGTTACCCGGCGGCGATGGCGTCGATGACGAGCTGGCCGATCTGCGTGGTGGACAGGCCCGAGTCGGCGCCCAGCGACGGGATCCTCCGGGAGGTGAGCAGGTCGCGCACGGCCGCTTCGATCCGTGCCGCGGCGTCCGCCTCGCCCACGTAGTCCAGCAGCATCTGCATGGCCATGATCGCGGCGACGGGGTTGGCGACGTTTTGGCCGCGGTACTTGGGGGCCGAGCCGTGGATGGGCTCGAACATGGAGGTCTTGCCCGGGTGGATGTTGCCGCAGGCGGCGATGCCCATGCCGCCTTGGAGCATGGCGCCCAAGTCGGTGACGATATCGCCGAAGATGTTGGTGGTGACGATCACGTCGAAGTGCTCGGGGTTCTTGATCATCCACATGCAGGCGGCGTCTACATAGGCGTGGTCTTTCTCGATGTCCGGATATTCGACGCCCACTTCGGCGAAGGTGCGGGTCCAGATGTCTTGTCCACGGACGGCGTTGGCCTTGTCCACGAGGGTGACGCGCTTTTTCCGGTCGCGCGTGCGGGCCAGCTCGAAGGCGTAGCGGACAGCGCGTTCCACGCCCTTGCGAGTGTAGATCATCTGCTGGGTGGCCACTTCGTCGACGGTGCCCTTCTTGAAGAAGCCGTAGGAGCCGACGGAGGCGTCTTCGGTGTTCTCGCGCACGACGATGAAGTCGATATCCTCCGGGCCCTTCTCCTTGAGCGGACACAGATGCTCGGCAAAGAGCGTGATGGGGCGCAGGTTGATGTACAGGTCCATGTCGAACCGGATGCCGCCGACCACCGCCCGTTCCACCAGCCCGGTTTCCACCCGCGGGTCGCCGATGGCGCCCAGGAAGACGGCGTCCACTTCCGATAGCTCGCTGTAAATGCGGTCGGGCATCAAGATGCCGGTTTCCAGGTAGTGGTCCGAACCGAAGGGGTAGTGGATGGTTTCGTATTGGAAGCTCGACTTCTGAGCGACCGCCTCAAGGACTTTGACCGCCTCGGCGGTGACCTCCGTGCCGATGCCGTCTCCCGGGATTACCGCAACCTTATGCACGCGTTCCCTCTCCGATTAAGAATGTGTTTCCCGTAATCCGCGTCTACTGTCTGCAATCTGGACTCTTCCGAGCAACGGCGTGGCCCGAAGGCTTGCCTTCATGAGCTGCCGCTTGCGATCTGGTCTTTAACGTAGTTGATCAGGCCGCCCAGGTCTATGATTTTCCGGACGAATTCGGGAAACGGCGTCGCTTCAAACGAGGTTCCCTTTGTCAGGTTCTTGATCTCGCCGGTAGACAGGTCTACTTCCACTTCGTCGTCCGCTTCGATGGACGCCACGGCCGCGGGCGATTCCAGAATTGGCAGGCCGATGTTGATCGCGTTGCGGTAGAAGATGCGCGCGAAGTTTTCCGCGATCACGCAAGCCACGCCGGCGGACTTGATGGCCAAGGGCGCCACTTCGCGGGAGGAGCCGCAGCCGAAGTTGTTGCCGGCCACGAGGATGTCCCCGGTCTGCACCCGCCCGATAAACTCCGGGTCCAAGTCTTCCAAGGCGTGCTCGGCGAGCTTGGCGGTGTCGGTGATGTGGCAGTAGCGGCCGGGGATGATGACGTCGGTATCGACGTTGTCTCCGTACTTATGAACCTTTCCACGAATCGTCACGATGTCTCCTCCTGGTTGCTTCGTTCGCTTACTTGGCTACTTTTTCCGGGTGCGTGATCTCGCCGGTGATCGCCGAGGCGGCGGCCACCGCCGGGGAGCACAGATAGATCTCGCTGGTGCGGTCGCCCATGCGGCCGACGAAGTTTCGGTTGGTGGTGGACAGGCACTTCTCGTTGGACGCCAAGACGCCCAGGTGTCCGCCAATGCACGGGCCACAGCTCGGCGTGCTCAGGGCCGCACCGGACTCCACAAACACCGTCGCCAACCCCTCGGCCACCGCCTGGAGGTAGACCTCCTGGCTGCCGGGGATGACCACCATGCGCACGTCCGGGTGGATGGTGTTGCCACGCAGCACGTCGGCCGCGATTCGCAGGTCGCCGATCCGGCCATTGGTGCAGGAGCCGATGACGATCTGGTCCATCTTGATTCCTTCCGCCTCGCTGACCGGACGGCCGTTGGACGGCAGAGACGGGAACGCGACGATGGGCTCCATGTTCTCCACGTCGATCTCCACGATCCGCGCGTAGCGGGCGTCCGGATCCGGGTGGAAGATCTCGTAAGGCTCGTCGGTGGCGTTGCGGATGTATTCCTCGGTGGTGGCGTCCGGTTCGATCATTCCGTTTTTGGCGCCCATCTCCACGGCCATGTTGCAGATGGTGAAGCGTCCTTCCATGGACATGGTCTCGATGGTATCACCGGAGAACTCGATGGCCATGTAGCGCGCGCCGTCCACGCCCAGTTCTTTGATCGCTGCGAGGATCAGGTCCTTGGCGGACAGCCACTTGCCCATCTTGCCGCGGTAGACGATCTTGATGGTCTCCGGCACACGCATCCACGTTGTGCCCAACACCATGGCTGCGGCCATATCGGTGGAGCCTACGCCGGTGGAAAAAGCGCCCACCGCGCCGTAGGTGCAGGTGTGGCTATCGCCGCCGATGATCACCATGCCCGGCCGCACGAAGCCCATGTCTGGCAGGATCACGTGCTCGATGCCGCCCTTGCCCGAGTCGTAGTACTTGTCGATGCCGCGTTCCTTGGCAAAGTTCTTGACCCGTTTGACCACCTCGGCGGTCTGGATGTCCTTGGAGGGCGTAAAGTGGTCGGCCACGAGCGCAATCTTGTCCCGGTCGAAGACCTCCCCGGCGCCGGACTTCTCGAATTCCTTGATCGCCAGCACGCTGGACAGTTCGTTGCCCATGACCAGGTCGGTAGTGACTGTGACGATCTCGCCTTCGGCTACTTCGTCGCGTCCCGCGCGGGATGCCAGTATCTTTTGTGTCAGTGTCTGACCCATCTATGCGCTCCTAGGCCCCGATGCGGGGCTGTACGCGGCCGGCCGGGCTAATGGGTGCCGGCGCCGCTGAGGACTTTCTCGCAAATACTTGTGATTTCGTTATCCACGACCTGCTTCTGCTGGCCGGTGAGGACCTTGAACTCGTCGAACGCGGCGTTCAGCTGCTCATCGGTGAGCGTAAACGTGAGCGATTCGACCTTTCGCTTAAATGCGTTGCGCCCGGAGTGCTTGCCCAGCACGATTAGACTATTAGGAACGCCCACGTCGTGGGGGTCCATCACTTCATAGGTTCGCCGATCCTTGAGCATGCCGTCCTGATGGATGCCCGCCTCGTGGACGAAGGCATTTTTTCCCACGATTGGCCGCATGGCATCGGGCGCGATCTCGGTAAAGCCGGCGATCATCGTGCTGGTCTTGAAGATCTCTTTTGTTTGGATGCCGGTCTCGAAGTCAAAGTAATCGGAACGGGTGACGAGGTTCATCACCACCTGCTCCAGCGACGCGTTGCCCGCACGCTCCCCGATGCCGTTGATGGTGCATTCGATCCGGCGGGCGCCGTTTTCGATCGCGATCAGACTGTTGGCCGCGGCCAGGCCCAGGTCGTTGTGGCAGTGGGCCGACAGATACGGGAACCCGTCCTTCAGTACCGGCACGCGGTCGATGATGCCGCGGATCAGCCGGCCGAACTCCGGCGGCTGGATGTAGCCCACGGTGTCGCAGATGGAGATGCCGCACACGCCCGCCTCCACGATCGCGGCGGTCAGCTCGTAGAGGAAGTCCGGCTCGGTGCGGGTGGCGTCTTCGAAGGCGAAGTCCACGTACTCGAATCGCTCGCGGGCGTAGGACACCGCGTCTACCGCCAGCTTAAGTACCTCGTCGCGGGTCTTGCCCAGCTTCATTTCCCGGTGGATGGGGGAGGTGGAGATGAACGGCTCGATGCGGGGCTTGGCCGCGTCCTTGACCGCGTCGTAGGCGACGTCGATGTCCTTGCGATTGGCCCGGGCGATCACGCCAACAAAGCTTTTTTCGATCGCGCCGGCGATCATCTGGACCGCCTTGAACTCGTCGGGGCTGGTAGCCGGGAAGCCGACCTCCATATTGTCCACGCCCAGGATCTCCAGCTGCTTGGCCGCGCGCAGTTTCTCGTCGGCGACGATATTGACACCCGGCGACTGCTCGCCGTCGCGCAAGGTTGTATCGGTAATGAGGATTCGCTTTTTGGCCATAGCTCAACGTCCAGGGAGTTGCCCCTGCCCCTCCAATATAAAAGTCTGCGTCGACCCGGAACCCCAAGCCACCGCAGACTCGTCTTTTAATTATAATACACAATCTGGACGGGAAAAGTCAAGCCCTTTCGGGCCCTGCGGAAGGGTCTGTAATATCACTCGTCAGGGGCCAAGCCATCTTTACCACAGAGCACACAGGGAAGGCACAGAGGGCACAGAGAAACAAAAGACAAAATTGATTTGTCATTCTGAACACAGTGAAGAATCTTGCTCGCAAGCCTTTACCGCCGGCAAGCCAGATCCTTCGCCACGCTCAGGATGACAGGAAAAGCCGGCGCATGCTATACTATGGACATGAGCCCCAAGGGTATCTCCATCTACGCCCTCCTGCTTGCCGTCGCGGCGGCGGTCCTGATCGTCGCGCTGGATGGTAGCGACGACGCGGAGATTGCAGGCGATCGCCAAACGTCTCGCCCCGGGTCTGATCGCGATGCCGGTCACCAAGCGAATATCCAGCTCAAGCCGGGTTCGGACACGGCCGCGGGCAGCAGTTCCAAGGACGAGGAAACGGCCAAAGTCATCATATATGAAACCAAAGTTGTAAACAAATTGTTCGGCGCAATCGAGGAAAAGGATATCGACACCGTTCGATCTATGATCAAAGCGGACCCGACCCTCGTGAACGCTGAATATTCATGGGGAGACAGCGGAGACCCCTTTTACCCCTCGCTATCTCACGCGGTTCTTGCGGATGATATTGCAATCGCAAGGCTTTTGCTCGAAAAAGGAGCAAACCCCAATGGCACCTGCTCGCGAAGACTCACGGCTCTGCACTTGGCGGTTGAGGCCAACAGTTTGGAGATGGCACAGTTGCTTCTGGATCACGGCACCGGTCTCAACCTCAATGCTCCTGTGTTGGACGCGATTCGGAACGGACATAATGAGATGGCCCTTTTTTTGTTGGAGAGAGGGGCCGATCCCAACGGACTGCTTACGATCCATTGGGGCGGCTACAAAATTGCCCCGAGGGATGTGGATGAAGAGGTCGATCCCACGACCGCTATAGAACTGGCTGCGGAGTTAGCCAGCCCCGCGGTCGTTAAAGCCTTGCTGGAGGCCGGTTCCGACACCGAAGAGCGAAACAAGGACGGTTGGACACCCTTGCACATAGCCTCGTCTCACGGGAATGTCGAGAACGCAGGTGTTCTTCTAGATTTTGGAGCAGATATCAACGCGATTGATCGTACCGGCTGGACCGCGCTACATTGGTCAGCCAACCGATCTTACTTTACGGCTGTTGCCAAGTTGCTTATCGAACGTGGAGCTTACGTAGATGCCCAGGACCGCTTTGGGCAGACGCCACTTCATCACGCAATCTTTGACAAAAGCGTCACAAACGCAAAGCTACTGATTGCCCACGGCGCGAATCTGTATATCCAGGACAAGAACGGCATTACGCCCTTTGACCTGGCCAAGCAGAGAGGCATCCTTAAGCAACTCGGCTTCGGGCCGACGGGAGACTAGATGTGAGCAAGCGTATCTCTATCTACGCCGTTCTGCTCGCTCTCGCGGTGGCGGTCCTGATCGCTGCGCTCGGCGGCACCGACGACGCGGAGGAGCACGGAATAAACCAAGCTCCTCGGCGCGAATCAAAGACGAGCGGTCAACAGAAGGATCGCCAAGCCAGCTCTAGTCCCGAGTTCGCTTCGGAAAACTTCTCCGGTACATATCACTCCGAAGCGACAGACTATATAAATCAGTTCCGAAAGGCGCAGGTGTTGTTTTGGGCAATCGAAGAGGGCGAGATTGAAAAAGTCCGGGCTGTGATCAAATCCGATCCGGGGCTCATGAACTTTCAGCCTCCGCGCATTGACAGTGACGCCTCTTCGTATCCTGCCCTGCTTCGCGCGGTAGAGCGTGATCAGAAAATAATAGTGGAGCTTCTGCTCGACAATGGAGCGGATCCAGACGGAACAGGGTGCTACGGGACGACAGGAATGAATATTGCGGCTGAGAGGGGTGATGTCGAGATGGCACAGTTGCTCTTGCGCTACGGAGCCGATCCGAGCCTTAGCGATCCGCTGTTGGATGCGATTGCGAGAAAAGAGCTAGAATTCGCCTTACTGCTCTTGGATGCTGGGGCCACTCCAAACAGCGCGAAACTATATGCGGACTACACAGGGGACGCTGACGATTATGTGGGAGAGATTCATTCCACCCCGGCTTTGCAGTTGGCAATGGAACGTAACCGCTTGGAAATTGCTCGGGCAGTCTTGGAGGCCGGCGCGAACGTCAATGCAAGGAACTATAGTGGCTGTACTGCCCTTCATATCGCAGTTTCCATAGAGGATCTTGATTTCACGAAGGTATTGTTAGAACACGGAGCGGATGTAAACGTCTCGGACCACAAGGGCGAAACTCCGCTGCACGAAGCGGCCTTTGACGGTCACGCGGAACTGACCAAAATGCTTCTGTCGCACAAAGCGCACGTCAACGCTCAAGATCGTTTGGGACGGACACCACTGCGCAGGGCCATCGATGGAGCTTCCATCGAAAGCGCAAAGCTGCTAATCGCGAAAGGTGCGGGTCTGCGCATCAAGGACAAGAACGGCACTACGCCCTTTGACCTGGCAAAGAAAAACGGCATCCTCAAGGAACTCGGCCTCGACCGGACACCGTCCGGCCCTTCTTCCGCGACGCCATTGCGGTAAATAAATCAATCCGAACGGCCGCGGCGATCTCGTTAATTTTGGTTTTTCGAACAGCCAGAATCGAAGAGTTTTCCGCGGCGGTGACCGGTGGGATTATCAAGCGACGCTCTTCGCGGTCAATGGCTGCGGAGCCTCTCCGCTCAGGCGATGGCCCAGGCGGCCAGCGCCATGGCGAGGAGGGCGAAGAAGATCTGGACGGCCAGGCCGTTGAAGTTCGCGCGGTCGGACCAGGCGAAACGGATGAGCGCCGGGATGGCGAGGCTGCCGTAGAAGAGCAAAAACCCCCAGTACAACCCACCGACGATGTAGGACACGGTACGAATGCTCTCCCCGGCCATAATGTAGAAGAACGAGACTGGGAAGTCCGTAAAGAGTTCCGGCGACTTGACCCACGACCCGCCCGCTGCCGGCGGCAGGAACAGGGCCAACACCGCCCCGTGCAGCACGATGCCGAGGGCAAAGAAGATCAACGCTCGTTTCTTGATGCTCATAAGCCCGCCATTCTACCGGAATCCACGTCCTTCGTCAACGTGCGGCGAGAACCCTTGAAAACAACTGGAGAAAATGCTACCTTTTGTGCGGTGGCTGAGCAGGCGCGGCGATGAATCGCCGACGCGCGTTTCAAATGCTTTTCGGGGGGGGCCTGCCATGGTCGAGACTGTCCATACTGTCTCCGAGCCGATGTGGCGACGATTTCTTCCGGTCGCGATTCTTCTCTTTCTTCTTCCCGGGCTGACGGCGTGCGAAACGGCGCTGGCGCTGTTGGACTTCGACAAGCGGCCGAGTGCGCGGGTGGTGGGCGCGCGGCTGGAGGGCTTGACGCTGAAGGGCGTGCAGCTGGCCTTCGATGTGGAGGTTTCCAACCCCTACGCGGTACAGCTGCCGCTGGTGAATCTGACTTACGGTTTGTCGAGCGGCGGGAGTCCGTTCCTGTCGGGGCAGGCGAACGTGGCGGGGAGTGTGCCGGCGAACGGGACGAAGACGATCGCGCTGCCAGCGCAGATTACCTTCGCTCATTTGCTCTCTACGCTGCGGGGCATCCGGCCGGGCGGGGTGGTGCCCTATGCGGCGGAAATCACGCTGTCAGTCGACCCGCCGGGACTCAGCACGCTGGCGCTGCCGATTCGAAAAGAAGGCCGGCTTCCGATCCCCACGGTGCCGTCCATCGACCTGACGAAGATCGAGTGGAAAGAGCTCTCGATACAACAGGCGCAGGCGGTGCTTCACCTGTCGGTAAAAAATACCAACGAGTTCCCGATCGATTTAAACGCACTCTCTTATGCTCTGTCATTGGGGAACACGCCGATTGTGACCAGCCGCGTGGAGCGTCCCATGGATTTCGCGCAAGGCTCCACCAACGCGTTGGAAATCCCGATCTCATTCGCTCCTCTCAACCTGGGCCTGGCGGCCTTCAATATGCTCAGCGGCAGCAGCGATGCGAGCTACAGCCTGGATGGGACACTCGACCTGGATACGCCCTTTGGCCCGATCAACATGCCCTACAGCCAGAGCGGGAAGACATTGTTGAAGAAATCTAAGGCAACTCTGAAGTAGGCCACGGGCATGGCCTACGCAAGAGGCGGCAGGGCCCCGCAATGTTATCATTCATCAGCAGGGGCCAATCGAAAATCAGATCCTTCGCTTCGCTCAGGATGACAATAAAAGTCGGCGCTCGCGCCGCAGAACCCTACAGGTACAGTTTGGAATAGAAAGGAGAAATCGCTATGGAGAAAGATGTAGAAATCGCTATAAAGCAAGGCTCAGAAAGTAACCTGCAGCACTACCTGGAAACCTACGGCATTCCCGCCGTGACGGCTTTGGTCGTCATTATCGCCGCGTTCATGCTTGCCAAGCTACTGAGCCGGCTCATACTATCCAGCTGCGCAAAGAAAAATATTGATCCAACGCTGGCTCGGTTCTTTGCAAAAGTTGCACGTTGGGCCGTTTTGCTCGTGGCGGTGATTATCAGTGTCGGCATCGTCGGAATCCCCACCGCCAGCTTTGCGGTGCTGATCGGTTCCCTCGGCTTGGCCATTGGCCTGGCCTTCCAGGGCACGCTGGCCAACTTTGCGTCGGGAATCATGCTGATCATTTTCCGGCCGTTCAAGATCGGCGACGTGGTTCGCATTGGCGGCGAGATCGGAAAAGTTGCGGAGGTCGAGCTGTTCACCACAGTTCTAGATACGCCGGACAACCGGCGGATCATTTTGCCCAACGGCACGGTATTCGGCGCAACGATCGAAAACGTGACTCATCACAGCACGCGCCGGGTGGACGTGGCGGTGGGTGTAGACTACGCCGCGGACTTGGACAAGACTCGTGAGGTGTTGGACAAAGCCGCTCGGGAGATCCCCGGTCGTCTGACTGATCAAGACCCGGCAATCGTGCTATCCGACTTGGGCGACTCGTCGGTGAACTGGAAGGTCCGGGTATGGAGTTCGACCGCCGACTATTGGGACGTCCGAGACGCAGCAACCCGTGCGGTCAAAGTCGCACTGGACAACGCCGGCATCGGCATTCCGTTTCCGCAGATGGACGTGCATCTGGACAAGCAGAGCTAAGCGCGGAAATATACCGGGAGCAATCAGGCGTGGGGGACTGCTTGGCCGACTTCGTCTTGCACGGCCTGTAGCAGCTCCTCCAGGTTGAAGGGTTTTTCGAACAAGCGCTTGGCCCCGATTTGTTCGGCGCGTTGGCGCACTTGATAGCCCGTCCGTGCGGTGATAAAAAAGAACGGAATGTTTTTGGTGGCTTCAACTTCTTTCAGATTTTCGACAACCGAATAGCCGTCGCCGCCGGGCAGGGTGATATCCAGCAAGATCAGGTCCGGTTCGTGCTCCACGGCACTGTGCACCGCGGCAAAGGCGTCGCCTGCCAGATGCACCTCGTAGCCCAGCGCCAGCAGGCGAAAGGCCAACAGGTCTGCCAGTTTCTTTTCGTCTTCGACGATCAAGATCTGTTTCATCAAGCCACCCTCACGCTGTCATCCATGGAATCGTTCCTGTACCGCATCCCTTATTATCGGCAAAATCCGGCTCCAACGGTTGACTTTCCCGGGCGATCAGGCCGGAAAGATATGCGGATGGGGAGGGTTTAAAGTCACTGTATGAAGGTCTTGGCGAGCCCGCTTTCGGGCTCTGGGGAGGAGAGCGAGGGCGCCGATGCTCACCAGCGCGAGGGTCCCCGGCTCGGGGACGACGGCGTTAACCTTGTAGATGGTTCCGTCGTCTGAATGAGAGAAATACATGCTGCCATCGGGGGTAAACGCCAATCCACTGAGGGAAAACCCGCTCATGAAGACTTGTCGGTCCCCCGTCGGCGAAATGCGATAGGTCTCATTGACATCAGTGTCAAAGAGGAACAGATCATTGTTAAAGGCGCCGTAGGGATCAAATCGCATAACAACGGGAATACGGAGCGTCTGAGCCCCGAAGTCTGAAACGGAGCCATCGGAATCAATTACCCGAAGTCCTCCAATACCATCCCCGCCGTCCCGATAATCTTTGGCCGCGTAGAGCTTCCCCCCATATTTTCCGCTTGGATCGAAGGCGAGTGTAAGAGCATTCAAGGCGGCAAAGCTGGTCGAAGATCCTGAGCTGGTTACTTCAAGAACCCCGCCCGGGCTATCTGCCACGAATAGGTTCGTTCCATACGCGCCGCCGGGGCCAAACTCGATCCCTGCGGCTCCCATGCCACTCGAGCTGATGAGCGGCGAACTCACAACCCCGCTCGGGCTGACACTGCGAACGTAATCGGTAGGGGTTGCAATTTCAAAATCGACGACGTACATGAGGCCACCAAAATCACCAGAAGGACCAAATCGGATTCTGTGGGGATTGTTCGCGAACTGCCCGCTTGCAGCGAATACCGATACGGCTTTGGTAATCGGGTCGATGCGGAGGATTTCTCCAGTGAAAAATTCGGAAACGTATAGGTCTCCGCCATACGCCCCCGCTGGCGCGAATTCCACACTCGCGGGGCCGTCAAGCCCGGTGACAAACGGCGTGATACTATAGCCGTCTGGAACAATCGGAATCGCATGAGCGGACCCGCTCGTAACAAGCAAGCTTAAGACCAACGCGGCAAGAAATGCGTGCGCACGCGACGGGGAAAGAACTTGTTGGAGGAATAACTGGATTTTTCTTAATTGCACGATTTTCCCCTGCGAATTCGCGTTGCAAGGCCTGCGACACCTATGCCCACCAGCGCGAGGGTCCCCGGCTCGGGGACGAGCAGGTTGTTGCCATAGACCAGATAACTTTCGCCAGCTTGGATGTTGCCGTTTACTTCGGCACGAAATGATCCAATGAGAAAATCATCGAAACCGTCGCCGTTGACGTCGCCGGCATTGGAGATGGGAGCTCCGGATTGGTCGGAGGCGTCGATGCCGTTGAAGATCGCGTCCGCGTCGGACAGGTTAAACGTACCGGATAGGGCACCCGCACCGCTGCGGCCATAGATCAGATAGGTCTCCCCGGCGAGGTCGATGCCGCTCGGATCGGCATGGTGGGCCGCAATGAGGATGTCATCGATTCCGTCGCCGTTGACGTCGCCGGCATTGGAAACAGAGTTGCCGGCGTTGTCTTCTTCGTCGATCCCCTGAAAAATCACGTCGGCATTGGCCAAGTCGAAAATGCCGGACAGGGCACCGGCGCCGTTGCGACCGTAGACGAGATAGGTTTCCCCTGCGTTGTTGTTGCCGTTCGGGTCGCCCCCGACCGCCCCAATAAGCAAGTCATCGATCCCGTCGCCATTGACGTCGCCTGCGTTGGAAATGGACCAGCCGGAAAAGTCATCCGCGTCGAGCCCCTGGAAGATGACATCGGCGTTGGCCAAGTCAAAGGTTCCAGAAAGAGCCCCCGCACCACTCTTTCCGTAGACCAAGTACGTCTCTCCTGCGTCATTGTTACCGTTCGGGTCTGGCCGAATCGTCGCAACGAGCAGATCATCAATCCCGTCGCCGTTGATATCCCCTGCATTTTGAACGGTAGCAGCGTTGTCACCGCTGTTAATGCCCTGAAAGGTGACGTCAGCGTTGGCCAGGTCGAACGTGCCGGACAAGGCCCCCGCGCCGCTCTTGCCGTAGATCAAATAGGACTCGCCGGCCTCCGTGTCGCCGTTTGGCGAGGCGAGTACCGCACCAATAAGGATGTCATCGATCCCGTCTCCGTTGACGTCTCCCGCGTTGGACACTTTGTTGCCGGACCAGTCACCCGCATTAATACCGTTGAAGGTCACGTCGGCGTTGGCTAAGTCAAACGCACCAGAAAGCGCCGAGGCGCCGCTACGGCCGTAGACCAGATAGGTTTCCCCTGCGCTGCTATTGCCGCTCGGGTCGGCTCCGAATGCCCCGATGAGCAAGTCATCGATCCCGTCCCCATTGACGTCGCCGGCGTTGGAAACTGTAGTGCCGGAGAAGTCATTATTTTCCGGGCCGATGCCATTAAAGGTCACGTCGGCGTTGGCCAGATCAAACGTGCCGGAAAGCGCCGAGGCACCGCTACGTCCGTAAACCAAGTAAGTTTCACCCGCGTCGTCTATGCCGTTCGGGTCAGCCTGGTTCGCTCCGATGAGTACGTCGTCGATCCCGTCCCCATTGATATCTCCGGCATTGGAGATCCTGAAGGAAAAATCGTTTGCATCGATACCGGTAAAGGTGACACCTTCCCAAGTGACGCCCATGTCCGCAAGATTGAGCGTGCCGGTCAGCTCAGTCCCCAAGACAGGCAGCGCACATAAAGATAGGTAAAGAGAAGCGGCGAGAATCGCACAAGACGCGCGTTTAACCATGACCATTTTCCCCAGTTCCCGACAGCGGTCGAGATCATACCATTTGTCCAGTATCATACACGACATTCCACCGAAGGTCAAGAGAAATCTACGCTTTTATTAAACGTGGAGCCTCAGTACTCCAGCTTCTTCAGCCCCTTTGCAAAGACGACCTTCGCGGTCTTTCTGGCGCCGCGATGAATCAGGGTGAGCTCGATCTCTTTTTCGAATGGCGCGTCGGCGATCATCTTGCGTAGATGTTCCAGGTTCTTGATCGCCTCTCCCGAGAAGCGCATTAGCACATCGTATTGTTCGATGCCCAGCTTCTTCGCGATGCTCTTGTCGTGCCCGCGGTCGACCAGAATCCCTTCATGTTCCTTTAAGCCCAGGTGCGCCCGTAACGCCGGGCCCGGCTCGCCAATGCGGATGCCCAGCATCTTTATGCCGGTAACATCGAAATCTTTTTCCGGCTCGGCATTGTGTACATCGTCGTTGAGCCTGGGAGCGTGCAGCTTTTCAAGCATCCAAGCCCTGTTCGGCTGCTGTATTACATTGGCGCATGAACAACAACATCCGCCGGCCGCACGGAGAAGAAGCCTCACCTCATCCACATTCATCTCGAACTTTGGCATATCGCGCAGGTCTGGCACTCGCTCGTTCTGAGCACACGCGACCACAGGGCGCATCGCCCCGATCCCACCGAACAACACAAGCATGACCCCGAGTCCGATTCCAACTCTTCTCATGGCAAAAGCCCCCAAGACTGGTGGTTGAGTGGTCTATTTATAGTAGTGGCCGATCGCGATCGAATTCGTGCAAAATCTTGGATCTACCGCCTGGTTACTTCATAGAGGACATTTGGAAGTTAAAAAGGGTGGCCTGGGCATGTGCCGGCTCTTTTCGGGTTCCACAAGAGCATACGTGCGCGCCGTCGGACCTGACGTGTACACGAAGCGCTTTTCATTCGGCTGACGAAACCAATTTAATCGCTCGAAATTTTGCTTAAATAGTCGGCGAGCTCGGTCTGGGGATTCTTTTTCAGAAGATCAAGAGCGGTTCTTCCTTTACTGTCTACAAGCTTTACATCGGCTCCATGTTCTACGAGCACATCCAGCAGTTTCTTGCTCAGTGCGTGCTCATTATATAAAGTCATCTCGGCCAGAATGTGGAGGGCCGTGCGTCCCCGGTTATCCTTTTGGTTGACCGAGGCTTTTCTTTGGATCAGTGCAATAAGCAGTTTTTCTCTATATTTGGCGTCCACGCCGTAGCTGCCGGGGCGCATCTCACTATATCGGTGAAGCGGTGTGCGTCCGCTTAAGTCCGCCGTGTCTGCGCTGCTGGCCCCCGCCTCCAACAGCACGAGTGCAACGCGGGGCTGGAATCCTCCTGTCCACATCTGCAACGGGGTTTCATTATTCTTTGTTCTGGCATTCACATCGGCTCCCGCCTCAATGAGTACGCGTGCAATCTCCGGGTTGTGGACGTAGTAGTGCAACGGTGTGCGGCCAGTGTTGTCTTTCGCGTTGACGTCCACTTTTTCTCTCAACAAACGCCGAAGAGCCGCAGGGCTTGCACGATTTGAGATAAGGTGGATTGGTTTTAGTCCATCGCTGTCCGTGGCGTTCGGGTCCGCCCGAAACTGTAGCAGGAGATCTATAATTTCCGAAGACGTGGCTCCAAACAGAGGCGTTTTGCCGCTCGAGTCGCGGGCATCAAGAGAAAGCCCGTCGCCGATAATGCGGAGAACCATCTCTCTTCTAGGCTCTGCGCGACCGTACTCAAGGGCACAACCGCCTACCGCATAGTGAAGTAAGGTTTGCTTATACGGGTCCGGTGTAACGTCCGCTCCCCTTTGAATCAACAACGCATAGGTCTGAATATGGCCTCGAGCCACCGCGACATGGATCGGTCGCACGCCCCGCTTTGTTTCGGTATCCAATTTGGCTCCGTGATCTAACAAGAGCTCGACCGCTGCGGAATTATCCGAAAGAGCGGCATAATGCAGTGGCGTTTCTTGATTCTTTGTTTTTACATCGACTGCGGCACCCGCGGCGATAAGCCGTTTCATCACCTCGACATGCCCACCTTTGCTTGCCAGATGCATTGGCGCAATCGAGTCGTCATCATCGTTTTTCACCCGAGCCCCTGCTTTGAGCAGAGCCTCCACTATTTTCACGTTGCCGTTTGCGCAGGCATGCCGAAGGCAGGGCGAAAAGATGGATAAGCCTGGAGCCATCATTTGATTCGCGTCGGCTCCGGCCTTCAAGAGGGCTTCCACTAACTCCAGAGAATTCACGTGAACGGCGAGCGGGAGCGCCGTCTCAAGAGAGTAGAAACCTAACCGGATAACGGCTAGTTTTGGGTGCTCTCGAAGCATCTTGAGCGCGGCGTCTATGTCTCTAGTCCAGATGGCGTCCCTAAACTGAAATCGCAGAGAAGGACTAGGTTCTAGCGGACGGGCAGCCTTTTGCGCATCCGGCGAGCCGTGGTGCGTTCCGTGTGCCGACGCTCCGCCCGCCAGGAAGGAAAGAAGGACGATCGTCAACATCGTTCGTAAAAATGACCGTTTCATTGAGAGATCTCCAGCTACAGATTCTTCAGCAACCGCGGCCTCTGGCTTTGCACAAATCAATTATTAGACGTGTGTGCTGGCAATTAGTTCCCAAAACTTCTGAAAAGATTTCGATTGGGTGTCGCGGACCGTTCTAAGTTTTACAAGTCTATCGATATACGACGACCCACATCGCCTGCTCACCACAGTCGCGAGCAGGCCCACTCAGTCAAAACTACCCAAAGAGTATTCCTGCCGCCCCGGTGGTCCGGAAAAGCCTTTGTTTCCGCGGCGAAGCTATGCTCTATTATCAATGAAGGAGACCTTCTCCGGAAAGTCCGCGTTTCAAGAATCAATGGGCTTACTCTTAAGGGCGCCATGGCGACAATTAAATCGATTCAGGTGTCCAAGGCTCGGGAGGTCCAGTGGCAGGGCCGGACGGTCTCGACGGGGATCTTTAAGGAGCCGGTGGCCGGGCAGGTGGCGGTGCATCGGCTTGGCTTGGCGGGGGACGAGCAGGCGGATCTGGCTGTCCACGGCGGCCTCAATAAGGCGGTCTATTCCTATGCGTTGGAACATTACGATTTTTGGCGCGCCGAGCTTTCCCGCGACGATCTGCCCAACGGGATGTTCGGCGAGAACCTGACGACCCGTGGGCTGGACGAGTCGACGGTCAACGTCGGCGACCGCTTCCGTATCGGCACCGCGCTGCTGGAGGTCACCCAACCGCGCCAGCCGTGTTACAAACTGGGCATCCGCTTCGGCGACATGGGCATCGTCAAACGCTTCGCGCGGGCCGGCCGTGCGGGCCTGTACTTCCGCGTGCTCGAAGAGGGTGTCCTCCAGCCCGGCGATGCAATCGAGCCGACCTAGCCGCGCTTGCGTGAACATACGGAGGTTCTTGTGAAGAAGTCTCTGAACTCGGCCGCTCTTATCTCTTTGCTCGTGATGCTCGTCGTGAGCGCGGCGACCGGGTGCCGTTCTCGAGAGCAACCCTCCCTTGATGATGAACATGAATGGGTCCTGCGCGCCTGGGAAGGGCCGGTGTCGACTGAGGTTGACGGGTGGTCGATCCGACAGGGCTCCCTGGATATCGTCGATGGACTCTCATGGCGTGGCGCGGCCACCAATGCCCAAGAGACACAGGTAAAAATTGGTCTCTTTCCATCTCAGCTTTCAGAGATGGCTCAGCCGGACAAGGTTCTGCAGGTGCAGGGCGTTGGGCCGGTCAACCTGTTCGTGAGCGCGTCGCCTCACTTCAGTTCGGAGCAGTCGGCCCATCCCACCGGAGAAACGATGATCGATGTTTCGGTCGAATACGAGTTAAGAAGGAAGGGCTACGATCTCGTCATGACGCGGGACCGATTGGTGCCGAAAAGCGACCTGCACCCGCCGGACGCAATTGCGGGAGCCACGCCGGCTGCGGCAGGCCTTGAGCCCTGGCTGGTCGAAGCCAAAGCGCGGGAGCTTCGGCAGGCGGCCAACAGCCCGGCGCTGGACCTGCTGCGCGCGCTGGGCGCCGAACCGATCGAACTGGCGCAGTTCCAGGTGGTGGAGGGGCGGTCGACGCTCCGAGCGTCAGTGGATGGGCAGCCCTTCCGGCCGCTTGAAGACGCGAGCTTTGTCAGCCAGAGTAGATACAGCGGCGGATGGTTCCTGCCGGCCCTGCCCGGGCAGCAGGTCACCTTGCAGGTCCAATGCGTCGGCCGGAGCTACCGCGTGACCAGTCGCGACATCACGCGCGCGCCGTCGGTGGGCCCGATCTCCGGTAAGGAATTCGAGATGCAGGAGCGCGCGCTGCGCCTGGACGCAAACGGTGTGGTGACACTCGACTTGGGCAAATTGCCCGACGCGCGCAAGATGAACTTCACTATTCACGGCTGGGATGGCAGAAACGGCGGATTCTCCGGGTCGATCTACCTGCGCTGGGGGCGGCCCGAAGAGCGATGGCTTCACCGCAACGAATTTCCTCTGGCTCCCAAAGTGGCGAACCCAACAACGGACAACTGCGTTGCGGCGCTGCTG
>JAJDCN010000265.1 GCA_029260815.1 Planctomycetota bacterium
AACGTACTGATCACCGCGCACCAAGGCTTCTTCACCGCCGAGGCTCTCTACAACATCGCCCGGACCACTCTAAGCAACATCGCCGACTTCTTCGCCGGAAAGCCCCTGCCCAACCGGATCCCCTGAAGCGGTTTTAAAAAAGAGCTAAGAAGCATCACACAATGATACCTATCACGTGATGAACAGAACAGCTCGAAGACAGCGTCAGCTGTCCTTTGGCTGGAACTTGGCCCACAGGGCGTTGGTCTGCACCGTGGCGGTCCAGTAGGTCTGCGTGTGATACCAGTTGGTGGCGGTCACGGTGACTTCAGCATCGAGCGGAAATCCGAGTTCATTCAGCGCGGGAACGATGTTAGACGGAAGGTGCGCATGTAGCCGCTGAGAACCCTTCCACCGCACATGCGCGTCCTTCCCTTGATAGACCTGCTTTGCGTTCATGAAAAGCCGAGTCGTAGCTTTCCCCTCGCTTCCCCATCCGCCGTATGGAACGGATGGCGTGATTTGCACGATCACATCGTCAGACTCGTCCCACTCTAATGTTGCTCTCCACAACGCGCTGAAGACCTTAGCTCCCAACTCGGGCGACAGGCGCTGGTGCATAAGCATATGGGCAAGCACTTCACCAGCAACTTCACGCTCGGCCGGGTTCTCGGAATTCAAAAGCTTCTCGAAATGGCTCCCGGTCTTCGTGCGCTCCGGCCACAACGCATGACCGGCCAGAAATATTCGAGTCTGGGCATCCGCTTCCTTATATACCTTGACGAAGCGCGTTACATCGGCCGGCTTATCGAGGTTGAAGTCCATCTCGAAAACCGGTTTGGCCTTCTTATACCACTTCTTCCACTGCGGGTTACCCGGACGCCACTCGAGGCCTGTTGTCCGCCGAAGCGCTTGGCACTCGTCATGGGACAACTCCTTGCCGTCCGGTGTGCGGCGCTGAAGAAGAAACAGTGCGGCTTTCGGGCTGCGCGTCTTTCCAAGGATTTCGATGGACTCGTGGCGCATTTGAGCGTTCTCTTTCCTGCCAGACCGCCGCGTAATCGCCCGGATAAGATTCACCGCGGCACCCGGATCTCCATTCGCAAACAATGCAGCACTACCCACAATGGCATCGTCGTCGTCCAGCAGGAACGCGCGCGCCCGGATCACGTCGTCCCGATCAAAGCCGGTGTGGAAGAGCAGCCGCAAGGCCTCCGCCCGGACCAACCCTGTACCGGACTTTATATGTTTTCGGGCGATCTCGCGAAGGCCGGGAGCTGCGTACAAATTGGATGCGTGAAGGAATCTCAGACACAGCGCTCGATCGTAGGGCCGCTTTGCGCTTTCGAGTCGCTTGAGCAAAACGGGCGTGGCCTCTTTTGGAGAATCGCGAAACGCTTCGTAAAGCGCGCCATAGTAATACCACATGGGGAACAGCGCACGCAGGCCGTATCGCTGGACCTCGGATTCATCTTTGACCAGCGATGCAAAAAATGTGATCTGCGCCTCCATGCGCCTCGGACCTTCCGGAATCTGCAAGACTTCATCGTAACGCTTGGCGCGCTCCAGAGACGGACCCAGATCCTTAAAGAGAGCCTCTGCCGTGGCATACTTGTAGCTTTCTTGAAGCTGATAATTCCAACCGCCTACGGAGTACTGGAGAACCTTGTTCTCTTTGTCTATCCAGAGAACGTACGGAGAAACCATGCGGTAGCCCTCTTTGTCTGCGAACAAAAAGGCGATGAGGTGCTTTGTTTTCAGCGGACGTTGTTTATTACGCCAGTCCCCGAAGATTACGTTTCCCGGAAATGCCCTTTCGCCTTTTTGAGATTCCGTATCGGGGTTTTTGACCGAAGCGACCTCCTTGAGCGTCGAATCGCCTTTGAAGATGCGGGAGATCTTGATGCGCCCGCCTCCAAGGTACTCCCCCTCCACGATGAGAGCTGCCCGATGGGTTGCACGGTCCAGATCAAAAGACATCCGCATCTCAGCCCGCGCCGACGGCGTGGCGAGCGCAAAGAATAACGCAAGAACGGTGATTCGATAGGCTACGGTTTTCACAAGACTTCCTCCATGAGGCGGTCAGGAGTGAGTGCGGTCGAGTGTGTACCTACGGCATTATCTTATTTCGTCATTCTGAGCGCCAGCGAAGAATCTGGCCCGCGAACCTTTTCTGCACGCAAACCAGATCCTTCGCGTTGCTCAGGATGACGGCAGAGGGCGCGATAACGCAAAAGGAAGGCTCAGACGCCTCCCAATTTTTTCATGGCTTCGGCGAGCTTCGCGCCGAGGGCTTCGGCGCTGGTTTGGCGCTTGGCTTCCTTTAGCGTGCCGCCGTCGTTGAAGGCGTCGTAGGCCTGGCGGAGGGTGATCTGGTCCGGCAAGACGAGGACGCCGATGTTGCCCAGGATCGCGCGCAGGTGCACAAGCCCGCGCAGGCCGCCCAGCGCGCCGGGGGAGGCGCTCATGATCGCGGCGGTCTTGCCGGCAAATGCGGCCAGAGATCCCTCGCCCTCAGCAGGACGGGAGGCCCAGTCGATGGCGTTCTTGAGCACCGGCGCGATGGAACTGTTGTATTCCGGCGAGGCGATGAGCAGGCCGTTGTGGTCGAGCATCAAGCGCTTGAACGTCGCCGCGTGCTCCGGCGGGCCCTGTTCCGCTTCCAGGTCTTCGCAGAATAGCGGCATCGGCAGCTCCGCGAGATCAATCACGGTCACTTCTGCACCGGCTGCCTGCGCACCCGCCGCTGCGACTCGGACCAGTTTCTTATTATAGGAATCCTTCCGGGTACTCCCCGCAAAGGCTAATATCTTCGGCGTTGCGCCCATGACGTCCTTCCTTTCTATATAATGATAATGCCGCGTTCGTTGCTACTTCTCATTGATGGCCGCAGGAGTCCAGCCTTTGGCGATCAGCTTTTGCTTCTTGTTGGGCGGTAAGTAGTCGAATACCTCCGTCGGCATGGATTGATAAAACTTCTGATCGTAAGGCCCCCAGTGTTGGGTCCACACGTCCTTGTCATCGAGCGTCCAGACGCACGTGCCGATGTCACCACTGTAGCACCAAAGCCGTGTGTCGCCCTCCCATAAAAGGCCCCAGCGCATCGCGTCCGACAGCGTGCGATCGGACTTAAATGACGTTTGCGTCTCGACATTTTCGATCCAGTAAGGCCGCAGGGCCTTCTCCGCTTTGCGAACCTTCAACACCCATCTTCCAGAAGGCGAGGGATAGTCTCCGGTCTGCCGAATCATGCCGCTCTCCATGTTCGCGCTACGGCTGGAAAGCCACCAAGCCACGCAACCCAGCACAACAACGGCAATGCTGATACCCAAGACCGCTTTTCGATTCATTCTGCTACCTCTGTACTACGCCGCGTACTTCATCCGTCTGTTTCTTTTCCGCCGCGGGCGCCACGCCCGTGGCTCCCTCCTGGGTTGCCTCATCCTGCAATATTGCGGGGCGGCTGTCAACGCTGGGGGCCGCGGGGCCGTTGACCCGACGGGGGATCTGTGGTATCATTGGCCTATGAAAGAAGCGTCTGAACAGGTGAATGTCGCTAGACTTACGCATAACTTGGATTCGGTGAAGGGTCGGATCGCAGACGCTTGCACGCGGGCCGGGCGGGATCGGGAGTCCGTGAGACTGCTGGCGGTGACCAAGAATGTCTCGGCCGATATGGTCGCGGCGCTGCAGGGGCTGGGCGTGACGCACTTTGGCGAGAGCCGAGTGCCCGACGCGCTGAGCAAGGTCGAGCGGTTTTCCGACTGCCGGTGGGACTTCATCGGCCGGCTGCAGACCAACAAGGTGAACAAGGTGGTCGGCCGGTTCGAGCGGATCCATTCGGTGGCTTCGCTGGACCTGGCGGCGGCGATCGATCGGCGGGCGGCCGCGCTGGGGCTGAACCAGCAAGTGTTGCTGCAAGTCAATGTCACCGGCGAGGCGGCCAAGCAGGGCTTCGCGCCGGAGGCGGTGGCCGAGGCGGTGCGGGCAGTAAAGGCACACGCGGCGATCCAGTTGGATGGGCTGATGACCATGGCGCCCTACGGGGCGTCGCCGGAGGCCTGCGGCGAATACTTCGCAACGCTGCGGCGGATTGCTGAAGACGTATCGTCTGCGGAATCGGTGGCTCTAGAGCAGTTGTCCATGGGCATGAGCGACGACTTCGAGCCGGCA
>JAJDCN010000266.1 GCA_029260815.1 Planctomycetota bacterium
CAATCGATGGGGATGGTCCAAAAGGTGTTTTACTATCATGTGGGGAGCGCCATCGCAACAGTCCTGGCGTTTACCACCGTGTTGGTTTGCAGCATTTTGTTTCTGGCGACGCGCCGGGAGAAGTACGACGTTGCCGCCCGCTCGGCCGCGGGGATCGGCGTGCTGTTCTGCACATTGGTCCTGACAACCGGGTCCATCTGGGCTCGAGGAAGCACGTGGGAGCAATGGTGGCTTTGGGACGAGCCGCGACTGTTTACGTCCCTGGTGATGTGGTTCATGTACCTGGCCTACCTGATACTCGGGTTGGCCAACGTACAAGACCGCTCCCGCTCCGCGCGGTTCATGGCCGTGTACGGAATTATCAGCTATTTAACCGTGCCAATCGTCTACTTTTCCACGCGGACGATGAAGACGATCCACCCAATTACGGTTGACCTGGCCGGCGGGGGCATGCGGCCGGCTCTTCGGCTGAGCATGATCACCTTCGGTTTGCTGTATTTCTTTTTGTTCCTCTTGCGCTTGCGGCTGGAGATGCTCTCGGCGCGTGCGGACACGATGCGCCAGCGATTGGAAGACATCGAAGACGCCAGGCTTTTAAACGAAATGAAGGAGCGTGCGCTATGATCGCTTTGCTGGCCGCCGCGAGTGCCACAGATACCAGCCAGTACATGGTGCTGGGTTACCTGGTTCTGTGGGGTGCGATATTCGCCTACGCCTTTGTGCTGCACCGAAAGACAGGCGCCATTCAACGTAAAATTGAATCCCTGAGCGAGACGATCTCTCATTTGGAGCAGACCGGCTCCTAAGCGGGTGCATCCAGGCTTGCGCATCGCGCCGACCGGCGTATAATGGCCAAGGTCCGGCCGTGGGGGTCGGCGCGTTTTGTTTGGATTGGAGATCGTTTGGAACAGATTATCGAACTTGCAGATGCGGAAGAGGCTCGGTTGGTCTTCGGCTCCCGCGACGTCAACCTGAAACTCGTTCGAGACAATTTCGGTGTTCGCATCGTGGCCCGTAATTCCATCGTCAAACTGGAAGGCGACAAGGCAGCGGTGGACCAGGCCTGCGCGGCGATCGACCAGATGATCGATCTGGCCCGCCAGCATGGACGCTTGTACAAGACCGACGTCCAGCAACTGCTCAACGGCGAAGCCAACGGGCTGCCCAAGCCCAACGGCAAGACCGGCTGGCTGGTGGAGCCGCGCTCAGATGGTCAGCGGGCCTACATGCGGGCCATCGACGAGCACGCGGTGACCTTTTGCGTTGGGCCGGCCGGAACCGGGAAGACGTTCCTGGCGGTGGCCATGGCGGTGGCGGCGCTGCGGACTGACCGGGTCAAGAAGATTGTTCTGGTCCGCCCGGTGGTGGAGGCTGGCGAGAAACTCGGCTACCTGCCGGGGGATGTCCAGGCGAAGGTCAACCCCTACATCCGTCCGCTCTACGACGCCCTCAACGCGTTCATCGAATTTACACAGATCAAGAAATTCATCGAGCGCGACCTGATCGAGATTGCGCCCCTCGCGTACATGCGCGGCCGAACGCTCAACGACGCGTTCGTCATTCTCGACGAGGCGCAGAACACCTCCGGCGGACAGATGAAGATGTTCCTGACCCGTCTGGGCAACGATTCCAAGATGGTGATCACCGGCGACGTAACGCAGATCGATCTGTCCGACAAGACGACCTCGGGACTGGTAACCATCCTGCGCCTGCTCAAAAAGGTCGAAGGCATCTCGATCACGTCCCTGGACGCGACCGATATCGTGCGCCATCCGATCGTCAAGCGGATCGTCGATGCCTATGATCGGGCTGCGAAGCGAAGTGGATCCGAAGAATGATCATCGAGATCTCCAATCAACAGACGATCGCCAAGGTGGACGCAACCCTGCTACGACGAGGGATTCGCGCGGCTCTCAAGGACCATGGACCGGCTCGGGAGAAAGGGGCGGAGGTCAGCGTGGCGCTGGTTGACGACGAGGAGATCGCGCGACTCCACGCACTGTACATGAACGACCCGCAACCGACCGATGTAATCACCTTTCCTTTGACCGACGCGGACGGCGAATGCCGAGGAGGGCAGGTAATCGGCGAGATCGTGATCTCCGTGGAGACCGCCCGCCGGGAGGCCAAGCGCCGGCGCAAATCGGTTGCATCCGAGACCTTGTTGTACGCAGTCCACGGCGCCTTACACTTGGCCGGGTACGACGATCAGGCTCCCGAAGAGGCGCGCGTCATGAAAGAAGTCCAAGAGGAAATTGTGGCGAGGATCCTGAAGCAACGCTAGAAGTTGCGCATCAAAGCAGCGTTTGTCGCTACTCTATGAATTCCAACGCGATGAAATCCACCAGGGAGCCTGCCGTCTGGCCGTCATACTGGTAAAAATCCCAGTCCGCGTCTTCTTTGTGATTGACGTCGAATTTCCAGGAAGGGAAGACCCGCTCGACTTCCACGCGAGCTTCAACCCTGTATCCGCCATCGATCGGACCGATCTGAACCTCCAGTCGGCGGCGGGTCGTAGAGTGGGCGCCATTGCGATAGACCCAATGAGTAATCAAGTCGCCGCTCTTTTTATCCTCTTCGGCGATCTTCCAATTGTAAGGGATTCCGGTAAGGACTTCCTGTTGCACGGTATTCCAAAGCGCTTCGTGGTCAGTCTTCAATGGGCCCGACTGCACCCAACCGGACCCCTGGAACAAGGTCGTCAGGTTGCTGCAGCCGGAAAGAACCAGTGGTATGCAGATGTAGGCGATCCAGCGTTTCAGGGCTCGTCTCCTTTGATCTGATAGTCCACAAGCAGTTTGCCTTCGCCTTGCTCGTCACCGGTCAGGGAGACCTTGACCAGCCCGATGCCGGGAGCGTAATACCTGTTGGACAGGACTTGAATCTTCGACTTCTCGCTTAACTGGATGACGGATTTCATCTGTACATCCAGGCAGCCCGTGAAGGCCCGACGCTTGGCCTGCAGGCGCTCGGGAAACTCGACTTGAGCGTCCTGCGCCGTGTAACGCCAAGACAGAGTTGTGTTGCCTTCGGTCGCTGTCGTATTATAGATTCCGTCCTCTTTCAGATCAATGGGGAAAACCAGAAGTGGTTCGTTTCGATCTCCGAATTTTCGGAACAGCCCGCCCGTGGAGAGAATCCATTCCCCGTGTTCGGTTACCGTTTTCCCGTTGCGGGAGACCGTTTTCGTCACCTGGAAAATGACCTGCTCTCCTTGAGCCATCTCCGAATCGATGCGAAGGGTCTCTTCCGTGTGGCCCAGCCGATAGGTCCACCAGTTCCCCGCAGATAGAGGCATCCACCGGTGTACAGTGTCGCGCACCGTTGAAAGCGCACTCACTTGAGTTTCAGGGGGCGTCTGCAACGCCGGCTTTGTTTGAGTCTCGGCGGGCACCTGAGACTCCGGCTTCGTTTGGGGCTCGGTTGCCGGTGGCGTGGCGGTGACCGGCCGGATGAGGCCAACTTTGGTCACCGGTGGGTTCGCTGCGATCTTTACCGCCGTGGTCTCTTTCGAGGCCGACTTGACAAGTTTGGCGTCCGTCGCCGGGAATTCCTGATCGAACAGGTCGCTCCAACTGAGATTTCCCGACATTTTCCGAGCGGCGGCCTGCTTTCTTCGGTCGATTTCTCCGACAATGAAGTCCACGCGCGCCTGGGCTTCCACGGCTGCTTGGGTTTTCGGATAGCGTACGAGGACATGGCGGTAGGAATCTCGGGCCTTTTCCAATTGATTGTGATCGATGAACAGGCGCCCGCCCAGCAGGTAGCCGCGTCCGGTCGCTTCGTTGAGCGCCGCGATCTCCTTGTCACTAGTCGGTACGTAATCGCGCAGCAGCCGCAGGCCGCTCTTGAGCAGCAGCATCGTTCGTTCCGGGTTGCCCTGGGAAAGACTTCGATACGCTTCGGTCACCAGGTAGTCACCCGCGTCTAAGTCGTTGGCGCGGGCATGAATCGTCAGGATGTCCTCTAAATGGACCGCCTGAGTGTGGCCGAAGAGTGTGATTTGATAAGTTTGGTTGGTCGCATCGGTCACGGTGCCGACCAGCCGGGTGCCGTCCTTCCGCTGGATCATCTCCCAGGACGGTTCGGTGGCCGCCGCCGGGCCGGCAAGGGCCATGAGGAGAGTTAATGCCAGCAGAAGGTAGAGGTTACGCATTTTCCATTCTCCATGAGCGTACACGATTTGACCCTCGGTGGGGCGCAGACCTTCCGCCGAGGCGCCTATGTAGATTCATCGACATTATCGGTCCTCAACTTTTACAAGTCGTGGGCTCGCCACAACGCCGATGCGCGGGTGCCGGTGGGAGTTTGAATTTGCACCGCGTGGGCGATGCTCTATAATCGCTTGTTTTGGAATCGACGATGGCTAGACGAAGCTTTATACAATCCGCCGGAATCATCAGCTTGTTCACCTTGATCAGCCGGGTGCTGGGGTTGGTGCGAGACCATCTGTGCGCTCGGATGTTCGGCACCGGCACGGTCTGGGATGCTTTTGTCATCGCCTTCACGCTTCCAAATCTGTTTCGTCGTCTGTTCGGCGAAGGGGCTCTCTCTGCGGCCTTCATTCCGGTCTTCTCTCGGTACTTGGAGCGGGGCGAGCGCAAAGAAGCCTGGGATATGATCTCCGCGGTGGCCACCGCGTTGGCCCTCCTGCTGGCAGTGATCGTCATCGTTGGCATTATCTTCGCTTCTTTCATTCCAAGCCTCGGGATCTCCGATGACATTCAGATAGACCGCCTGGAGGCGACGCTGATCAAGATCCTGCTGCCCTATACGTTCTTGATCTGCCTGGCCGCCCTGCTGATGGCCGTGCTCAACACCCTGGGTCACTTTACCGTCCCGGCTTTGGCCCAGGTGGTGCTCAACGTCTGCTGGATCGGGGGTGCGGTGCTGCTGGCGCCCCAGATGGGTGAGACCCCGGCCGAGCAGGTCGTGGGAATCGCCCTGGCAATCATTCTCGGTGGCATGATCCAGCTATTTATGCAAGCTCCTCAAGTCCTGCGAGCCGGTGTGCAGATCCGGCCGTATTTCAATTTCCGCCACCCGGGCCTGGTGGAGGTCGGAGCCAAGATGCTTCCGATCGTTCTGGGCCTGGCTCCGACGCAGTTGAACATCGTGGCCGACCGGTTGATCGCCAAGCTGATGGCCGGCGACGGAGCCAACTCGGTCCTGTTCTTCTCCAACCGCTTGATGCAGTTTCCGTTGGCTTTGATCGGCATTGCCATGGCCACAGCGGCTTTCCCCCTGTTCTCGCGCTATTCCGCGCGGAACATGACCACCGCGTTGCGCGAAGCGTTTCACAAGGCCTTGCGCATTACGTTGTTCCTGTCGATCCCCGCATCCATTGGTCTGGTCGTTTTGCGCGAGCCGATCGTGAACCTGTTTTTCAATTACGACCAGTTTGCGCAAGGCAATGGTTTGGAGCGGACTGCGGAGTGTTTGCTATATTATGCCGTCGGCATCTGGGCGTTCTGCATTCAACAGATCGTTGTCCGGGCCTTCTATGCGACGGGGAACACCCGGGTACCCGTTCGCGTTTCCATCGCGGCGGTCGCCTTGAACCTGACGCTCAACATCCTGCTGGTGGGCCCCCTGGGCGCGGCGGGGTTGGCACTGGCGACGTCGCTGACCGGAACGGTCCAAGTGCTGGTCCTGATTGGCCTGATGGAGAAACAGATCGGCGCGGCCTTCGATGAGCGGCTTGTCGCATCCATCATCAAAACCCTGGGCATTGCCTGTGTCATGGGTCTAGTCGCGTTTGGGGTCCGCCTGCTCATCGATACCGGCTCGGATACCACGGGCGCGCGGGTAGCTCTGGTCTTTGTTCCGCTGGTGGTATCGATTGGTTTGTTCTTCGGGTGTGCCAAGCTGCTGCGCATGACCGAAGTGGACGAAATCTTTTCTTTCAAGAGACAACGGGATGCCGACGATTCAAGTCCGTGACATAGATTTGTATATAGACCGCTTCGGCACCGGCGATCCGGTGATTCTTTCCGGCGGTCTGAGCTCCGACCACCGAGTCTGGGGTTACTTCTTTCGCGCGCTGGGCAAGCGATACGAAGTGATCCGCTATGACTACCGCGGCATCGGCAAGAGTGAGCGTGGGACGCGGCCGTATACATCGCAGACCCTCGCAGAGGACCTGCTCGGCCTGATCGACGCGCTGGGATTGGATCGCGTCCACTTGGTCGGGGCCTCCATGGGCGGGCCGGTTTGCATTCTCGCCGCGACCCAGCGTCCAGCGGTAGTGCGGTCGCTCGTCCTTGCGGTGACCTCGCCGCACTTGGCCCCCGACCGCGTCGCCCGGTTTGCCCAATTTCGTAAAATTCTCGCAGAGGAGGGGATCGAGGCCTACGCCCGCAAGACGATCCCCCTGTGCCTGTCGGAAGCTTATCGGACACGATACCCGGAGAACGTGGAGCGAATCATCCAAACCGTCGCGTCCCGGGAATCTGCAGCGTCCACGATCCTGGAACAGATCGATGGCTGTGTCGGGACCAATGTGCGTCACCTGCTGCCGCAGATCTCGTGTCCGACCCTTGTTTTGGAAGCGGAACAGGACGAGCTCATCGAACCCGTGGCAGATCGCTACCGTGCCGGCGTGGCCAACCTGCGCAGCGAAACGCTGCTCGGTAGCGGCCATGACATCTTCGTCGAGCAGCCTGACCGAACCACGCGCCTGGTGCTCGACTTCCTCGCCGAAACGGAAGAATGAACAATTTCTAACCCTTTTTTTCATTGATCCTTAACGGTTTTGTGCTATACTCGGTTCCGAGAACCTACCTGTCAATCTGACTGCACGATGCGGCCGCCGAACGTGTTCGCTCGAAAAGCGAGAGGCCCCTGTTGAAGGCATCTATTCAATATACAATCTTGATGGTTGTGCTGCTCGTTGCGGGTGCCGGTGTTTCCTCCGGCGCGATCTCCCAAGCCGATCGTGACTTGATCCAAGAGCAATCGAAGATTCTTACCAATACGGCCGCGGACCCAGGCGCGCGCGCCGCCG
>JAJDCN010000267.1 GCA_029260815.1 Planctomycetota bacterium
TATCGTAAAGGTTGAGGCTCGCGGGAACATTGCCCCGACGGGCATCACCTGGTCTACAAGGCTTGGCGCAGCGCACTTTATTAATGGAAACCCCTCCAACAATGGTGTCAAGTTTGACATGGTCCAGGCGAGAGAATTTCAGTTTGTAGAAGCTGAACAAGCAGTGGGCGCCCAGTTTCGTATTACTGTGCAGCAGTCAACGTACGCCAATGACGGGGACGCAGATGTCCAAGACGCTCAATATCCTAATGACGACACGCCGAACCGGTTTTTCAGGATAGATAGCCCAGGCTTCCAAGATCCTCTTCTCCAGCGTTACGAGCGAATCAATTTTCGAGAGAGCTGTCACTGGCACGACGGAACCGAATTTAAGCGGTGCAGTCCATACGCCCCCTGGGCCATTCGGCTGACCGGGCAACTCGTTGCCATGGCTCCAACAACAGCTGTAAATCCAAACGATAGCTTTGCTGCCGAGCTGACCGACGCTCAGGCTGATATTCCCAACGACAGCCCCGTTGCAGATGCCGGAAACGATCAAACGGTTAATGAAGGTGTGGTCGTCACCTTAACTGGAACCGCCACGGATCCGGACAACGACGAAATAAAAGATGTTCCGGGTGCGTATTACTGGCAGTGGACGCAAACGGGAGGTCCTGCTGTGGTGCTAAGCAATGGTGGAAACCGCAAGCAGGTGACTTTTACCGCCCCTGAGGTTACAGAAGACACGGTACTGAGCTTTAAACTCGTGGTCATCGATGGTACCGACTTGATCGAACCGACAACGTTCCGCCCTGGAAACGGCACCAGTGATGATGCTCCACCGGCCGCTAATATGGAGGTAACCGTGCAAAACGTGCCTTGATACGTGAAGTTTTGTCCTGGGTAGGGAGAAGTTTGGCTGTCCCTATGCCGATATTGGTAAGATAGTACACAAGAAGGCTTACCCAGGGACACACGTAGGAGGACGGAAGATGAATGCTATGCTGAGAATGGCCTGGATGTACCGCTGGGCGGTGCTTGTGGTGGGCCTAACGTGTGGCATTGCGTACGCGGCAGACGGTGCCCGCGCATCCGCGGCGGACAGTGAGAATAAAACCGCTGAGGTGGCCAATTTGGAAAACCTTGTTGCCGCGATCGGCCATGGGTCGGCCGAAGAATGGACGAAACAATTTTCACCCTTTCTTTCTCGCCGAAACAATGAGGCCATCGCACTGAGCCGCATGCTCCTGAGCGAGGGAAATGATGCTCAGGGCAAACTGATAAAAGGCAGAGCCTGCTTTTTGTTGGGTGAACTGCGAGTGGGCAACTCCGAAGTGACGAACAATTTGGTTTCTGTCATCGGAGAGGAGTACATTGGCCCCAGGGTGAAGGACATGCCTTACGGCATTCTCAATCCGGCGAGCGCACTTTATCGCATTGGCAAGCCCGCGCTTCGCGCACTTATCAATGGAATCAAGAAGGGTGACGACAAGAAAATACGATACCGAAGCGTTACCACAATGCGACACATCGTTGGAGAAAAGGCCAAAACGGACGAACTCCTTGCAAGACAAGTGAAGACCGTTCAAGCCGATCTGGATCGCCTCGTCCTTACACCTGAAAGCAAGAAAAAGATGCAGAAGGCCGTTTCGCGCCTAAAATCCGCACACGAAATGCTTAAAGGTCAAGAAGGAGACTGGTAGCCTGCATTTTTGTTATTGACCCTGGTTCATCTAGAGCCGGGATCAGTCTTCGCACGATCCACGGCTCGGTCAAAGCCTTTGACGTTCTGTGACTTATCGCCGATCACGGCCTTCAGATCCTTGGCCGAACGGGGATGGTCTTCGGCAAACACGTCGATGGCGCCCACCACGGTCTCGAACAGCCGCGTCCGGTTGCGCAAAAGCTTCAGGCCGCCGGCCAAACCGCTTAAGCCCGCCGCCAACAGCGCCAACTCGACCATCTCGCCCAGGGGCGTGCCCCAAAAGTCGGACGCGGCCTTTGCCGCCGCGGCGTCTGCCACGGTCGAGAACTGCTCGGCCGCAATCGGCTGGACCGGTGGGCCGGCCGTGGTGGTCGCCAGCTCCGCAGCTCGTACTACGATCGCGGCGTCGGGGCTGTGGGGCTCGGTGCCGGTTTCGTAGATCGCCGCAGCGGTCTCGTGGGCAAGGGCATAGACCTGCTTGTGCTCCTCGCTGGCCGACAGACAACCGGCGCTCACGCACAACACCGCAAGGACAAGGACGACTGGGAATTGATAACGGATCGTTTGCATGTGATTTATCTCCGTAGAATGGCTCGAATGGCCTTGGTATTTTCCCGGATGGTGCCCTTCATTTCGGTGAGCACCTCGGTGTTGTGTTCGATCACGGCCAGGGCATGCTTGGTCAGCCAGATGTTGGCCACGGATAAGAAAAACGCCAGCCCCAGCGCGCCCTGTTCTATGTAATCACCCATGGTTCAAACTCCTTTCGTCACGTCTTCGAGCAGAATGAAATCGTCCTTGGCCAGCGTGTGCGTCTTGCCGGCCAACTGCATCTCGATATCGTAGACATAGGCCCGAGCGTCCAGGCCGGACATGTGCGCTGGCGCCAGATTGATCGTCGCAGTGGTCGCGCCGGTCACCTGGATCTCGCTCGGTTGCGCGGTGGACAATTGAATCGACGCCTGCGCGTCGGGCAACGACGGATCGGTCTTGACCGTCATCATCAACGTCGCGCCGGAAATATCGGCCACGCCAGTCACGCTCAATTGCAGCGTCCGGTCGTCCCCTTTGAACATTTGAATGGCATTGGCACCCATCAGTTGGCTTCTCCTTTGATTTCGTCGGTGATAACGGTTCCGGAAATCGGCGCGTCGGGCGCAACGAAACCGGCAATCGCACCGGCCGCCAGTCCGCCCGCGATCGTCAATGTCGGCGCCAGTGTGCCTGTAACGGCCGTTGCTGACACGTTTCCAACAATCGTTTGTTGCACCTCCATCGCCACGCCGCCTCCGCCACCAAGTCCTTGTGTGATTAGAGTCATTGCTTATCTCCTCTCGAACGGTAAGATTCCGTCGTCATCCTCCGCCTCTTCTTCCGTCATCCTGAACGCAGTGAAGGATCTGGCTTGCTGACGGTAATGGCGCACGGACCAGATTCTTCGCTCTGCTCAGAATGACAGAGCGCTTTGTGTTGTGCGATTAGTGGATGCGCGAGGTGGATATTACTTGCGAGGTTAGGCCCCTGCTGATGAGCAAATCCTCCGATCACGTTCCTTTGCCGCGGCGGGCGGGGACGCCGGGGCTGACGCTCAGTGTATTGCCGTCCTTGTCGGTGACCGTGTGCGTCAACAGCGGCGCGTCGTCATCGTCGTACAACGTCATCACATCCGTGACCGGGTCTAGCTCCAGGCGGTTCGTCAATGCCTTGCGGGCGAGTGCGACGTCAGCGAGAGCAACGGTCGAGACTTCGTCGAGCGCGAACGCGACGCCGCTGTCATGCTCAATCTCCAGATGCCATGATTTTCCGGTCGGGTGCGCGCCCAAGTCGAGGGGCACTTTGTAGAGGCCGGGCTGGTTGGTAGCATCGACTTCAACGATCGTGCCGATCACGCCGGACACGTTGCCGCTGTCCTCGTTCGCCGCGCGTTTGACGGGGAAGTTGATTTCGATCTGGCCGGTCACGGCCGCCCCATTAGCATCGAGCAAGGTCAAGTATCGTGTATTGATCTTTGCGACTTCGAGCATGAAGTCTCCTTTGGGGACCGAAAAACGAAATCCGCAGACATTGTCATGTCATCCTGAACGCAGTGAAGGATCTACTCCGCAAACTTTTTATGCTTGTAAGCTAGATTCATTCTGCGAAACCTGTGGTCCATGCGCTGTTGTTCACTGCAACGGCGGGGACAGGACGCGGATGCGTCGGCGGATGCCTTCTTGATACGACGTGATCGCAGCCTTTAGCGCGTTGTCCACGTCTTGTTTTGTGGATACGTTGGCCCCACGACGTAACAGCTCCCGGTGCAGGAGCGACACCGGCCGCGCGACGGTCGTCGCGGTCAGTTCTCGCACAAGCCGGACACGTTCGCACAGGTTGCGCAACACCGGGTCGTCGAAGATCCTATCCAGATCCGCAGTCGTCAGGTCGGCCATCAGACAAACTCCACTTTCACAACGAACTTGAATTGCTCTATGTATAGGAAGTCCTGCGCGGCGCGCCAGCCGGAGCTATCGGCCAACGAACCGAGCCGGAAATTGTAAATTGTCGGCGCGTCCACCTCGCTCTTTACGTCCAGATGACCGGTGCGATAGGTCTGCCCGCCCCGCGCGGAGAGCGGCGGTACGGACAGCTCCGCGGCCCGCAGAAACCCGCACGTCGTCCAGGTCCCACCCGTCTTTTTCTTCACGTACCAGGGGAACTCCTTGTCGTAATCGTCCACGCCTCCCGTTTGGCGCAGCAGAATGTTCGTCGCCGACAGGTGAGCATTCTCGACCTGACCGATGTCCAGATCGACGGTGACCGCGCGGACCGCGCGACCCAGCGGAAAGTCGCTGAAGTTCAGCTCAAAAGTCCGCATTGTATCCGGCTCCAGGTTGCCGCCGCCCAGATCAATCTGGTCTTCCTGGGTCTTTTCCGATTCGGTGGTGGACATCTGCACGAACATGTACCGCTCGGTCGAGCGTTCGATGCGATTGATGCCCGTAGTTGGTATTCGCTGAAAATGCTGCGTCATGGTGCGGGCCTCGTCCAATCGGGAAAACAAAAGGGCCAAATGTCCGCGCGAATGCCGCGCGTGCGTTGGGTCTGCGCGCCGTGAGCGATGGCGGCGGGCGCGTGGGCCTTCCAGTGCTCGGGGATCACACCCGTGCCCCCACGACAGGTCTGCCGGTAGGCCGCGGCGGAACTGGGCGGCACTTGGACGGTCATTTCCACCGTGCCCGTGCCGATCAAGGTCATGGCGGTCGCGTTCGAATGGATCGGCACATCGGTGGGGCCCGCGGTATAAAACTTATAAAAGCCCACCAGGTCCACGCGCCAGCCGTCGATCACCGGCGCGTTCGTCCGGTTCTCCGGCACCCGGACTTGATGGCGCACGACGCCGGGAAGACCGTACCGCCAATCGAAACAGGAATCGGTGTCGGGAAACCGATCGTAGACGCAAGTTCCGTCAAGAACGCCGCCGGTGTTGAATGCCACAGGATTCGCCACGCCATTGGCCACCGCCAGGTCCAGGTAATCTTGCGCCGTTACCGGGCAACCGGCGCTTTTCAGAATGCCAAAGTTTGCCGTGCCCATGCCCTCATACTGGCCGTTGTCGCGGCTGTGGTGCATCCAGATCATGTCCAGCAAGATCAGCGCCTGGTAAATATCGTTCAGTGCATCGGCGTGGATCTTTTCGTTGACCGAAACCGACGTCCAATCGTTTTGCCCGATTGCCTCGGTCAATAAGTCTGACAGGAATAGATACTCCGCCGGCGCCTGTCCATCGGGGCCGTCCTTATAGAACGTCAACCCCATAAGATCGGCGATGCCGCTTTGCAGATCGGTCACCGTTTGCGCGCGGCACTTCATGCCCACACCGACCGTGGCACGGCTCGGCGTGGCCCCCACGTGGAGCGCGCCGTACTCGATCGCCGCCCAGCGTCGTTCGTTGAACGCAGCGATCAGATCGTTGACGTGACTGGCCAGAATCTTTTTGTTCGGCGCGATCGGCCAAGTATATGTCCAAGCCATCGCTCAGCCCCACAGCGCGTAGGGCGCCATGGCCAACTGCCAGACACCGTCCGCGTCGAGCACCGCGAAAGTCACGTCGTTGAGCGCGTACTGACTGGCGTGTCCTTTCACGTCGAATTCGGCGCCGGTGGCGCCGCTGGTAGAGCCCCACTGCTTGACCTTGTAGGCGCCCGTGGATCCGCTGGTAATATCAGTCACGATCACAATGCGAATCCCCCTTGTCTCTGCGCCCGCGCCGACGAACCCGACCAGGGCCAGGCCCGTCGGGTCCGGCACCGTGGCCGCGCGCACCACGGCACGCACTACCAGGGTTCCGGTGGACGACTTGATCGCGCGGAAGCTGTCGGTCTGAGGCGCCAGCCGTTCGCCCACCGCCACCGGGTCGGAAGCCGGGTTTCCTGGGTTGGTTGCGTCGAAGATCACGCCGTGGGTGCCGGTGTCGTAGCACTTGCCGATCTGTCCGCTCTTGATCTTGTGGGGCGCCAGCAGGACCGTGCCCCCTTCGTCGGAGCCGGATCGGTCAACGGTAATCACTGAACCGGTGGCATCCCACCCACTGGCTACCACCAAACTGTTGGCGGGGATGTCGAAGCCGCTGACGTTTTTGCACAACCGATACTCGCCGCCGATCCCCTGTTCGTCCTGCGCCGGGTCTGCGGTGTCTCGCGCGACGGGAAGCGGTGCGGACACGATGGCCAGCTCCACCGGCGGTCGAGCCGGATTGCGCGTCACGTGTGTCATCGCGCCGCTGGTTGCGTCCAGACTCCATGCGACGCGCTCGATGGCGCCATCCGGGAAGAGATTGACGATCGTGTTGTATTGCGCGCTCTGGGCGCCGACGAAGGTCTCGTTCTCCCGGTAAGCCCCAATCACCGCGAGTGCCACGACGTCCAGCGCCGTGCGGTTCTGATCTACCGGGCCACTGCCGGTATCGACCTGGCGTAGGACCAGCTCCGTCCGGTGCAGCACCACGGTCAAGGGGCTGGTCGTATTGCCGAAGTCATATATGTAGAAGTCACTTTCCGTGCCACCATTGAGTTCGTAGGCATAGGTCAGGTCGATCGAAGCAGCGATCAGCTTGGTGGCGCCCTGCGCCGCGTTGCCTTCCGCCTGAGTGACCATGCGTCGGAACTTTACCAGCCCGAGGGTTCGGTCGAGCGCGTAGCCGCCCTTGACTCGCGTCACAGAATCCGCGCGCCAGGTCTGCCCGTCCCAGACATGCTCAATGCCGCTCACTTGGGGCAACCGGCGCGAGAGCTGGCCGTTCACGGTGATCGTGGAGACCCGAGCGTCGAGGATCGGCAGACCCGAGCCCAAGGGCAGCGCGTACCACTTGAAGATGCTTTTTTGTGCGCGTGCCCGGTCTGCTTCGTCTGCGATGTTGGCGAAGCCGTGCAACGCCGCCTCGCCCCAGCCACCGTCGGAGGCCATTGGGTCGGGCGCGTAGCTCAAGCTCGCAATGGCCACCACCGAGCCGTTGGTTTCCTCCCCCACCGGCTCCAGATCTTCAACGGTCACCTCGCGGATCGTTCGGCCGCCGCGCACCCGGTAGCCGTCGGCCTTGGGCGTGACCGCGCGGCCGGCCGCGCGCAAGCTTTGTGCGCCCGGCGGCAGCGCGGCGCCGGCCCCTCGCTTGCAGATTCGCACGATGTCGTCGGAGCCGAGCGCCACGCAATACCGGCCGCCCAGCAAAGCTTCGAGCGCGGCAGCGGGGCTTGCGAATTCCCATTGGACGAACGGAAAGACATTGGCCGACAGAGCCGAGACGTCAAAGACGGTCTCGCCCAGCGCGGTAAGGCACCGCGCCGCCAGCGCGCGCAGAGATTGGTCGGCCGATGGCACACCGTTGGCCAAGGGTGAATTGTAGGTTCCGGTGATGTGCCCGTAGGCCCAGCGCCAGCGCCGGTCGACCAGGGCCAACTCCAGTCGTTTTCCCCGCCCGTCATGCACCACTTGAGCGGACTCCGCGCGCACGTTGCGCAGGCGCACCGTGTCGGTGCCGTGGGTCAGCACCAGGTCGCCGATTTCCGGCGCATCGAGTCTGTCAGCGGCGATCACCGCCGTACCGCGGGAGGGCGCGATGCCCGACTCGAGCGCGAAACGCACGCCGTCTGCGTCGAGCGCATGTCCACCAAAGCTGCCGGTTACCCGCGCCATCTTACGCGGTCCTCGGGTTGGGGAAGGGCGGCGTGTAGGGGAAGGCGAATTCGTAACGCCACTCCACGCGCCAGTCGGTCTGGGTCGGGCCAGGCCCAATGCGTCGCTGCACCGGCGGCGCGACCAGGTTGGACGCGGCAAAGGCCATGGGGCCAAAGGTTGGGAACGATCGCCGCCCGACCGCATGGCCCGACTGAACGACCCGCGCGGGCACGGTGCCCAGGGTCTGGAGGACGGGCGGACCGTCCAGAGTCTCCCGAGCGACGATGCGCGTGTGCGCGGCGGACAGCTCGATCTGTTCGCCCAGCTCCACCGCGTTGCCGCCGGCGGGGCTGGCGTATTCGTAGGCAAAGGACACCTCGCCGGTGTAGGCGTGGGCCGTCACCGCCTCGCGGATTACCGCTGCACCGGTCAGCTTTTGCGCGGATGCGGCGGCCGCTGCGCCAGAGCCGGTAAAAGCGCCGGCGATCGTAATTGTCGCTCGGCCGTCGGGTCCCACCGCGTCGGTGCGCTGCGCGGAACCGGACAATACACCGATCGGGAACGGTTGAAAATATTCGCGGTCGACGAATTCGTACTCCAACGCGTTGTCGGCGGCATTGACGGACTTGGACTCACTCAGTCGAAAGTAGCCCGGCGGTGTACCGGGATCCACGTTGGTGTACTCGGCATCGGCGGACACGCCCTGGACGGTGGTCAAGGTGCCGCGGACGGTACGCGTGGTTTTGCCGTCTTGCGCGACGACGAAGGTGGTTGTCTCGCGTGCGTCAAAGGTATCCGCGGCGGCGAAGAGGAATCCGGCCTTTACATTCAGTGCGTAGGTGCGTTGTGTGGCCAGTTCCGGCGCTTCGCCGCCGGGATATTTGATGGGTGTAGGTTGTGTGCCCGCGACTGCGCTGGCGGACGCAAGCTTGCGCAGCTCGGTCGTGCCGTCGGCGGCGAGCAAGATCAAATCAGCAGCGACGGTGGCATAGGCCGCTTCTAACGCGGCGATCTGCGCGAGCAGGTCGGCCTGATCGGTGCCGATGAGTGCGCCCTCGATCGTCCAGACCTCCGTCGTGCCGATGCGCGCGCCACCGTCGTCGAGCAGCGGCTCGGCGGCGATGCGCACGCGGGGCATCAGCGGGTGGGTGTAGGCTCCGTACTTTAGCGTGGTGGTGGCCATCTACGCCTCCTCGGCGGTGGTCATTGCCACGGACAGTTCGGCAGTTTGGACGAAGGATGCTGACTTCGCGCGGGTCGGCTCCGCAGACGGCGCCACGAGCGTATCGAAATGTCCCGGCACCACGGCAAAGACCGCACCGGACAACGCGGATTCCAACGCCGCGCGCAGGTCCAGCAGTTGACGCGCGTCGCCAGCCGCATCGGCCGAACGCACCGCCAGGATCAGCGTCACGACATAGGTGCACTGCTGGGCGCCGGAGGAGATGCGCACCGCCTGCGTACCGCCCGGCACAAGCACGCACGCGGGGAAGCGGTGCAGCGCATCGGTCCCGTCGCCGAGGGTCACGGACTCGAACAAGTTTGTCGCGCGCACCGCATCGCTCAGCGCGTCCAGCAGCGCCGAGAAATTCGAAATTTGAGGTTTCGACACAGTCATCCATTCATCGCTCCAAAAGCATTAAACCACAGAAGACACAGAGAAAAATTCTTTGTCATTCTGAACGCAGTGAAGAATCTGGCTCGCTACCTTTCCCACATGCAGGCCAGATCCTTCGTTTCTCTCAGAATGACAGCTAAAGAAATCTCAAACAGCAACGCACCATTTTCCTTTGCCCGTCCCGCCCGGCCGGTGTATCATGGCTACCACTCTCGCGCAGTCCTACAGTCCAAGGGGGGGTCATGAAAGCGCTCGTCTTATTCCTATCCATCGTGGCCGTTACGCTCACCGGGTGCGGCGATGCGAAGGTAAACATCAAGTCCAATAAAAAATCGCAGAGGGCCCTTTCGATTAACAATGAAGGCTTCTCACTGTACGAGCAGGGCCGTCTGGACGACGCGATCAAAAAATACCATGAAGCGATCAGGCTGGATCCAAAGCTCGCGATCGCCCATAGCAATTTAGGCCACGCTCTCACCGAACAAGGCAAATTCAGCCAAGGGATCATCGCGTGCCGCGAAGCGATCCGGCTAGATCCGAAAATGGCGGCCGCGCACAATAACCTTGGCCTAGCCCTGAACAATACCGGAAAGTTTGATGACGCGATCGCAGCGTGTCGTAAAGCAATCCGGCTACACCCGAAACTGGCGATTGCCCACAATAACTTGGGGCTGGCCCTCACAAATTTGGGCGAGCTCGACGAGGCCATCGCCGCGTGCCGCAAAGGCATCGCCCTCGACCCCAACGTGGTCGAGATCTACACCAACCTGGGCTTTGCTCTGTATCGACAGGGCAAAACGGACGAGGCGATCGTGCAAATCAAAAAGGCCATCAAGCTCAAACCACAGTTCGCTCTGGCGCTTTACAATCTGGCCTATCTCCTGGGCGAGCAAGGCAAGCTCGACGAGGCTCTGGCCGCTTACAACAAAGCTCTCACGCTAGAGCCCAAGAAGGTCGCAATCTACATGGATATGGGGCACCTCCTTGCCCGGCACGATAAACTTGATGAAGCGATCGCGACCTTTCGCAAGGTCGTCGAACTCGCCCCAAACTTCGCAAAGGGACGCTGCGACCTAAGCTCTGCGCTCGGCCAGCAAGGCAAGCTTGACGAAGCCCTCTTCGAACTGCGCAAAGCCGTCGAGCTGGAACCGGAGAACGCCGTGTACCACCAGTACCTGGGCCAAGCCCTCGAAAAGCAAGGCAAGACCGAGGAGGCCAAGAAGGAATACGCCATCGCCGAAAAGTTAAGCTCCGAATAAGTTTCAGGAGGTCCTGTGAATGTTCTTGTATTGATCGTTTCCGTCGTCGCCGTGATGCTGCCGGCCGGCGGCGAACCGGAAATCGCCAAACAGCAAAACAAGCAAGCGGCCATAGAGCAGGTTCAACGGGGCGCGGTTTTGTACAAGAAAGGCAATCTTGACGAAGCCGTCGCTGTGTGGCAACAAGCCGCTCTCCTGGACCCCATGCTAGCCTCGCCTCACCGTTTAATGGGCTCGGTGCGAAGTCAACAGGGCAAACTGGACGAAGCCAGCACACATTGGCGCGAGGCGATCCGGCTGAACCCGAAAGATTCACTCGTCCACTACAATCTCGGCGTCGTTTTCAAAACGAAGGGGCAGACCGATGAGGCCATCGCCGCATTTCGAGAAGCCATTCGGCTCAATCCGGAATTTTCAGGCGCCTATATTAACCTGGGAATAATGTTTGATGTTCAAAGCAAGCGCGATGAAGCCGTCGCCGCATACCGCGAAGCCATTCGGCTCAATCCGAAATTTGCGATCGCCCACTACAACTTGGGTGCGACTCTCGACGACCAAGGCAAGCTCGACGAAGCAGTTGCCGCCTACCGCGAGGCGATCCGGCTTGACCCGATGCTCCCAAAGGCCCACGGCAATCTAGGCGTGGCTCTCCAAAAACAGGGCAAGCAAACCGAGGCGCAGAAGCACCTCGAAATCGCCAGAAAACTTGATGCTCCGAAGGTGGAAGACCAAATCATCGACCTCCAAGAGCAAGTCGCACGCAACCCCAACGACTCAGATCTCTATTACGATCTTGGCAGACGCCTTGCCGAAACAGGCAAGCTCCAGGAAGCGGTCCCATTCTTTCGAACAGCGATCAAGCACAAAAACTATCAACCGTGGTATCACGAAGCTTTGGGCGAAGCTCTCCTCAAACTGGGCCAAGAAGCCGAGGCAAAAAAAGAATTTCAAATTGCCGAAGATCTGACCAAGGCCAAAAAGGCATCCGAGCACGTTCACGAAGGCAACGCCTTATCCGAGCGAGGCAAACTCAACGAAGCGATTGCCGCATACCGCGAGGCGATTCGGTTGAATCCAGACTTTTCGAAGGCTTACCACAACCTGGGCATGGCGCTGGACAAACAGGACAAGCTCGACGAGGCCATCGCCGCCTATCGCGAAGCCATCCGCCTGGATCCCACGATCGCGAGCCCGCACAACTACCTGGCCAAAGCTTTGGGAAAGCAAGGTAAAAGAGCCGAGGCGCGAAAGCATTATAAAATCGCCAGAGGTATTAATAATCGGAATGAAATCATCGAGCTTCGGGAGCGGATCAAACACGATTCCAGCGCCCCATATCTATACCACAGGCTTGGCATTCTCCTTACCGATGAGGGTAATTTTGAAGAAGCCGTCACATCCCATCGAACAGCAGTTAAACTGGAACCGAATAATCAGAACTATCGCCAACTTCTAGGCGCGGCGCTCCTGAGACTGGGCCGGCAAGCCGAAGCTGACAAGGAACTCAAGATCGCCCTCGAATTGATCGAGGCTGCTCGCCGTAAATAGGTATGAAAGACTCCATGAAAACACTCGTCTTAATCCTATCCATCGCGGCCGTTGCTCTATCTGCGTGCGCTGAGACGCCGGTGGCCGAGCCAAATCCTGAAAAAGCCGCGCTGCATGCCCGTCGCGGCGATGTCTTGCTGGATCTTGGTAAGATAAAGGAAGCGATAGCCGAGTACCGCAAGGCGATCGAGCTGGATCCACATGACGCTCGTGCGCGCATAGATCTGGGATGGATTCTCCAAGGCCAGGGTAAGCTGGACGAAGCCATCGCAATCTACAACGAGGCAAAGCAGATAGACCCCAATAGAGAGTCATATCGATGGATCTTGCTCCAGGCGATTAAAGAGAAAAGCCTGCGCAAGGCAATCGAACTTGATCCGACAAACCCTTCTCTCTACTCGACTCTGGGCCCAATTTTACAAATGCAAAACAAGCACGACGAGGCGGTCGCATCGTTCCGAAAGGTTGTCGAGCTGGTTCCCGACGACCCCGACGCATACAGAATGTTGAGCGACGCACTGGCCGAGCAACACAAGCTCGACGAAGCGATCGCGGCAATTCGCAAGGCCGTCGAACTGGAGCCCAATGCCCCTGACCATCACTACGATCTCGCCGAACTCCTCGAAATGCAGGGCAAGACCGAGGAGGCCGAAAAGGAATACGCCATCGCCTTGGACGAAGCGATCGCGGCAATTCGCAAGGCCATCGAACTAGAACCCAATGACCCTGACCATCACTACGATCTCGCCGAACTCCTCGACATACAGGGCAAGACTGACGAGGCCAAAGAGGAATACGCAATCGCCGAAAAATTAAGCGCCGAATAAGATTCAGGAGGTCCGATGAACTTACTGCTATTACTCGTTTCCGTCGTCGCCGTGATGCTGCCCGCCGGGGGCGGGCCGGAAATCGCCGAACTGGATAAGCAAGCGGCCACCGAGCATCTTCAACGGGGCAGCGCGTTAGCCAAACAAGGCAAGTTCGAAGAAGCGATCGTCGTCTACCGAGAAGCGATTCGGTTGAATCCAGACTTTTCGAAGGCGCACCACAACTTGGGGATGGCGCTGGACAGGCAGGGCAAGCTCAACGAAGCCATCGCCGCCTACCGCGAGGCCACCCGGCTGGACCCGGACTACGCATGGTCTCACAACAACCTGGGATGGTCGCTCTATAAACAAGGCAAGCTCGACGCGGCCGCGGCCGCCTATCGCGAAGCCATCCGACGAGACCCCAAGATCTCCAAGGCTCATCAGAACCTGGCAATAACGCTCCATCAGCAGGGCCGCCACGACGAGGCCATTGCCTCCTGCCGCGAGGCGATCAAGCAGATTCCCAACGACGCATGGTCCCACAATAACCTGGGATGGTCGCTTTATAGCACGAAACAGTTCAACCCCGCCGTTGACGCCTACCGCCAGGCCATCCGGCTGGCTCCCAAGGAATCTCTGCCCTATCACAACCTGGGCCTGGCGCTCAACGAAATGGGCAAAGCCGCCGAGGCCATCGTCGCCTACCGCAATGCGATCCGCCTCAAACCGGATTACGTATGGTCCCACAACAACCTGGGCATCGTGCTCGAAGGGCAAGGCAAGCTCGACGAAGCGATCGCCGCCTACCGCGAAGCCATTCGGCTGGGCCCCACCCTCGTGAAGCCGCACAACAATCTGGGCGCAGCTCTGCAAAAGCAGGGCAAACAAGCCGAGGCGCAGAAGCATTTCCAAATCGCCATCGAGCTTGAAGCTCCGGAAGTGGAAGACGAAGCCGTCGAAGAGCTTGTCTTTCCGACCGCGGAGGATGACATCGCCGACCTTCGAGAGCAGATCGAACACAACCCCAACGACCCGGATCTAATCTACGAGCTTGGCGAACTTCTTGCCGAAGAGGGCAAGCTCAACGAAGCCGTCGAATCCTTTCGAGCAGCGATCAAGCTCAAGCCGAATGCCCCGTGGTATTACGAATCCCTCGGCGAGGCGCTCCTGGAACTGGACCGGGAAGCCGAAGCCGAAGAGCAATTCGAACTCGCCGAGGAATTGCACGAAGCCGAAGAAGACGAATAGATTATGAAAGGCCCCATGAAAGCGCTCGTACTACTCCTCTCCATCGCAACCGTCACCCTCGCCGGCTGCGGGCATACGGAAGAGCCTTCGCCGAAAACGGAGGTCAAGGCGCCCAAAGCCGAGCCACGCGAAGCGACACCCGACAGCTCGCCAATGGCCAAGGCTCCGAGCGAGAGCGCCGATGCCATCCACGAGCGCCGCGAACGAGAGATCCAGATCGCACGCCACCGCGAAGCGCTCCGAAAAAATCCACAAGACGTCGGTACACACGACTCGCTCGGCTGGCTCTTGTTTAAAAAGGGCCGGTATGCCGAGGCGATTGTCGAATGGCGTGAAACGATTCGGTTGAAGCCGGATCACGACTCGGCTCATCATAGTTTGGCTATCGTGTTGACGAGTCAAAACAAATTCGATGAAGCCGTCGCCGAGTACCGCGAGGCCATCCGACTGAAACCCGACGAGCCTTCTTACCGTAGCAACTTTGCCAGTCTTCTCAGCGCCGGTGGACTCTACAGCGAGGCCTTTGCGATGATCCAGGAAGCGATCCGCATGAAACCGGAGGACGCTTCTTTTCAGGCGCGTCTTGGCGAGGTACTGAGCGATCGCTACCGTTTTAACGAAGCCGTTGTCGCTGTCCGTAAGGCGGTCGATCTTGAGCCCGATCATCCGGTTTATAAGGAACGGCTGAAAAGAGCCCTCAAGGCTCAAAGCAGGGGGAATGAGGTCATCGCTGAAAAGAGACAGGCGATTCAGCTCAACCCCAAGAACGCGAACGCCCATATGCATCTGGCGGTCGCTCTCATGTTCCAAGGAAAATACGACGAGGCTCTTACAGAGAGCCTCGTCGGGATCGCACTAGAGCCAGACAACCCTATGCATTATAACGCCTTGGCCTATGCGCTCGATTACCAAGGCAAATTCGACGAAGCCGTCGCACAATACCGCAAGATGATCGAACTGGATCCGAAAAACGTGGGTCGGTATCACGCGCTCGATCGCGCCTATGTTAATCACGGCAAGCTGGGCATGGCGATTATCGCCTATCGCGAGGCCAGCTGGATCGACTCCGGCAACGCCATGCTCCGCATGCAAATCGGCCTGCTCCTCGACACACAGGGAAATCCTGACAAAGCCGTAACCGAATATCGAAGAGTCATCGCACTCGACCCGACCTACGCCCGAGCCTACAACGAACTCGGCCACTTTTTGCTCGGCAAAGGCATGCTCGACGAAGCCGTCACCACCTACCGCAAGGCAGCGGAGCTCGAACCGGGCGAACCGATCGGCCACGACTTTCTCGGCGAAGCTCTCCAAAAACAAGGAAAGCTCGCCGAAGCGGAAAAAGAATTCCAAATCGCCGAAGACCTGCGCCGCAAAGCTCGCCCGGAGGCCCCATGAAAACGCTCGTACTACTCCTCTCCATCGTGGCCCTCGTTGGGTGTGGCAAGTCGGGCGCGCCGGACCCCAAGGCCGAAGAGGCAGAGCTGCGCACCAACCGGGGCTCTTACATGCTGGAGCATGGGGAATTCAATGAAGCGGCCGAACAGCTGCGCATGGCGATCGAGCTAGACCCGACAAGCATCCGCGCCCACAACGCCCTGGGCCGCGCGCTCCTCGCGCAGGATCAATTCGACGAGGCCATCCCCGTCTTCCGCAAGGCGATCGAGTTGGACCTAAAGCAACCAGAAGTCCACTTCAACCTAGGCTTTGTACTAGACAAACAGGCTCTACTGGACGAAGCGATCGTGGCTTACCGCGAAACGATCCGCCTTGACCCAAGCTTCCCACTCGCTTACGAGAGCCTCGGATTTGCCTTACACACCCAAGGCAAAGTCGACGAAGCTGCTACTGCGTTGCAGGAAGCGATGCGACAGGACCCGAGCCTCGCGACGGCGTACAACGAACACGGCGAAACCTTGTACGAACAAGAGAAGCTCGACGAAGCGATCGTTGCATGGAAACGAGCCATCCTGCTGGACCCAACACACGCGGATCCACACTTTAACCTGGGCGTGGCCTTGCATGACAAAGACAAGATCGACGAGGCCATCACCGCCTACCGCAAGGCGTTGGAACTTGACCCGGATCACGCCGATGCCCATTACAACATGGGCCTTATCCTGTATTATCAAGACGACAGCGCCCACGCTGCTGCCGCCTTCGGTGAAGCAATCCGCCTGGATCCCGAGGATGTTGATAACCACCACATGCTCGGCCTTGCTCTGCATATGCAGGACAAACTCGACGATGCCATCACTTCCTACCACAAGGCGCTGGAACTCGATCCGGATTACGCGGATGTCCATTACAACCTGGGGCTCACTCTGTATATGCAGGATAAATTTCCCGAAGCCGCTGCTGCCTTCGGCGAAGCGGTCCGATTGGATCCCGAAGATGTTGAAAACCACAATATGCTCGGCTTGATGCTCCTCGAGCAGGGCCAACAGGATGAGGCCTTCGAGGAGCTCAGTAAGGCGCTCGAGCTGGACCCAAACAACGCGATAGCCCATTATTACCTGGGATTTGTCTTTTATAACAAGGGCAACATCAGTGCAGCCACCGCTGCGATGCGCCAGTCGATTCGACTTGACCCCACGAACGCCGATTGCCACAAAGACCTTGGAATTTTTCTTGAGGAGCGGGGCAAACTGGACGAGGCCATTGCCGTGTGGCGTGAAGCGGTCCGCCTGGACCCGGATAATTCTGAGATCCACTACTTTCTCGGGCTCTCCCACAACGCGCAGGACAGGACCGACGAAGCCATCGCCGCGTACAAAGAAGCCATTCGACTTAATCCTGAATTCGCTGAGCCGTACCCCGAGCTGGGACAACTCCTTCAGGCACAAGGCAAGCTCGACGAGGCCATCGTGTATTGGCGCCATGCGATCCGATTGGCCCCAGAGAACGTTGAGGCCTACCAGACTCTCGGAGCGATTCTTTACGAACAGAGAAAGCTCGACGAAGCCGTCGCCGCATGGCACAAGGCGGTCCGGATGAACCCGAAAGATTCAGTCATCCACTACAATCTCGGCGTGGTCTTCGGCTCTCAGGGCAAGACGGACAAGGCCATCGCCGCGTATCAAGAGTCCATCCGACATGACCCGACAATGGCTGAGTCCCACTCGAACCTGGGTTTGCTTCTTGAAGAAGAAGGGCAGTCTGATGAAGCCATGCTTCACTTTCGCAAGGCGATCCGGCTGGACCCAAAAGGCAACGACTTTCACAATAATATGGGCATGGCCCTCTTCAATCAAGGCAAGCTTGACGAAGCGATCACCGAATACCACGAAGCCATTCGACTCAATCCACAGTCGCCGCAAGCACATTCTAATCTGGGCGCCGCTCTCGCTGATCAAGACAAGCTCGACGAAGCCCTCGACGAATACCGCGAAGCCATTCGGATCGATCCGAATTTATCGCAAACGCACGGCAACCTTGCCAACCTGTTCAAACGCCAAGGTAAAATCAAGGAAGCTCTCGCCGAATATCGCATGGCACTTCGCCTTGAACCCAATAACGCGAATCAACACAACAACATCGGGGCGCTCTTTTACGCCCAGGGCAAGCTGGATCCGGCGCGCGAGCATTTTCGAAAAGCCATTCAACTGAACCCAACGCTCGAAGAGGCCCACACCAATCTCGGATTGACATTCGCTGATCGAGGCTCGCTCGATAAAGCCGTTGCCGCATACCGCGAAGCTATCAAGCTCAACCCAGAGTATGAGAGCGCCCACTTCAATCTAGCCAAAGCCCTAAATCGCCAAGGCAAAACCGAAGACGCTCTTGCCAAATATCAAGTGTCTATACGGCTTAATCCAAACGATGCGGATCCCTACAACAGCATCGGCGTGATATTTTATCGCCAAGATAAATTAGAACAGGCGCTCGAGCACTTCCAAAAAGCAATTAAACTGGATCCAACCCTCACGGAAGCCCAAAGCAATCTCGGATTGATTTTCAGCAAACAGGGCAAGCTCGACGAAGCCGCCGCACAATACCACAAGACGATCCGTCTCGACCCCAAGGCTGCACTCCCGCATCTTAACCTTGGTGTGACGCTCTTCAAGCAAGGCAAAGTCGACGAGGCAATCGCGCAGTGGCGCAAGGCCATCGAGCTGGATCCAACCTTCGCACTGGCCTACAACAACCTCGGCTTTGCCCTCTACACCCAGGGCGACATCAATGGAGCCGTCACCCAGCTCAAAAGGGCGATCGAGCTGGACCCGAAAAGCGCCCGGGCCTACCGCAACCTCGGTAACGCACTGAAAAAGCAAGGCAACACCACCGAAGCGAAAGAAGCCTTCAAAACCGCCGAAAAACTCGGTGGCGCCGATGGCTCCGAGCATTTCTCCCTGGGCACCATGCAAATGTGAGCCGGCCCGAGTAGAAATATGAAAGGTTCCTCTGATATATGAAGGATAACGACCTGGGCCTGGAGCGGTATCGCGAAGGGAAATTGGACGAAGCGATCGCGCTGTACCGCAAGGCTCTGGAGACGGACCCGAACTTCGCACCCGCGCACAGCAACCTGGGCCAGGCCCTTTGCGACCAAAAGAAGCTCGATGAGGCGATGGTCGCCTGTCACAGGGCCATCGAACTCGATCCCAACCTCGCCGAAGCACATGGCCATCTCGCCGAAGCTCTATACTACAAGGGCAAGATCGA
>JAJDCN010000268.1 GCA_029260815.1 Planctomycetota bacterium
CAGACCGCGGGGAATGGATTTTCCTCGAGGATCATTTCCCAAGCGTCCAGCATTCGCCCTTCCGACACCAGGCGCAATTGCTGCTCCACGTTCTCGCCTGCCGGACAGCCCGCCCAACAGGGGGACAGGCCCGTGATGTGACGCGGCTTTAGATACCGCCAGCTGCCGGTCTTGTTCCACTCGGTCGAGGCGATCGACACCGGCTGGTCCGGCATGTCGTCAAGGGTTCGAAATACGACCGGCTTGGGTGGACCTTCGTTTCGGACGGATTCGTCAACTGTTTTGCGTTGCTTCTTTTTCGCCAATGTCTTTTTCTCAAAGACGTCTTAGGATTTACTGCGCGTTGCGTTCGCGACGCGCACGGCACCAAAGGCCTCGACCGCGGCCTGTTTGTTTTCATCGGGTTTGACGGGAACTTCCTCGGCGATCGCGTCGGTGACCGCGTCCAAGTCGACGATCCCGATAGTTGCGGCAAAGGCCCCGAGGATCGCAGTGTTCACCACCGGCGAACCGGTGGAACCTAGCCCATGTCGGGCCGCGATGGCGCTGGCATCGACCGTGGCGATCTGGTATTCAGACCACTTGTCGAAGGCTTCGGGCGCGGCAGAGGTGTTGATTAGGATGGTGCCGCCGGGCTTCAAGCCGGTGGCCACGCTCTGGGTCTCCAGCAGGGTCGGGTCCAATACAACGATGTGGTCCGGTTCGTAGATATTCGTCCGCAGGAGAATGGGCGTGTCATCGATCCTGGTGTAGGCCTGGATCGGAGCCCCGCGGCGCTCGACGCCGAACTGGGGGAAGGACTGGACCGCCATTCCCCGTAGGAAGGCGGCATTGGCCAGGATTTTGGAGGCGATCACCCCCCCTTGTCCGCCGCGGCCATGGAACCGGATTTCAATCATCGATGAAATACCCCGTGTCAGATTAAATCCTCTTCTCCCATGGATCTATGCAAAATTGATGCCTCTCCAAATGCACTGTAACCCTCTCTATATTGAGGACTTTGCGGGGATTTTTCCCGACGCTTGAAGAAAATCCCACCCATGCCGTACCCGTCCAGAAGAACGGTAGGTCGCTTGACCGCCTCTTTGAATATCTTTACAATTCGCCCTGTGTGAATGGGCGCTCTCCTCGGTTCCAGGAGAAAGAATGACTGCACGAACGCTGTTTTCACTCGCCGTAAAAGTGCTCGGACTCTACTTTCTGGTCATCGGGATCGCCAACGGGAGCTTCGCCTATGCACAACTGGAGTTCATGTACAAACATATGCCCGAGGATCAATGGACGACTGGTTTTGTTATTCAGATCATTGTTCCGGCCATTGTTTATATCTTCGCAGGCATCTTTTTTCTTTCGGTTTCAAATGTCATTGCTTTCCTGGTTGTCCGTTTAAATGAGCGCATCGAAGGGCTGTCGGGGACATGGACAAAACCGCTACTCCTCGTTGCTCTGATTACCGTCGGCATCGTGATATCGGTCAGCGCGCTGGGTGATCTGGCTAAAGTGGCCGGTTCCCGAATCGCCTTACTCCGTGATAACGGACCCGATCCACCCATCAACATCTACGACTGGGCTAATATTGCTTCAGGCGGAATTCGCCTGCTGTTGGGCCTTGGACTTGTTTTTGGCGCCTCGGGATTCGTCCGGCTACTCGTCTTGGTGTGCAACCAGCTCGCTCCGGACATTATCCCTCCAGAGAGAAATAACCCGGAAAATAAGACACCGGAGGAGTCGTCAGAAGATTAGGAAAAATCTCGGTTAGAGCCCCGCTTTACGGCGGCTAGCGTCGCGCTGCTTGGCGACAATGAAGCGGAGCAAGTGGTCACGGAAAGGGATCATGGACGGTGTATCCATGTCGCAAAACAACATCCCGAAGACCGTATGGGTCTTCGCGTCGATCTCGACGGACCGCATGGATCGAATCTCGCCCACCAAAGGGAACTCAACCAGCTCCTCTCTGTCAGGCAAGTCGAGGGTGAATTTCAGGTCCAGCCGCCCGCCCCGCGCAAGCTCGGGTCCGTAGCTTCCTAGCGGAAGAATAAAACACAGCCCGCCGGCGGAGAGGTTACGAATCGTCTTGGACCAGCGGAACTGTTCATCCCGATGCCCCTCGCGCTCCAATCCGATCTCCAAGACCGGTGTTTCGGACAGGAGGAAGTCGTAGCGGTAAAAGTTGCGCCGTTGACGACGGTGGACAGCTTCTGGAAATTCGACGTGAATCGCGTTTACGACCGCGCTTTGGTTGAGCGTATATTGCGAACGGGCGATGATCTGGCTGATAAACGCCAACCGCTGGCCGCCGATGACAAAGAAAACCTCGAAATCGTCGCCTTTGCGAAGTGGGGCCAGGGTTCCCGTCGTGGAGGGAACCTCGATCAGGATGTGCGGTGGGCGCGTGGACTCGTCCAAGGCCAGGAAACGGCTGCGATAGCGGACCGGCTCTTCTCCGATATCGGTCCAGATCTCCAACTGTGCGTTTTGCGCGCAGGCCTTCTCCAGCACTTCGTCGCGGACGATCGGAGAGAGTTCGTCACTTTCCATCGTTATTCTGCAGCCTCGGTCATTTCGTGTTCGGCCTCCTCGATTTCGTGCATCAACTCCTTCGGCGAAATTTTATGCCCCCCCGTGATCAGGAAGACGCCGCCCAGCAGCGACCAGGCGAGCTGAACGATTCGACTGACGATCGACAGAGCCAGGGCCATGCTCCAGCTGACGCCGAAGACATCGGGAAGCAGCTTGGTGTAGGCCAGTTCGCCGACCCCCCACCCGGCCGGTGCAATGGGCAAGGCTGTGATCGTTAACAAAATCGGAACGATCACGAGGTAGTCGGTAAACCCCATCTGTACAATCCCGATCGCGGAGCCATGGCTAAAGTGCAATACCGAGACGCCCAGATGTACCCCGACCGACATGAGGAGCTGCACAAACACAACCGGGAGGGGGTGCTTGTAGTTCAGAATCGCCTCGTCGATGTCATGTGCGGTCT
>JAJDCN010000269.1 GCA_029260815.1 Planctomycetota bacterium
CCGCTGGACGGCTCAGATCAAGAGCCCTCGCAAGGTCGAAAGCGTCGTCGCCGCCCTCGGCCTCTGAATCCAACACCTTTGTCAGCAGATCGCTGATCTCATCGCCACTGAAGCCTGTGAGCTGGATATCGACATCGGGAAACCCTTCGAATTCCTGGAGCAAGCTTGCGAGCTTGGGCTCGTCCCATTCTCCAACAGTCTTGTTCAGCGTCAGGTTGAGGGCCTTTTCCTTCTCAATGGGAATATCAACAAAGACGACTTCGACCTCCATGTATCCGAGATCCTCGAGGACCTTGAGCCGCTGGTGCCCACCGACGACATGGCTCGTCTGCCGGTTGACAATAACCGGCTGTAAATAACCGAACGTGGCTACGCTAGCCTTAAGGTTTTCGTAAACGGGATCTCCCGGCTGAAGATCCACCCGCGGGTTGTAAGGCGCGGGATTTAAGGAATGAATTGGAATTTTCTGAACATTCATAGTCTACTCCTTTCAAAGCGGGACCATTCCCGCCTTTAAAGGAGTATCCACCATGAATAAGAGGGTTTCTATCCCCTCAATGTGAGTTTCACATTAAGCTCACGTTCAAGTCGGTGGTGGAGCATCTGGGCGATAATATCCTGTTCCGCGCTTGTTGAAAATCGTTCGACCGGATTCTTTGATTTGTTCGATGCGCTTACGGACGGCTTCATCCCTCACCTCTTCTCTTTCCTCTGCCAGCTTCGCGGAGATCTCTTTAGCAGTCAGCGCCTGCCCTTTGAGAAGGTCCCATACCTTACGCTGCCCATCAGGCAATGGTGCGTCAGCATCAGTTAGCTGATTGATTTCGCCGTCCAAAGCAGCATCTAACGGGCGATACCTCTTTGCGAGCCGCACGAGATCTACCGGAGCTGCAAACACCTTGTCTTTAAACCACTTGAGAGCCTCCTTAGAAGCAACTCGAACCGCTTTCGAGTTTGCATCGAAATCATCACTTCCATCCAAGGGACCAGTGATATCAGGATGTTTGGAAACCTGGAGAACAAGCCATGAACCTTCATAGGAGGGGTTTCCGTGACCACTGATATCGATCAAACATTCATCATAGTTCGGATTTGGTGGGGCATGCCACACTCTGCACGTCATCTCATTGAAAGAATCGGTCTTGAACAGACCACCCTTATATACCCCATCGCTATCACAAATTCTAATTTTCATAATGATTCGAGGACCTCACACTTTGTTAAGCTCGTCATTTCGGAATTTTGAACACACTGTACCCGCGCCGGTATCAAGCAAAAGTTAACGTTGAACCTTAATATTACGAGAGACAAAAAGTAACTGCAATGCCTTTCAGCCCGCCTCTTATAATCCTTGCGCCTGCTTTTTAATCCTGGTACTCTTCGCTTCCCCAAATCGCCGAACTCCAACAGTGCGATAAATGAGCATGAAGAAAAGCCTCGAAAATTCTTAGGAGTAAAGTCTTGCCTCGTACAGCGATACCAAAGGTCGCTCTGATTTACGATTTTGATCGGACCTTATCACCACGCAATATGCAGGAATATAATTTCCTGCCCGATCTAGAAATAAAGCCCGCGAAGTTCTGGACAGAGACAGGGAAGCAGGCGAGAGAACATAAAGCCGACGACATTTTGACTTATATGATCCTTATGCTGGAGCGTGCAAGGGAAAAGAACATTAAAGTAGACCGCAAATCATTTGCTCGGTATGGCAGCGGTATCAACCTCTTTAAGGGAGTTGAGGCATGGTTTGACAGAATCAATGATTACGCAAAATGCAAGAAACTAAAAGCGGAGCACTATATTATATCTTCTGGTCTCCGCGAGATGATTAAAGGAACGAAAATTGGTAAAAAGTTTAAGCACATTTACGCATCGGGCTTTTGGTATGACCAACATAATGTGGCAAAACGCCCAGCAATGGCAATTAACTATACAACGAAGACTCAATTTGTTTTCCGAATAAACAAAGGCTGTTTGGACGAGGCTGATCATACAAAGATCAACAAGTGGACCAAGCCCAACGAAAGGGATATTCCCTTTGACCGCATGATCTTCGTCGGAGATGGCGATACGGATGTTCCTTGCATGCGACTAATCAAGGATCAAGGCGGTTTTTCGATTGCTGTTTATCCTCCACACAGCTCCAAAAAGAAGAATGCGGAGCGTCTAAAAAAGGAAGGGCGCGTTGATTTTGTTGCACCAGCAGATTACAGCAAAGGCCGCCCTCTCGATCGAGCCATCAAAGCGCGCATAGACCTGATTGTTGCTCAATGTATGTACCAGAAAGAGATCGGGCAACCCTAGCTCTTCATTATAAGGCTGGGCATCAACAAGCAGACCTAATACCGCTGGCGGACGAATCAGAGGACTTTCAACGTTCGGTTAGAGAATTTTACGATCCTTTCCCGTCTGGGAATCCTTACGAAAAGCAAGAAACTCGGTGTTAGCATAGAGGCGCCAACATGACAAGAGTCACTGCTTCAATGTTATATAATCATGTTCAATGCCCACATCGAGTGTACTTGGACGAACATGGTGATCCCTGCAAACAAGATCCCGTTGATGATTTTGTAGAATTGCTTTGGGAACGCGGCAATTCTTATGAGCGACAAGTCATTGCAGATCTCGGGGAAGAATATCTGGACATGACTCAATATCACGGGGACGAGCGGGAAACAAAGACCCGTGAGGCCATGATTGCTGGGGCGCCGTTGGTCTACTCCGCAAGGCTTTCCCATGGCGATTTGTTGGGAGAACCCGACCTTCTACGTAAAGTAGATGGTCAACGGTATATTGCAGGAGATATCAAGAGCGGAGTAGGTTACGAAGGATCAATTGACGAAGGTGAAGGGAAACCTAAGAAACACTATGCGGTTCAGCTTGCGCTATATACCGATTTGCTCCATTCCATAGGGATGGGCGCTGAGGGAAAGCGAGCGTTTGTTTGGGATGGAAGAGGAGAGGTTGTTGAATATGATCTTGACGAGGCCCAAGGAAAGAGAACACCTGAAACATGGTGGCAACTTTACAAGCGGATCAAGGCCGAAGCTCTGGCCATAGTCCAACAAACCACCCAGGCGCTGCCAGCTTTGACATCCGATTGTAGTTTGTGCCACTGGAAGACCCATTGCAGGAAAATTATCGAAACCAAGTCAGATCTAACCTTGATTCCCGAACTCGGTCGCTCTCGACGGGATACGCTATCTCAGGAATTCGGTACCGTTCAAGACTTAGCGAAATGTAATCCGGCAGACTATCGGACAAAGAAAGACTCTACCATCTTCCCCAGGATTGGCATTAAAACCCTTGAGAAGTTTCAGGAGCGTGCTGAATTGAGAATCGCACCCGATTCGAAGCCTTACTTGAAGACGGCGGTAAATCTTCCAAATATTGCTCGGGAGCTCTTTTTCGATATCGAGAGCGATCCAATGGCAGGAATCTGCTATCTGCACGGTTTTGTTGTACGAGAGAGTGGGGATAACAACGGAGAAACATTTCATGGCTTCATGATGAATGAAAACACCCAGGAAGAGGAGAAGCGTGTTTTTGCTGAGGCTCTTGATTTCATCAGATCGTCTCAGCCTTGTGTCATCTATTTCTATTCAAAATATGAAAGAACAATCTGGAAACAGCTGGCCGAACGTTACTCCTCAGTAGCTTCAGTGGCAGAAATTGAGGATCTCTACGAGCACGAGAACATGGTAGACCTGTATTATGATGTCGTCTACCGACACATGGTTTGGCCCACGCATAATCATTCCATCAAAACCTTGGCTCAATATTGTGGATTTTCATGGCGGGATGATCACCCGTCTGGTGCCGCGTCCATCAAGTGGTATCAGGACATGTGTCGCACGGGAGATATTGGATTACGAGACAGAATTTTGAAATACAACGAAGATGATTGCCGAGCAATGCGGGTCCTTGTTGACTATATTCGCACTTTGTAGCGATCTACTTGAAATGCGGGCATATCCTTCATCACCCTTAATTGTTGGGCTTGGCCATTTTTTTGGCATGTGGCCTTAACGCGTGTTCCGTGATCGACGACTGGCTAACGCCTCGATAGGCAAATAATCGAAGCGGGACTAAGTGGGTTGAAACACGCGAGTTAGATGGGAAATGATCGGGAAATCTTTGTACGGATGTGTCGGTCAGGGACACACAAATAAAATGCGCTGGTCCGAAAAGGCGCGAAGTTGTTCTTCCAAGATACGGTGCATTGCTCTTTGATAACAGAATAACGCTGGATTGTGCCAAGTCAAGCCCGATTGGTTGACTGTGGGCGCAACGCAACCAAGGAGTAAGCGGCTGTCTGGAGCATTGTTTCAGGCGGCTTTTTTCTTGTGGATCCGATGTTTCAGATCAGGGCCAAGCGGTAGACCGAATTTGAGCAGCTTGCGTTGTTCGTGCGGATAGGCATGAACTCTGTTGCCAACCCAGCGGCGTAGGATTTCATTCTCGGCTTTAAGAAACTGAATGGTCCGAGCTAGTTGTGGCTGTGTCCATTTGGCCAGGAGTAAAAGAAGGTGTTGCATTTAAACCTCGTGGAGGTTAGAATTGAAAAGGTGGTTTGCATAAGTCTAGATTATAAGGTGCGCATTTTAATTGCACACGCCTGGGGAAGTTCAGGAGAGCCTCAATCAGCCAAATTGGACCTTGTCCTGAGAATTTCAGAATAACCTAAATTTGAGGAACTAAATCAGAGAGGTTTTTCGCCGGGTTATTTGCATAGCCGAGGCCACAACGATTCCCGGCAGCGACGTGTTGTCCTGGATGTTCACCCCGTTCGCACGAAGATGCTCAAGTGGGTTGTCCTGACCTGCGGCGAGCCCGAGTTGGGTTATCAACCAGACCGCTTGATTGTAACCCGAGTCATCGTTGACGAATGTAAAGGCATCATCAGCGGCTTTGATGGTGGCATTGGCGACCTGGGGCACATCCGCCCCGGCAGCGATGAGTTCTACAACATCACGCCATTTTCTAGTTCTCGGTAACTGCCCAAGCCGTATATGCCCCATGAAGCGCCTTTCCTGCCACCAAGTCCATCAATGCGGAACCGAGAATCTGTGCCGCAGAATATGGCGGTTCGAAGCGGGGTCGAATTCCCGTTGAATGTCGTCTCTGTCATTTCTTCCCAGGCGCGTCCATGTCGTAATGCTTCGGGTATCTGTGGTCGTATCGAATCCGTTCGGAACCGAGATTCCGGCCAAGTTGCTGATAACGTAACGGTCGTGAAAGCCATCCCAAATAAATATGTTGGCAGTCAGTCCGGCAGCCCGTAGAGGGGCGGTCCATGAGTCGAACAAGGATCGCCAGCCAGCTTCGTCATGCTGATCTCGTTTGTCGCGCGAATCGAAATAGCAGACGCGATGAATCTCAATCAGTGGGGCAGGCGTTCGTCCTGCCATTTTCTTCAGCAAGGTAAGGACATCACTATATCGCCGTTGGGATGGGTTCAGATGTGGGTCTAGAAACATGAATGAATTAGCGCATTGAAAAATCAGATCCAAGTGCTGTGTGTATTCCTCGACGGTTTGAAGCAGACGAACCGACGAACCTCGACTCGACCACCACCCCGAACTTCCAAGACGATCAATACAACCCACCAAAGTTTCTTGGCGGTAGTTGGTCGCCACTGGTTGCGTGGCAATAATGCCCGACAGCGGCGTGGTCGCGTGGGATTGGAGCGCTTCATCGCACCACTCACTGTCAGTTGCCGGGTCAGCGGCCACAGCTGGCGGGATCAGTCGAAGTCGTTGTTGTTGGGCAAGTTTCTTAAGCAGCTCCTTGCCTCGTGAATGCCACGGGCGACCGTCGTTCGAAAACAGCGCTGACCATGCACCAGATCGGAGATTCCTCACCAACCCTTCGGTCAATAACACTTCCTTAAGCTGCTGAAGCCGTATGCCGCAAACCTCGTCACTGCTGTATGAAGTCGCGTCGAACACATCAGGAGTGAGGGCGTATTCCGCGAGAAGCGCCATCAAAATACCTCCCTCAATCCTTCTTCGAAAAAGCCGCCGGGCCAAGCTTTTGCCAACTCACCGCGCTCATTAAGCGGCATTTCACGGATGATGCTGCGCTTCCCGTCTGGTTCCAGGTAGAGAACCAGAACATCGTCTTTCGTAACAGGAGGAATCCCGTCAGGCAGTTCACTGGAGAATGTCTGGCGCATCCGCTTCATTACGCGCAGCAACAGATGTTCGCTGTGCGTTTCAAGCATGAAGCGGTTCTTTCTGTCACCGAGGGCAGATGTGACGAATACATCACCCAGTTCCGCTTGCAGTTTGGGATGGAGGTGAATCTCAGGCTGTTCGATGGTGATGATGCGCTCTTTTGCCGCGTAGGCGCTCACGAGGACGGGCAAAACCTGGCTGATTCCAATGCCAACATCACGGTGACTGACGACCGTGTTTGATCGCCTGTCCATCAAGACCAATTCGTTAAGCTTCTCAATGTCGGCGGTACGAATTGCGTCAACCATCTTCGTAACCTCTTTCTCGAAGTCCTTGATGGCCGCGTATGCACCCTCGGGCTCAGGCTTGTCATCGTAGTCCGGTTCAATCGTCAACCCATCCTCATTGAGACGTTCCATTGCCTCCCACATCGGAGTCTCGAGTTGGTCGATACCGATCAGGTCTCGAACCAGAAGTTCGTAGGGGGTTTGCAGACGCTCTGGAGAATTCAGCCACTCATTTACCAGCGTGCGGACGCGAGCGTCACGTCGCACCACGTCCCAGGCGTATCCGCCACCAGCGAACCAGTTCGGATCATGGTGCTGGGCAAATGCCAGGTGACGCGGTGGATATGATCTGAGAGGACCGAGATACTGCAACTTGTCCAGTTCATCTCCCACCGACTGACTGATGCCCTGGAGGATTTCGTCAAGTTTCCGGGGAAGAAAAGACCGCACTGCTGCAGCCAAGTCCTCCTTTCGGCGACCCTTGCTGATCGTGAAGAAGAGATTCTGCTGACTCGAACCACCGAGGCCGTCGAATTTCGCGAGTCCATCGGGTAGAAATTGCGTGCTTGTTGCAACCACCTCAGGAACCAGCGCCGCGATTGCTTCGTCGAGCCCTTCGAAATCCTCTGGGCGAAGGTTCTCCGTTGTGGACGACATCATGACCATGGCCCTGATGGCCTCTCGAAATACCGGGTGTTCATGGTCCAGGCGATCAAGTTGGAGCTTGCCGTCCTTGCGGCGGCTCATTCGTAGGAGGCTGCGGTTGTCGGCCTGCAATTCGTAGGTGTGAAGTTCGGGTCGGGCTTCCGGTTTAGGACGGTCTTGGTCGTCCAGCGAGATTCCGATGTTGATCACCATCGTGACCATGTCAGCTGGAGCGAATAGCTCAGCGAGTTTTCCGGTGAACTCGCTCGCTTTCAAATCAACAGCCCACTCGACGCGGCGGGTTGCCTCTCGCCGATGGACGTATTGCCGGAATCCCCCCAAATCGACCGAATCGCCACCAACGTTCGTGCGATGAATATCCAGGTCGCCTGTCTCCAGCGCATGCCGGGCCAGTATCAAACTGTGGATAATGCTGGACTTGCCTGCACTGTTCGCGCCGTAGATCAGGGTTAACGGGCGCAGCGGAATGCGTTGCGTGTCAGCAAATGCTTTGAAGTTTCCGAGGTGCAGTGCATTCAGCATTCGTGCCCCTCCTCTGAGATCTGGATCATGAACGTCAGCCATGAGTCGGTTCGGAGTAACAGTGCATTGAGCTGCCGATCGGATAAACCCGTTTCCAGTTGATGAACCCGATTGAGAAACTGGACGTATTCCACGAGCGCCTTGGTATCGCTATCGAGGAAATCGCTCAGAGGTTCGTGGTTGATTTCTCGACATACATAGAGGATGCGTGCTCGCCTGGTGGGTTTGCCTTCATGGAGCAGTTCCGGATGCTTGCCGGAAAGCCAGGGAATCACATTCTCGTCCGAAGCCAGGCTCCGGAGCAGGTGGCCCCACAGTTCCCGCAAGGAGGCCAGAACGTGACGCCCGCGATCAATGCCACCGCCAGACAGGGCCTCTCTTGCGCCCTGATATGCCTTGGCCAGTGCGGGATTGACCCGGCTCAGCAAATCGAAGACGCCTGACGTTTCCTCACGCACATCGGCCAGCACAGATGCTTGTTCGTCATCAGCATCTTCCGCATCATCTGGCCATAGCTCCATGACCGCACGTCCAGTGACCAGCACCTCACGACTCGCACTCGGTAGCACGAAGGATGGCAACGCTGTCAACTTCGGGAGGCTTTCGACGGCAAGCGCGAGTCTGTCGAAACCGGATGTGAGATTTTCGAATCGCCCCTGAAGCTGCGCGACGATGTCGTCTTGAAATTTGAATGCGTTTCGAATCCTATCGAAGTCGATTCTGGTGCTGAACGTTTCGGCGATAGTCGCCATTTGCGATGCCGACGTGAGCGCCAATTTTGCGGATGCTTGAATATGGCTGAGGCGGTCCGCGCTGGCCTGGACATTGCGCATCCAACTGGCATGGACCCGGGCCAGATTATCTATCCCTCGCGTGTCGATCTTGATCTTGTCGAAGGAGGTCAGCATCCGCTGGTTGGCCTGAGCGATTTCCTGCATGCGCGTGACAACACCACTCACCTTCAATTGCTCGGCCAGGGCAAGGTGGCTGCGGCGGAACGGCTCCAGAGCCTTTTCCATTTGCTGAAACGAATCGAGATAGGCAGGCCGCAAGGCGCGGCTTGCCTGTTCGAGCTGTTTCTGCATTGCCAAGTAGGACGACGTACTCATGAGTTCATCAAGCCTCCGGTTTCCACACTATCTTTTCTTCTTTCCCTTCTCCCGTTGAGAAAGGGTGCTCCCGGCAGCAGATTTTGATGCCTTGCTGGTGCGCCCGTCTCGCAACGTTTTCGATGCCGCACTGGCCGCTTTCGCCGACGAGGTCTTCTTTGGAGCCTTGCGCTGCGACAAGGCGCTTCCCGAAGATGTTTTCGTAGATTTGGCCGTGCTCTTGCTGCGCAGCGTTTTTGATGCGGACGAACCGGCCTTCTTTCCTGTAACTTTCTTACCCATGATCAATCTCCTTGTTCTTGGTGAGGTTATTGATGTCCTACGAATCCCCGGCACTCATTGGCGTCAGGAGCCCACATTCCCTAAGCCCCTCCAGTGTCGATCCGAGTTTCTCGTCTGAAAACTCGGTCCGGTCCAGCTTGGCTTGCCACTCTGGGTGCTTATCGATTTCAGTTTTGATGCTGGCAATCGAAAGGTCGCCATCTTCAGCCAGTATCGCTTCGGCGGCATGAAGTACGGTCGCCCAGCGTTCAAGCGCCTGCCATCCCCAATCCTTCATCTTCTCCAGCATCGCATCGATTTGGTCTTTGGCGGCCCCGAGCGTTTTCTCCGCCTGCGCCACGCCTTTTGCGACGTCTGCGCCTGGACGGACAGGCTTGAGACCGCCTTGCGCGCGCCCCAGAACCATCCACTTTTGTTTGCGAGCGAGGCTCAGAAACTTGTGGATCGCATCGTCAAGCGGCCCGGCCGCACGCTGCGCGAACTTTTCGGTCAGCGAAAGTTCCGCCTTGCGCTGAACCAGATAGAACAGCTTAGCCAGCTTGACGCGTCCCAGCGGGCGGTCATCGGCGTGACAGCGGTCCGTGATGTATGCTGCCAGCGCTGCCTTGTTGTACATGTCATGGCCGCCATGGCGTTTGTCGGACTTCTTGCTGCCTCCTGATTTAGGAGGATTGGCCTCAAGTGTTTTTGTCTGCTGCTCCATTTCCTGGAGCAACTCTTCCATTTGGGCCTCTCGCCATTTTGCAGTGAGAGAACCGTTGAATGCGCGATAAAGAAGCACATCGAACAAGCGGTTAATTTTCTCGCAGGACCTGAATCGGCTTTCCTCTATCCCGACAAGCTGCTCTGCCTGTTCGTTGAACGTGGCTAATGTGCTAGGGGCAGGAATCGGCGTATCGAATGAGCCCAACTGGTTCTTGTTGAGCTTGGGTATCCGAAGACGGCCTGAGTGGACCTTCGCATAAGCCAAGAAAGCTGGAGATCGCAAGAGTGCGATGAGATACCAGCGGGATATTCGTTCGTCTTTAGGCTCAAGAGGATAAATATCCGCACTACAGACACCCTCGAAACCCGGGAAGGAGACCTTGTTAAGGTAGGGTCGAATCTTCGAGTAAAGAATGTGATTTGGTGAAAACCAAAACTTGCTGCTCTTGAGGGCGCTGTCTCTCACCAGCTGAGGAGAGAGAATTCGCCCCGTGTCCTTCTCGATGTGCTCGCCGCCGACGTGGGGAAGGTTCTCGTATTCAGGACAATTCGGATCGACCAACCGTGTGCCGATCTCAACCAAGGAATCGAAGCGCTCTGTATCCCATCCGTTCGGATTTGTCGCCAGGTCACCGAACATTTTGCAGAACAGTGCAGGCAGGATGCGCGCGGCTTTGGTGTCGGCCTCGGTGCGCTTCTTTCGAAGTGCTTCTGCTTGATCAAGAATTTCGACGATACGATCTTGTTCGGACCTTGGCAGCCAGGGAATCTCCACGTCATAGACATTCTTGTCGGTGACTGCTGGGTAGTTCGCTCCACGCACATGCTGAAGAAGAGTATTGATAAATTGCTTCGTCCGGACGAAGAAGAAAAGAAGCCGTGGATGAAGAACCGACTCCATTGCCCTAAGCACGCAAAAACCCGTAGATGCTATTTCACCGCCAAGTTCACTGGGCACCATCGCCACGGCATTGAGATTGGGGCGAACGGTAGAAACGACTACGTCGTTAGCTTCAACCACTTGTCGTGCCCGACTGGGAGCATCGCTGCCAAGAAGCTCTGCCGTTGAGGCAATGCACTTCTGTTCTCTATCGATACCGGAGATGTCTATGTATCGAAATGATGAATCCGGACTAAGGCGAGGATCCGTCTTTCGCGCCCGGGTACAGAGAGCGCCGATTCTAGCTGTGGGCCACGTCATTCTAATTCCTCAACTTTCAGCAAGATCGAATCAAGTCCTTCAACGATAGCTTGCTCGTCTTCCCGGAGTGAGTTGATCAGATCAATAGGATCGTCGTCCGGCGCAGAGGTCCCGATGGTTGGCTTGTAACGACTTGCAGCCAAGTTGTAATCGTTCTCGCCAATTCGCCTGATGGTTGCCCACCAGCATCGCGGTAAATCACTGCCCGCTTGCAGCACCGAGTTCGCCTCAATGCCCGGCGCCTTCTTGAAGCTCGACTTCTTGTACTCGGCCCACTGCGCAAGCAAGTTCGGAAGGTCATTACGCTCTGGCGTTTCGGGGCGGCCGCCCCCCGAGACCTTATCGGGGTCATAACCGTCGATCCGGACGTCGTAAAACCAGACCTTTCCCTTCTGCTTAGACTTCTTGTCAGGCTTGGCGTCTTTGGGCGGTCGACGGAACACAAGTACCCCGGTTTTGACACCCGCGTAGGGTTTGAAAACCCCGGCGGGCAGGGAGACGACGGCTAAAAGGTCGTAATCTTCGACGATCTTGCGTCGAAGCTCGACATGGGCTGACGTGGACCCGAACAGAAGCCCCTCGGGCACGACCACCGCACATCGCCCGCCAGGAGCAAGTGCCTCCATCATCACCCCGAGAAATAGCAGTTCACTCTTCTTCGAGTTGGTCGGTAGGTCATTGCGGATGGATTCCTTTGGTAACTGCCCGGCGAATGGCGGATTCGAGAGGATGACCTTGTACTTGCGGGCAAGGTCGTCTTCGGTCAGACCGCCCATGTCGGAAAGCGTGTTGCCTCGTTTTACATTGGCCTTGCGAATGCCGTGAAGGACCAGGTTCATCATGGAGATGCGCATCATCTGGCGCGATACGTCGATTCCGAAGATCGACCGTTCAAGGATGCCCCAATCAGGAATCTTCTCGCCCGGTCCCTTGCGATAGGTCTGTAGTGTCGGGATTTCCTTGCGCGCCTCCTCAAGGCTCTGATTGCGCTTTTCTAACCACTCTTCGCCGTATATGGGAACTTCCTGTGGTTCGGTGGAGTACTTGGCCAGGATGTATTCCACCGCATCGATCAGGAATCCGCCCGTACCGCAAGCTGGGTCATAGACGGTGTCGCCGAGGTCAGGATCGACCATCTCGACCATCATGGTGCGGATCTGTCGCGGTGTGCGAAACTGGCCGTTCAAAGCCGACTGACCAAGATGGGTGAGCATGTACTCGAAGATATCGCCCTTGACGTCCGTTCCAAGTTTGGCGAATTCGATATTGTCGATTTCATCCACAACCTGTTTGAGAACATTGGGGTCCACGATTTCAAGCACTGCATCACGGAAGTATTCAGCGATCTGCGGCACTTCCTTCACCAGCGATGCCATGTATGGAAATACTTCATCCCGGATGAAGTCTCGCAGTTCCGTTCCGCTCTTGAACCGCCACTTGGTCCAGCGATAGCGTTCGGATTGCTTGGGAAAAAGGCGTTTACCGTTCCCGTTGCTCGTCTTGCCCGTTAGCCTGGCTTGCAGCTCGCGGGTGGCCTCTTCCTCATCGAGCAACTTGAGATAGATCAGGTAGGAGATCTGCTCGATGTAGGTGACCGGGTTGGTGACACCGCCTGCCCAGAGGATGTCCGTAATCCGGTTCAGTTTCCTTCTCAAATCCTGGTTCATTTCGATTCCTTATGCACTCTTCTTGAAGACCGATTCGTTCAGGTCCTCGACGATGTCTTTAAGCCCTTTTTCGCCGAACAGTTCGACGCCTAACTCGGCTGCGTTCAAGATCGACAGCGGCGGCTGGAACAGGTCTTCAAGTTCGATCCGGCCTCTAGCAATTCCACGATTCTTCAACAGCGAAAGATACTGCGCCTGCTGCGGGGTTATCGATTTCGCCACAAGCCATGCCTGGAAGTTCTCCGTCAGTTCTTCATCGCGACTCTTAATCTTGAGGTTTCCAAGAGCGGCCTTGATAAAGTCGATCAGGTTTCCACCGGGTTGCTGGTAGGCGCGCCGAAGGTTTTCCTCATTGAAATACATCTCGGGGCGGTTCAATCGGTCGGCGAGAGCCTGTTCTTCGTTCTCATCCAACAGTTCCCCGTCACGGACTTTCTTAATGACGGGATCGTCTTTTGCAGAAGATTGAACCGCCTTCTGCCAGTTGGTGATGTAATCCTTTTTGTCCACGCGCTCGCCATCCTTGCCAACCTCAACGTAGGTGACCGCATGAAGCCACTCATCCTGCAGTCCCAACTCGACAAGATCGCGCCGCTCACCGGGAGGCTTGCGCGTGCCGCCAGGCGCGACACCGCTACCAGCACCCGTGAAGATGTCGGTGTCGCTGTCGTTGAAATACTCGTGGTTGCCGAAGAAGTCGTAGATGACGAATTTCTTCTTATCGATGTGTGGGGCGGTGCGGGTTCCACGACCGCGCATCTGCTGATAGAGAATCGGGCTTCGGACACGGCGGCACATGACGAGGTGGAGCACCTCGCGGCAGTCAAACCCGGTATCCAGCATTCCGACACTGACCGCGACCTGGGGATAGTCTTCGCGTTTGAATTTCCGGATGAGGTCGTCCGCGTTGGCCACATCACTCGTGATAACCTCCGCGTACTGCCCCTTCAGATCAGGATGGAGTTCATTCAAGTAGTTGGCGAGGCGGGCAGCATGGTGTTTGGTAATGGCAAAGACAATGGTCTTGCCTGGGCCAACCTTCTGACCTGGCGCAAGTTCCTGATAACTCTTCCATGCCAAGCGGTCGAATTCCTGGATCATCTTCTTGTTCGAGTCTTCATTCGTCCATTCGCGCTCGAATTTAGCAGGGTCGTAGGATTCGTCCTCGACTTCCGTGCCTTCCGCGAGCAGAACGGTGATCCCTGTGGCGAATTTGTAGGGCGCTAAATAGCCGCTCTTAAACGCCTCCTGAATTGGAAAAGCAAAATCAGGCTGGCCATCCTTACACTGATAGAATTGAAACGTGTTCCTTTCTATGTAGGCCGAAGGCGTTGCTGTTAATCCGATGTGCAAGGCGTCGAAATGCGTGAGTGCGGTCTGCCATGAGCCGTAAATTGATCGATGCGATTCGTCAACAACGACGACATCAAAGTAGCCGCTGGTGAATTCCGTATAGCGGCTGACCATGGTTTGGAGCAGGCAAACTGTGATCTGCTGCTCCTGACGCGCCATGCCAGGGCGAAGCCAATAACTACCGTGTTGATTCAGCACATCCTGGAACGCCTCAAGAGCCTGCTTGGCCAGCTGCTCACGGTCAACAAGGAACAGCACCCGTTCAGCGCGCCCTGCCTGGATCAATCGCTTTATATACAGGCAGGTCAGGTCTGTTTTTCCCGTGCCCGTTGGAAGCTCGATAAGAAAACGCCGTTTGCCAAGTTCGATGGCGTGATCCAGCGCTTGCATGGCCTCCCGTTGATAGGAGCGAACCTGTCGGTCTTCTCCCTGGCGCAGGTAGTACTCAGGGATATCGACTGACGCAAGCGGCTTGCGCGTGGCTCGCATCTCGACGAGGCGCTCAAGGTCACGTCTGGAGAAAAACGAGTTGACGATTCGAGCATCATCGTTCGTGTAGTCCCAGAAGTAGATCAGTTCGCCATTCGTTAGAAAAATGAACGGTGCGCCGATCTTCTTCGCGTAGGGAAGAGCTTGCTGCTTCGCCGTATAAGGTTCGATGGCGGAGCGCTTCGCTTCGAGGATAGCTAACGGGCGACCGTTTCTTGCCATCAACATGTAATCAGCACGCCCGCCATCCGGAGTCGTCAGCTCAGTAGCCACCTGCGATTTGTCAGACGGTTCCCATCCGGCCTGTTTCAGCAGGTCGTCGATCACGATTCTTGCATCGGCTTCAGTCGAATGGTCCTTCACGGGCATGCTCTCCTGATTCTCAAATCACTTGTACGCTGGAAAGTAATCCGCCAGGTACTTGCCTTTGAAGTACACGTCACAGACGAGCCTGCCGCGATCCACCTTGTGGGCGGTGCGGAGGTCAACCTGTTCACCCAGGATCAGGCGGGTGAGCTTTTCCTTAGCGGCCTGCCCACCGGCGGCGTGAAGTTCCGGGGCGTCAAACCCAGTAGGGCGAACCCGCGTTCCTGATTGCCCTTCCCACTTCCATCCACCGCTAACCTCAAACGTGTCGCCATCGATGATCAAACTAACCGTAAACTGTGCCATAATCGAATCTCCTTTCTTGCTTCGGACCAAGTTCTGGCAAGCAAGAAACGCAAGGTGCGTGCCAAAGACGTCAGTCGCGCACAATTGTCTGTGCGGCCAGGCCTTATGGCATTTCGCTTCGTCATGGTCATTTTTCGCTCTTTCAACCCAGGCTTCAAAATCTTCAACTTCGGTTGTAGTCGTCTGACTTTTTCATGAACTTGCTGACGGCTTGCGGGGTCATCCCCAGCAGACGCGCAGCCTCGCTTTGGTTGCCACCCGCGATTTCGACCGCGCGCAGGATCAACTGCTTTCGCGCGCTACTCAGAAATTCATCCAGCGCGAATCCAGGCTGCGGTTCGGGCAGGGTGTCGAGCGGATCGGCGTAGCTCACTGGTTCCGAGATGAGCAGATCGTCTGCCGCTAGGACGGAATCACGGCTCAAACGAACGGAACGCTCAATAACGTTTTCGAGATCGCGGACGTTGCCCGGCCACGCGTGGCTTTGAAGCCGCGCCAGCGCTTCTTGAGAAAGGCGTCGGGGTGAGCGCATCGTGGCATTGACTCGGTCGAGGACATGCAGGGCAAGTTTCGGAATGTCGGACCGGCGTTCACGAAGCGGTGGCAGAATCACTTCGCCCACGTTCAGACGGTAATAGAGATCCTCTCTGAACTTCTCCTTCTTGATTGATTGCGCAACATCGCGATTGGTCGCGGCGACGATGCGCACATTGACCTGATGAGGCTTTGGTTCACCAATTGATTCAACCATTCCGTCCTGAAGAACCCGGAGCAGTTTCGCCTGCATCGGCATGGGTAGCTCTGCAACTTCATCAAGGAAGAGCGTTCCTCCATCCGCCAGATCGAACTTCCCAGTCTGGTTTGAAGTCGCCCCAGTGAATGCGCCCTTCTTGTGGCCGAACAAAATGCTCTCGACCAAGTCCGGAGGAATGGCCGCACAGTTCAGAGCAACGAAGATGTCAGAAGGGCGACCGCTCAGGCGATGGACAAGTCGAGCAAGAAGTTCTTTTCCGGTGCCGGTTTCCCCGCGAATGAGTATCGGCGCGTCGGAGGACGCGAGGGTTCCCGCCATTTCTAAAGCCGCATTCATGGCTGGATGATCGCCAACGATTCCCAATTGGCGGATCGCCACATTCAAATCAGGAGGCGTTTCGGGTGCCGCTTCAATCTCTGTTGTGGTTGCGCGGACGGAGGGGAATTCGTTTGCAGTGAGATCGACCTCGCCGACAAGCGGCCTGTCCTTCGTGACAAACCGGGGTGGTCGAACGTGCAGGAGTTTTGCAGGAATTTCGCCACTCGCGGCAAGGAGCACCCAGCATGCATGCATCTGTGGGGTTCCGGAGGCGACAGCGATAGAAAAGGATGCTTCTGGATGCTCTTCAGCGAGTTCTCGGATGTGCCTGCGGAGCGCACGGAAGATTGCAGCGTAGTCGGTGGGGTCTTCGAGGGAGACATTTCTGATCTCGACCTCGACGCCGGAACCGCGCTTTTCGATCTCCGCTTTGGTTTCGGTTGTCCGGTCTTCTGTGTTGGGCGTGGCGAAGAGAACGACTCGCTCGAATGTACGTGCGGACACAAGCGACAGGATCGGACCAAGCTGCTCCTCTTGGCCGACCAGCCCTTTGGAATACGGGTCGTGGAACCCTGTGAATGTGAGTAGTACGTCCGTCATTGATCCTGCCTTCGCGGTTCATCGCCAAGAAGGTGCTCGGGGTGACCCTTCAGCCATTCGTCGATGGAGTCCTTGTGGAATCGCCACCGCTTCCCGACCTTCTGGCCGGGCATGCCGCCGTCCTGGACCAACTTGTAGAGCGTGGACTTGGAAATCTTCAGGTAGTCCGCCAACTCTTCGATGGTCATGACCTCGTCCGGTCCGGCCATGCGCCATACCTCCTGGTGGAATCGGGAATTTGCATAAGCGGGTATTATCAGATATTATCGAATGTTGTCAAGAACAACCTACGGGTGCAAGAAGTCGAAGCGAAGATAAGCTGAAGGAATTCTGAAGGTTGCGTGGGGTATTGCCGAGCTTCTTGCCCTCGCCCGGCCGCGAGAGGCATACAATATAGAATGCGCTGGTCCGAAAACGAACATTCAGGACACAGCGCATCGCTCATTGAAAACTGAATAGACGACATTATTGGCTTCGCCGAGCGACTTTGACCGAATCATGGCGCACGGTGACCACGAAGTCAATGGTCGCTCGAAGAAAGACCTAGGCGGCTTTTCTGTAGTAATGCTTGAGTAAACCGGGCTACGGCAAAAGTTGCTCTGGTCGTGGCTTATGCCGTAGCCAGCCGGATCTTTCCCCAGAAAGCTTCACGAAGCTGTAACGTTACTAATCCTGTCCTCGCTACGAACCATATCGGGGTCTTACACTTGCAGAGCAAAGGCTAAGAATCGAACCTTGCTTCCGATAACCGTCCAAGTGAGGCTCGCCTTTAAGGTGTCTTGTAAGTTCTTATTCAACATTGGAAGCGCTTCGTTTGCACACCTCTCGTTAACGATCATGGTGATCATTGCTCAGACGTCCTGCACGTCTAGGAAGTAGCGTTCCCAAGAGGCGTGCTGGGGCGCAAACAGCGCGGTATGAGTCGCAATTGCCTCATCATCTGTTAGCCACGCAACATAATCAGCAGCAAGGCGCTGCGAAGTCAACTTTGAATCGTCACCCCACCGCTCTCTGTTGTAGTTGTCATACCTCTTTTGAGCTTTTCTCTCAATACTACGAGAGTTGTTGCCACGCCCCACATAAAACCAAAACAATTCACGTATAATGCGCGTTGCGGCCACCTGCCTTGCCGCCAAAGCTGGATGCACGTATTGCTCAATGATATCCATCCTCACCTTATCGATGATCCCTGTCCGTGTATACTCAGACTTGTGCTCCTCGAAATGAAAGCCTGTCTCACAGAACTGAAGTCGTCGGCTGTCAGAAGGCAGATTTCTCTGTGACGTCGGTGCGTTAGCAAGTTTGAATATCGCACGCCTGTGATCCTTCTCCTTCTCCCCCCCCTTCTCCCAAGCATCCCAATTGAGAATCCCAGCCTCGAATGCATCATTCAGGTCTGAGTTGACAAAGCAGATGTTGTCCGCAGTGCGCACTACAAACGCCTCTCGTGTTTCATCCTTTTTGCGCAATGTCATGGAGCCCCCGCGATAAACGTTTGGGGCCTTAAGCATGAAACTCTCGTATGCCCCGCGCCACGAGTGCGACAGAATCCCATATGCCGTTTGTCGTGTTACATCAGCGTTCTGCTTTTTGGGATTGCACAAGAGTATACGTAGACCGTGTACGTAGTGTGCAAACAGTTCACCCATGCCTTTCTGAACCCAAAACTCGGTCTCCAAGTCATTCGGATATGGTGGCAGACCTTCCCACTCAAGAGGCTCATGAAACGCACACTTGCCATTGTCTACCAATAGTATATTCTTGCATCCAAGCTCGTCGAACAGCGGTTGCCCCAGTAGCCTCTGAACGTCACTCTCCATTGGCAGCTCAGTTTCATGACGGCGAGGATCTTTCATGGCAAGCCATTGGACTAAGTGCCATATGGCAGCGTCCTTGTGTTTATGCTGTGCCTTTCTCTTCTTGGCCTTCTCTTTCCCACCAGTAAGCCCGCCAATCTCTGGACCACCCGGGAGATTGATACAAAGACGGATGAAGAGCTCATATAAGCACAGGTTAAGAGCTGCTTCACCTGTATGTCCAAAAGGCGTATGGCCGATATCGTGCCCATATGCTATTGCTTCAGTTAAATCAACGTTGAGACCATTCTTGTGCGCAATACTCCGACTCAATTGGACGACATCAAGAGTATGTATAAGGCGGTTTCTATAGACCGTTCTCCCTGGACCTGTGAACACTTGAGTCTTCCCTGCAAGGCGGACGAAATTGGGGTTGAACAGAATCTGATCCCGGTCAATATCAAAATGTGTTCGGCCACCGGGCCACCCATCCTCGTCGGCATTCGACTCGATGAGCTTCGTGTTCTTTACGCGCGTTGCGCTCGTATACCTATAACCCAATGCCCTTCTTGTCTCGCCTTCAGGGCTAAAGTGGCAAGCACGCGCGTCCATGTTCTTGTCGGCGATCTCCGACGCTTGTTTCAAAGCTCCTCGAGCTTTCTCTGTACTCTCAGTCACCGAACACCCTCCCATATGCCCTTCACCGACAGTAACAACTCCCGCTGAGGAGTCTCCATCGTTGCGCCCGGACGCATAGTCCCTCCGAATGCGCGCTCAAGAACGTTAACACTTTGTTGAATGTTCTCGCGACACGGATACCTTCTCCAATCCCACATGCTACACTTGTCTTCCGCCACACTTAGTACCTGTCGCAGAAACTGTCGCGGTATCACCGTGTTGATCGGATATAGGTCATATGTAGTGTCTTCGCCTTCCGAACCAACAAGAAGGTATCCGAACTCATCGTGCTCGGCCAAGTTCAGCAAATGGCAGCGCGCCGCAATGGGAAAAGGGAGCAATGACCGAAAGCGCTCTGGGGACTTGCAAGGAGCGACGTGCACGTGCGTGTGCTGGATACAACACCCCCCCGTTATATGACGGCTCTTACCTGGTCCGTGTTCAAAGACAATGCTCGGGCCGTATGCGCAGTTGATCGCATCACGCGTCAGTTGGACTACGTGGTTAAGCTCTTCCAGCAACTCGCGGTCGAGAGATCTTGCACAGGAGCAGTGATGCTTAGAGACAACCATGAGCCAGCCTTGTATGAACTGGCCGAGCGTCGGCATCACCACAAAGTTTCTCGTCTCATATAAAGGGGTGTTCTCAATCCGCTGCGATCCAGCGTGGGTTAGGGCCTGACAAAGGGGACATGGGTCAATCATGCTTTTTTGATCTTCCTTCTAATGCGGCTTCTATCAATGCAGATAAGCGTGATGCCCTTGCTTGAAACTCTATAGGTGCTGCTACTGAGTCGCTCATCTTGAGCGGTGCAACATATGTACTGAAAGGATCTTCTCCGGTGTACGCATATCGATGTAGAAAAGTGGAATCAAGACTTCGAACAGAGCCATGAGAGCCCAGCATTCGGAGTTCGAGCAAGAACTCTCTACCAGCACCAAGCAAATGCACGTCAATACGTGGATACCGGCGCTTGAGCTCTGCAGCGATCTCTATTCTGAATTCGGGCCTTCCGTTGCTGCATCTGGCGGAGAACAGGCGCGGTATACCCACAGTGCAACTACCTACTTGTTGGATCAGCTTGTGTGCGTTCTCGGCCCACTCTACGTACGATGTTCCATGCGGAACGATCATTAGCTGTGGCCTTCTGTCGTTCGGCAGTCGGGACCAGGCTCGTATGAAATCTCTCGTTCTCAACAGACTTTTGCTTGGGTCATTGGGACAATCAGAGCAAACGACTTCCTGTACACCAAGGTCAATAGCAAGATCAAGAAGCTCGATGTCGGTGAGTTCCGCGCTTTCTGTTCCGATCGAGACTTCTAAGGCTCCGGAATCCAGTGTAGTAAATACAGATTGTGACCTCTTAGCACAATAGTCGGCATATTGATGTGAGCGAAGCGCCAGCGGGGCCAGAAACATCTCCATGTCGCTATGAGGCGACAACACGTCTACCGTCGCAAGGCTTCCAACATGCGCAAACTTTATGTTTCTGGCAGTAGCAACCCTAGCCATGGAGAAAGTCCTCTATGCTCTTTGACATCATATCTTCCACATGTCTCTTTACGTCCCCCCCCCAAAACGAACCAGGACTAAACTGGTAACCACCAAGTAAGGAGGATGCTTTCTTGGTAACGCACTGTCCGTCGACGATTATCTTGCCGTGTCCGCTCACCACTTCACCGAGAACCACGAGTTCGCTGCCAATTGTTTCTAGTGCGGCTTTAGCAGCTACTACAGCATCTCTATCAGCCGAACATAAGAGATGGCATGTTCCCCAACTCAATGCCCAAGCACGTGCGTCAGAATTGCAAGCAGCTGCTACCTCATGAATCTCATGCGCAACAATGTCGTCTTCGAGAGAGATAACAGCATCAACGTCTGATAATGCTACTAAGTCCAGCGCGCAGGCGAGAAGACCATCGGAGGTGTCCATGCAGAATCTGGGCGGCGCTTTCTCCAACAGAATCTGGCCTTGTTCGACCTTTGCTGTGGGTGTAAGCGCCATGCTACGGACTCTGGATAGTAGGTCTTCTGAAAGAGTAGAGCATTTGCCCTTTCGTTCCTGGGTTGCTATCCCTGCCCAAAATCCGCCAAAGTCAGCCCTGTCTACAACAAAAAGCATGTCACCCGGGCAAGCAGCTCCTCTGAGCAACGCTTGCTTTGTTCTTGTGGCACCAACAGCACATGAGACGGCGTGTGACCTCTCTCTTGCCTCTCTGATATTGCCGCCAAGCAATGCCGTCCCGTGAGCAGAAGAACATGCAACCACCCCATTGAAAAACGAATCGAAAGTCTGGATCGCGGTCTGTCTTGGAAAATCAACTGTTACAACTACCCCTAAAGGAGAAGCTCCCATTGACGCAAGGTCTGATAGAGATTTGACAACGCAGAGCCAGCCTGCATGATAGTAATCGCCCATGCCAAGTCGCTGAACTAGATTGGGAATGGGGCAAGGGTCAGTCGTGATCCATGTTGTCTCCCCGCGAGTGGATGTTTGCAGGCAAGCTGAATCATCAAGCATGAGCTCGGGGCCACCGTGCTCGGCCACAATGTCTCTTATCCTGTAAATCAGCTCGCGCTCGCCAAAATCCTCAAGAATTTGGGCTGTCACTTATCCCCCTCTTTTCAAGTGTTCACTTCTTTTTGGAGCAGAGGCCCTATGTAGTGACTGCAGGCTTATTATCCATTATTGGCCCGAGGATCGATCCCTTTTCACTCATTGGAGAACGTCCCAATGATTCCTTTGAGGTTCTTGGCAATATTCGGCCCGTTCTCTTCCTCTCCGAGAATTTCACAAAAGATTTTTCCGTGAACTCTCACAATCTTTGTGGCTCAAAGATAACAGAGAGCTTTTGAGGTTTCAAGGCCAGATATCGTTGCCCCGAGCAGTTGCACTCCCTTTCCGTTGCGGTAAGGTTTGGCTGCAGAGGCTTGGCAGACAGGCGGTGCAATTGCTGAGTCTGGAGAATGCGCCTTGGTCCGGGAAGCTCCAGACGGTCTATTTCCTTGGCATTGCGTAACGCTTTTTTCACATGCCTTTATGTCTCCTCGCCACGCGAGTTGCCTAGAGTCCAGCTCGCGCCAATAGCATTCTATCTGGTGGATTCGAATTCTTGGTCCGATAAGCCCTATTCTGTTATTGACTCATCAGAAAATTGCTTGTTTGCCTACGCCATGGGCAACTGCGATTGCGCTTTTTACACTGATTGCTTCCTCCGTTGACTGCCGCTGCAATTAACCGCTAAAGGCTAAATAAGTAATGGTAGGATTCTGCTGGCCTGTGCCCAAAGATACTTGTGCAAAAAATCTCTATCTGCAAGGAGAGTTCGTTGTTTGCGCATCACTTATTTTCAGGATGAAGTGATTTTGGCGGATGATATGAATCACTCTCGCTTTGGATCCGAATGCGGAAGCTCTGGTAATCGTTCTGCTGAGCCTGATCAGTAACGTGTACGATGACGCTGACCTCCTTCTTATCGAAGTCGGCCGGCACTGGCCACGTAATTCGTCCTTCTTGAGAAATTTTCATACCCTCAGGAGCATATTCCAAATGATATTGCACAGCTTTGCTTTTTGTTAGAGTGCCGACGCTGTATTGGTACTCTGTTCCTCTCATCGCAGTTTCTATAGGGCTAGTGTTAATATACAGGAAAGAGCGGCCCGCGCGCTGGAGAGCGGCTACGGGATCAAGTTTTTGGAGCACTAAGCGATCGTTTGATTCCGGAAGGAAGAGAACGACTTTCGCTTGAGGGATCAAGTAGATACGTTTGTGCATATCACGCATCTGTCCACTATAGGAAATATGGAGGTTTGGAATGTCTGCCAGCGGGCGCGTGTCTCCGAGGATGTACAGTCCTCCGCGGAGGAACCAAGTCTCGACACCTCGTTCCTTGTGAAGCTTGGCAATGATCACAAGGTAAAACAGGCTGTCTGTTCCAGGGAGGCACCAAGCCCGTCGACGGCCTTGGTGAGGTATCAGGTGCAATATTGCACCTTCCGGAGAGTAGACAGCATTTCTTCTGAAGAACGCACTGGCATTCGGGTTGGGTATTTTATCGGTTCTGTTGGATTGATTCTCATTGCGAAACAGGTTGCCTAATTTCCCCTCAGGTACTTGATCATTGTCCTTGAATGATAATGGGAAAGAAGCCAAACGCTCGAAGGACTTCAGGCTGTATCGCTGAAGCATGCGCGTATCTTGTCGCAAGATTAAAAGCGTGTCCGCTTCGGCAGCAATACGAACGTCATTTGTGTGGGTATCGATATAATGCACCACGCGCCCGTGGTTGATGTCAAATATGGCGAGTTTCCGGACTCGCGGAAGCGAGAAAATGTAATAGCGGCCGCCCCCTCCGACAGCGACCTCTTGATATTGCGCGGGAAGAACGATTTCCTTTGTCTTGCCAGGAAACGCAGGCTCGCGAATTAATGCGGCCGCCCTAGCCGAGGCGTTGTTGGCCGCCGGCGGGCTAACAACCTCGATCGAGCCGCCTTTGCGAACGACTTCGCTGTTGTTGTGATAAAAGACTACTTGGTAACGAATTCGTTCGATTTCTGTGAGAGGTTGCACTTGCACCCGGGTTGCAGCCTCAATGGGCAATTCGATTTGTTGTCCGCCCACGGAAATCTGCAAGGATTTTAAGGAACGGGTGTCTCGGGGCAAGCCCTTGGCCAAGCCACTAATACTGCCTTCGGGAAACTCTACGGTGACCTCTTGATCCAAACCAGCTGGGTGAACAGGCGTTGGCATCACATCACGGCGATAGCTGCCCTTGATACGGTTGAGTTGAAATCGTCGGGAATCCCACTTGCCACACGATATTGTCAACCATGCCGTTGTTACCGGCTCGGGGTCAAGAAAGGAAACAAAACTCCCCTGAAACTCAACAGGTTCGCGAAGTGTGCTACGGTTTAGTTGTTTCGGGCTTATCGCGATGTGGGGAAGCGTCAGGAACTTTTCGAGGTGCGTAACGGGTACTGCGAACATGAGACCCGTGGCCGTGAAACCGATGGTAATTATACCGACTACCTGGCCCGCTTTGTTAAGAACCGGCCCCCCTCCGTATCCAGGAGTCAATTTGGCATCTAGCTGAATGTATTCCAAAACACCTTGCTTCTTTCTCAAAGACGTAACACGACCTGCATTGACGCTGACCGCCGGATACTTCCCTTCGGCAACAAACATGTCCTTGCCAAGGGGATATCCAAATGTCACCAACTCCTGGGTCTCAAAAAGTTGTTCTGTTGTTCCCAGCGAAATAGCAGGAATCGGATTTTGAGGCGTTGTCTTAAGTAGCAGGAAGCCGTGCTCCGGATCACGACGAATAACCGACGCCTCTAAAACCTCTTCACGGGCCGTACCCGCTCTCACGATAAGACGAACCTGAGCACCCAGACGAGATACGAGGCCTGAATGATCAAGCGTGACAAAAAAACCAGACGAATGAACACAGAATGCTGTTCTTACGGATTCTATTTGTTTTCCAGGCTTACTTTTTTCTGCTTCCTTCCTTACGCCCTTCTGAACGGTAACCTCTACCATTGCCGTAGCCTCTTTCCCCCGAGCAACAGCTTGATCTTGGGTAAGAGGCGCCGCTCCGGCCGTTGGAGGACCGATCCAAAGCGCGACCAAAAAACATACACAGCCGAATGCCTGTCTAGATAGGATCACGATGTTTTTGAGCAGATTATTCGACAAGGACAACCTCAAAGTTGTGCATTTTCTTTTGTTTGTCATCATCTTCAGCCTCTAGCGTAACGGAAACACGATCCGTCTCCGGTTTCTGTGGGATGGCCCACTCGACACGTCCTGTTTCTGATACCGTCATTCCTGGTGGTCCGGAAACCAACCGCCAGCGCACATTGCCTGTTTTCGAGCGTGCGGCCGCCTGATACTGATACACCGTACCGGTGCTGGCAAGTGCCGGCGGCACTGAGACAATGATTAATTGCCGAACGTCTGCTCGCTCAATCCAAGTGTCCAAGTCCGTTTTTCGTAAAATAAGGCTCTTGAACGGTGGTGGTATCTCGACGATAACGCGATATTCCGGAAAAAAGTGAAATTGCTTATCCAAGGAAAGCTCCTCGGCTGGTTCCTCACGGTTTCGACGACTCCGCTTGTTGCGCCGCTTCTTTGCAGGTGGGTTTTTTGACACTTTTATAGTCAAAAGAGGGGAATTTAAACCATGGAGATAAACATGACCTCGGTATGGGCCGTTACGTGGCCTGCCGTTTCTAGGCATTCTTTTGACGCCCAAGTAGAAATCGCTGTAGCCACTTGCTGGATAGTAATATTCGAGATTTTCCTGGAGCGCTGCTCGATCCTGCCGGAGAACCTTGCCGGATTCGTTATAAATTGCTCCGTGCGAATAAAAGAATCGTCCATCTGAATCTGGAATCAAGTATTTTTTGAGGGGGGATGTAAAAACACGAAACGCCTGGCGCGCTTGTACCCGGAACACCTTTGGAGAGGAGAATGAGCCAGGGGTCCAAGTGGAAAAAATGTTCCCATTTTGAGACCATCGTGTCTCTAAGCTCAGCCCCCCCGGAATAGGTTCCCATGCCAGCCGCTTAAAAGTAGCTAAATCGATTGCATTTTTTCCAATCCACAGTGGCCCGTTCGAAAGAGTTCCAAGGCTCGCCGGGCCAAACGCGTCCGGATCTACCGGCAGCTTATGTACGCCCACATGCTCAAAAGATTTCAAGCTCCAGACTTGCGCAGCCATGTCAGAACTCGAAACAATAACAAGCTTATTCACTCCGACAGCATAGGTGACAGTCCCCACGACTTCAATCCGCTTCACAACCTTTGCTTCGCGCAGATCAAAGATGGTAATTTCCTCAGCGTCACGGTGGTGTAAAACCAAGTAGCGACCGCCGCCGCCAACTTTTGCATCATGAATCGTCTTGTTCAGAAAGACGCTATATTGGGTTTTGTTTTGCAGAGGTGGTGGAAACAATGTTTCAGATGTTTTGTCTTCTTCCACGGGAGGCCCCAGCCCCGTCACAATTCCGCTTGCGTGACCAACTTCGTTTCCGGCTCGAGTCACGCTAACGGCATAAGAAACCTGCTTGATCGGCGGTGGTGATAAGATTTGCAGGCTCATCGCGCTAGACAAATCCATGCTTATCGCCTGGCCCCCAAGCATGATTTCTACGCGCTCAAGTCCCGATACTGTGCCGAGCACCTTCTGGTCATTGTGAAGAACAATCATTGGTTGAGGCGTCGTGTCAATCGAGCGAATGGCTTCAAGAGTGAATTCTTTGTCCCCCACGCGGACCTTTTGGCTCTTCGTAGTGCCGTGCACCCATCCGGAAACGAATTGAGCGGAGAGGTTAAGTCGTGTGCTCTCGTCGGACTTTGGTACGGGGGCGGCCTTGACCTCAAAGGTTCCACGAGACCTCTGTTTCATCGTGAACTGTCGCTTTTTGCCCCCTTCCGCTTGCAGCGTTAGTGTGACCTGAGGCGGCTCTTTTGCAAGGGGCGTGGATGGAATATGGACAACAAATTTGTGTGGAGCGCTGCGGTTTTTCCATGTGACCTTGGGCACATTCAGAGTGGGCTGCACTTGGTGTATAAACGCCTTGACCGTGTTCACGGGCACGGCAAAGTTGATATTGGCGCCGGGGATGATCGCCACAGCGACACCGACAACCTGACCGCGGGCATCAAGGATTGGTCCGCCCGAATTCCCAGGATTCAGTGTTGTGTCCATCTGGAGTATACGAAGTTGTCCATTCTCTTTGCGCAGGGACGTAATGCGCCCTTTATTGATACTTATAGCTGGAAACTCATCCTTTTCTATGGCAAGCAATTTTCCTAATGGGAAGCCAAAAGCGGTAACTTCTTGCGTTTCTATAAGGTTCGCCACATCACCGAGCGGTAATGCAACAAGGTCTTTGGCTCCAGACGAACGCAGCAAGGCCAGGTCGTTCTCATCATCTCGGCTGACAATGATCGCTTTGAGTATTCGTTGGTCCACTTCACCAATCCGAACCACCAGGCGCACGGATCGGATGCCTGATGATTTCGGTGGAACCGCATGAGCGTTCGTTAGAAACAGCCCAGAGGGGTGCACGCAGAACGCTGTTGCCGTACTGCCGCGGGGGCCTTTCACCTCAACCAGAGCCGTTGCGGCTTTGCCTTTCCGAATTTGTTCGCCAATCGAAAGCGCGTCATCCGCCATTAATGCGCTATCCTGCGCGCCAACGAGGGCAATGATAAATAAAGACTGTATTGTGCGTACAAGGAATCGCACGGCTATTTCTCCACGGAGATTGTAAAGGTGTGAAAGCGCTCTTGGCCGCTGCCGTCGCGGATCAGAATGGTCACCTCTTCCTCTGTTGCCTCAAGCGTCTCCGGCACGTGCCACGTCACCTTGCCTTTCGGGGATACGGTCATACCCTCAGGGCCCCACTCCAGATTATAGGTAACACCACCCTTTCGAGAGCGCACAATGATCGGATAAGTGTACGTCTCTCCCTTCTGGAAATGCTTCGGTGCCCTGGATGCAACAAAAAGATAGTCGGCTTTGGACTCTTCCAACAACTGCTCCACATCGAGATGCTGGACAATCAGTCTGTCGTTCGTGAACGGAACAATCACCAGCAGGCGCGCTTCCGGGGCGAGATGTAGGCGCTGATACATCCGGATTTTGGGATCTGATAAGTTTATTTTGCTCTGATCCAGTGGGATGGATACATTGTGCACAATCGCGGAAGGATCGCCCATGATGTACAGCGACATCTGTAAGGGAGCGTTTTTTATCTCGCGCCCTTTCGTATCAAAAATCGGCGCGCCGCGCTGGACAGACACGAAATAGTTTGCGTTTATCGCATGAACATAGCCGCAAAAGTTACCAGGATGAAGAGGAACTGGGCTTTTTGGCGAGCTGGGGAGCGGAGCTTTCAGATCCTTTGAGTAGAACTTCTTACCGCAAAAAATCACTTCCCCATCGGGACTTGGTACGCCGTCGTGATTGACGCGACCCGCCGGGTCTTTATGGAGGATCAATTTATTTCCTGTAATTTCCAGGATCTTTTTTTCGTAATGGAGGGCAAACACACTACCGCTCGCGGATGCTATCATGCGCTTGACCTTCCTTAGGTCGATGCCCATATTGCGAGGAGGCTCAACATCGAGCTTTGCCATACTGTGAATGTCGTACAGAAAGATCTGGTCGGGATCTCCTCCCGTTGATAGTACGAGTAGCGGTCCTTCAGACGCCGAGCCCATCGAAACGGCTCGGATGACACCTCCTGTGTTCAACGTTGCGCTCGATTCACGTTGAAAGGTCTCCAGGCCCCATCGCTGGATGATCTTGGACTGGGTATAAAGGATCATCAGTTTTGTCATCCCCGCCGTGATTCTGACTTCGTCATTGGCCAGGGGAAGGATGCGAACGATACCTCCTTGGTTCACATCAAAAATCACTAGCTCGCGCCGCTCCTGCAAGTGCGCGATAAGGAAGCGCCCTCCACCGCCGACAATAAGATCCTCGATTTTTGAAGGCATGACGATCTCAATACGTTCGTTGGGAAGTACCGGTGGCTGGATATTCGGTTTGGATCGAGGTTCGACAATGGGGATCATACCGCTAGCTTGGGCAATGATGGCTCCACCGCTTGTTGCGGTTAATGTGTATCGAATTGAAGAAACAGACTGGGTGTTGGTAAAAGACGCGAACCAGAGGTCTTTTGTAGAAATAGGAAGCATCTTTTTTCCAATGCAAACCGATATCGTGTCCATACCGCTGATCGACCCGCTGGAGCGGCTTCCGTTGTGCAATCGCGCTTCCGGCTTCGGCTTCCACCGTAACGTACCAATGTCGCGAAGGCGTACCGGGTTGTCTCCAATCCGTATCTCCTGATCCTCAACCAGGCCCTCAATCGCATTGGCATCGGTCTGAAGCTGCGCCCAAAGAGGGTGTTTCCCATCCACCTTTACCACCGGCGGGGCCTGAACCCGATAGGTTCCGTCGATCAGCTTCATCGAATATGTACGGCGATCCGAAGGCCCCCGCGTAAGGACCATTTCGATTGATACGGGTTCCGGGAGCTCGGTGAATCCAGCGCACTCCGCTTCAAACAGAGCCGGTTGTTCCAGCCTCTCTCGAGGCACGCTGACCGGCTTTAGAGCAAGATGCGGCTGCCTTAAGAGCTCTTTCAACACTTCTACCGGCCACACGAATTGGCCCGCTGGATCCGATCGGCGTCTACTGACAATACCGACGACGGAACCATCGGTAGACAATACGGGGGCGCCTACAACAGGGTCCGCATGTCGACCGAAGTGAAAGCTCTTTATTCTTCCTCGAAGCTTGCTTAGCTCACTCGCGACACCTCGAGATGTGCCAATACCTGACCTGCTCACGAGCTGCTGAAAGCCTATGTCGTTTCGACCGCTGCTACCAGTGCTAATGGCCAGCAGATCGTCTCCATCTCTCAACAGATGCGTTGATCCCAATTTTACAGCCGGCGCCTTTAAGGCAATGTCTGCTTTTACGATGCCAAGCCCGGTGTCAGGATCAAACCGTATAAGACGGGCAGGAACCGCCTTGGGAGTTTTTGGATCGCTAAAGTCTACAAGGTGAAGTGCTTCGCCCGGGAGTAACCGCCGACGCTTATATGGGATTCTCTCTAAGCATGTTGCGTAAAAACCGCTCGGGTGGATGCAAAACGCCGTGGCAATCCCGAATCGTTGTTTTGCCACAAGGAGTCCAACGCTCTTTTGAAGCGGTGTAACCACTTCTTGGGGAAAGGGGTTCCGGTCTTTAGCATACGCGCTCGGTGCAAGGACCGCGAAGATCACAGACAAGCAAAGGACTTGTTTCACCGACCTTCCCCCTTTTGCATTTCCACCCGAATCCAGAACGTTTTGAGCGCTTCGCGCTCGGCATGATCCGTCACGGCGACGACGACACGATGCTTTTCGTCCTCAACGTAAGAAGGGACACTCCATCGGATCGTGCCCTCCGGCGAGATTGTCATGCCTTCGGGGGCCGCCTCCAGTCGGAAACGAAGCCCTCCCTGGCTTGACCTGACATCGAGAGTGTGCCGATAAATTGTTCCAATACGAGCGCGGCGAGGTGGGTCGGAGACGACCAACAGATAATCTGTACCCAGCTTACCCAATTCGGAATCCAGGTCAAAACGGTGAAGGATGAGCCGGTCATTTATTTTGGGAATTGTGATGATCAGGTCCTCATCTGGATACAAAAGAAGTCGTTTGTCATACGAGAGACTCTGTTTTTGCGCATTGTGGCTTTCGCTTCTTTGAGGCGTAAGGGCATGCTTCAACAGCAAGATCGGCCGAGGGTCGGGCACCACGTGAATCCTAACGAATTCCATATCCTTTAGTCGGTTTGTTGGATGGGGCTGCGAACGGACCGACAGGCACAAAGTTCCGGATCCGACCGCGGGAACAAACCATCGGTTTGGTGGAGGCGTGATTTTTTGCATTTCCAAATTGATAATCCCTCCACTGCTAAATATGTACTCTGCGTTGGGCCCACCTACAAGACCCCAGCCTCTTGCACGGTTTTCATGCAGCACTGCGAAGGCCTTCCCGAGCAAAAGACTTCTCTGCTCGGCCTCCTTTGGGGCCCAAAAGGTAAAGATCGATCCATCTCGCGAAGCGCGCACGACGCTTTCTGCGTGGATACCGATCTTCTGGAATTTTTCGACATGCAGAGCCCTTGGCTCTAGCGTTTTAAGATCGAACAAAGTAGGAACTGCTTGAGCATGGGTATACGATATACACAACGGCCCCTTGGACGCGTACCCCATGGCGATCCACGCGATTGTGCTTTCCGGTCGAAGGTTCAGCACGGCTGTACGCTCACGCTGAAGCGTTTTTAGGTTCCAGCGGTGAATCAGCTTTTTCGTTTTTTCAACGATGATCAAGTGCTCGAGACCCGCGGCAAACACACTGTCTTCCGGCATGGGAATGTAGCCGATAAACTTCGCCTGATCGCGATCGAAGAGTCCCAGCAAGTGTAGCTTATGAAAATGGAATATCAATAAGCGTCCGCCTGCGCCCAGGCACAGATCATGGATCGTGGAGGGAAGCTTCTTCGTGATCTTGTCCTGCCTACTTTGAATAAACAACTGATAGAGTGGACGATGCAGATCGCGGAGCCGAATGATCCCTTTCTGCCGCGCAATCTCCTGGTCTTTTTGCTTAACGGTCACCGTATAATAGACTTGATCGATATTTTTTTTGTGATTGAAGACAAGCCGGGAAGCATCGGACAACTCGACCGTTACCCTGTTTTCGCCTACCTTCAGCGTAAGATTCTCCAGCCCGTCAAGTTTTCCCTCCAGTGTTGTACCGTCCACGAGCAGGGCTTTCGCTGGAGACTGCGGTGTCAGTTCGCGGAGGGTTGATAACTGCAGTTCGCGATTCCCGATCTTGAACTTTCGGTCTTCTGTAGAGCCTCGCACAAACGCACCGGACAGACTCGCAGAGCAGGTCACCCCTTCCGCATCCTTGCTGCGCTGGAGCAAGGGAGCATCTACGCGAAACTCGCCATTCTCGGCAAGCATGGCGAACTGTCGGGTGGAAATGCCAGGAAAGCGAAGTTCAAGCGACACGTTTAGATCGGGGTTTATCCAAGGTGCGTAACCGCTTAGCCGAACGCGAAACGTTATTTCCTTGTGCAAATCATCGAACTGCACTGCCGGTGGAACCCATTGGATTTTCGGTTGAGTCAAAAAGTCACGGAGCTGGTTTACCGGCACCGCAAAGCCGATGCCTGTTCCGCCAGTGCCGAATACGACGACACCCAGCACACGTCCTGTCGCGTCGAGTACGGGCCCTCCGCCACTACCCGGGTTTAGCGCCGCGTCCAATTGAACGGCCTCCACTCGCTCACCGTTCTTGCGTAGAGCGGTTACTTTGCCCATCGTAACAGTAATCGCTGGCTGCTCTTCTATGCCCAAAGACAAGCCTCTGCCAAGCGGGAACCCCAAAACGGTCAAGTCCATGACCTCTGTTAGATCTTTGTCTGTGCCCAAAGAAAGGGTCGGAAGGTTGGTTCCTCCCTTCACCTGAAGTAAAGCCAAGAGCTTCGAACGATCTTCATGCACTACTTGCGCGTCGAGTTGCCTCTCCGTCTCTTCGCCGATATTTAGGATCAGAACGATTGAGCCAGATGCTTCGGCTACACGCGACGTAGTCACGAAAAGGCCGGACGGGTCAACACAGAATGCCGTCGCATACCCCTCCCACCCGTCATCCAACACAACGAGCGCGGTTGCAGCCTTTCCGTTATTAAGGGCCGCTGGCTGAGGCGGAGCGGAGAGCCCTTCGTTTGTAGCAACGAAGAAGAAAAACACGCAGGAAACTGAGCAAAGCAGCTTATTGACCATATCAAGCTCTATCCATCAAAAATTCTGCATCGATATTATAAGATTGTAGCTTGCAAAATCTTAGAGTCAACCCAGGACAACCAGAATTTTGAGGTCGCAAGGGAAAAGAAAAGACCGAGAGACATCTTAAATCAGCTCTGTCGGGGCAACAACAACCGACATGTTGTAACTAGCTGGACTCAAATAGTTACAAAGGTTTGTGTCGCAAAACTCCGACAAACCCGCCACCATTGAAACTCGCACAAGAACCTCAATATCCCTCAGGAAGACCTTCCACATAAAATCCAAGTGATTTCAACAAATCCTGAACTGACGCCCAACCAACCAGAGAGGACTTGCGCTCGGTTAATCACACCGGGTACCATTAATTTTAGCCGAAACCCAATCCCGCCCCAGTTGACACAATCCACGCGTGAAACCACCTCTTCACCGATCCGGGCTCTATCTCTGCGCTTCGCTCTCTTCTGGCGCATGGAGCAGACATCAATGCACGCGACGCGTATGGACTGACGCCACTGCACTATGCCG
>JAJDCN010000270.1 GCA_029260815.1 Planctomycetota bacterium
GTAGTTGCCGACGGCCTTGTACAGCCGCACGGCCTCCGCCTTCTGCTGCGCCGTGAACGTGCGCTTCTTCCGCTTGCCCATGGGTACTCCTCGACCAGTATCATACTGATCCGAGGTGTCCACCAGACCGGGGGAAGGTCAGACCCTGCGACGCCTCCATGAGCGCAGCGCACACGACGAAACGTGAGCGCACCTATCGCTACTACGTCTGCCGCACCACGCGCACCGACGGCTGGGCGGCCTGCCCTACCAAGTCCGTTCCTGCGCATGAGATCGAGCGATTGGTGGTGGACCAGATCCGCGCCATCGGCAAGGACGAGGCTCTCGTCGCACAGGTCGTCGCCGCTGCCCGTGCACAGGCCCCTACCGTGGAGGAGACCGACCTTCGCCGCGCCCTGGCGCTGTGGGACGGGGTGTGGGACGCCCTGCACGCCAAGGAGCAGGCGCGCGTCCTCACGCTGCTGATCGAACGGGTGGACTACGACGGCGCGGCCGGGACCGTCGAGATCACCTTCCGGCCGACGGGCATCCAGGCGCTGGCTGAGGAGGTCGAGGCGTGAGCAAGAGCGTCACGATCAAGGTGCGCGTCGCCAGCGGGCGGAAGGGGCGCAGGAGGCTGGAGCCTGCCCCCGACACGCCGCCTGAGCGCGTGCCCCGGCCGCCCGAGCGTGTCCCCCGCGTCTCCCGCCTGCTCGCCCTCGCCCACCATTGGCGCGGCCTCATCCGCGACGGCACCGTCCGCGACCAGACCGACCTCGCAGGGCTCGTAGGCGTCTCCCGAGCCCGCGTCTCCCAGGTCATGCGCCTGCTCGACCTCGCGCCGAACATCCAGGAGGCCGTGCTGGACGGAAAGGTGGACGGACCGGGGGCGGAGATTGCGCTGCGGCGGATCGCAGAAGAGCCGATCTGGAGCACGCAGCGGCGCATCATGTGATCTGCCGCGCACCGCACACGTAGGTCTCGCCGTGCGCACGGGCGGGGCGACGGGGATCGCGCGGTGAGTGGTCTCACCTACCGGCTGTCTACTTCCCCGGTGATACGCACGCGCCTGCCATCGAACCACGGCTCGATGAGTGCCAGTGAACCGCCTACGGCCTGCATGACGCGGACGATTGGGCTCTGCATCTTCTCGTCTGACTCATGGGTGAACGTGAGGGAGACCCGCTGACCGGATCGGATCCACGAGCCACGGTAGGTGCCCCACTCACTGACCTTGGGGTCGATCGGACCGCTGAACTCGAACTTGCCGTTGTCGTAGAGATCCAGCGAGCACCAAAAGCGGGTGATGTCTACAAAGGCACCGCTCCCCCCACCGCCGGACGCCGGGTAGCTGAACTGCTTACCTTTCAGAGTCGAGGGATGTTCGACGCGCCTCGCATTCCGTTGCTGCTCAATGAGATGCTCGATGTCCCAGTACTGGCTCGCGATGCACTGTCCTACAGCCTTGGCGGTCGGCTCCTCGCCACAGCTCGCTAGCGCGAGAATGCAGAGCAGGAGAAGGACGGGACGGAGCACGGCGGCATTGTAGCTTCGATCCGCTTCCTCGGCGTGCAGCAGCGACGCTACTTGCTGCTCTCGGGCAGCGGGGAGACGAGGCGGAAGCCGATGTCGGCGACACACGGAGCGCCCACCCACCGTCCGTGCGCCACGTGGAAGGGCACGCGAGCAACTGCTCTAGTCGGGCGCGGCCCCATCCATTGATCTCCTGACGAAATAGGTTAGTTGTCCCCCGTCCGGCAGAGCTACTCCCCAGACTGTTGCCGTCTCTGGGGCGGACACAAGCCACTCGCCTTCGAGCCATGCGGAGAACGAGCGGCGGATCGGTCCGCCAGGGGCTTCCAAGAAAGCGTAGCGCGCGCCCTCGCGAGCCCATTGCCCTCCGTACCTAAGCGAAACTTCCCGCACCGCGCCACCTGCGGCGGGCTCGCCCCCCACGAAGACGAACTCGAAGTTCCCGTCAGCGAACACTGAGACACTCCACTCGGACACCCCATCCCCCTTGTCGCGTGGCGCGTCAGGTTCGGGCACGGGCGGCTCGCTACTGTCCAACAGGCCCGACGCTTCCAGCGTGCGAGCCCGATCAACGGCCCAGACTCCCACGACGCGTTCCACCTGCCCAGCCTCCGGTTACATCACGATGCCGCCCATCTTGCACCTGCGGCGCGGGCGGGGCAATGGCTACCGCACGGCACGGCTGCCCCCTGGGGTACGCGCGGCCAACGACTCGCCCAGGCTGCCGATCGCAGCCCTCCCCGTCTCATTGCTCATCGCGGGACGCAGCTAGTACTGCAGCATCTTCGCGGTGCCACGGTAGAGCAGGAATGCGCCCGTCGCGGACAAGATGGCGCCGAAGACGACGAAGCCCGCCTCGCCCTCGAACATGGCGAGTGTCGGCGCCACCATGCCCAAGGCGAATGCCAGCGTGGAAAGCCCCAACTCGGCCATCCCCTTCGCCGCGTCATGGCCAAACTTGCGGGCCGTCAAGGCCACGAAGCACGCGCCCACGATTCCGATGATGCCTGCAACCATGATTCCCCCCGCGTCGGTGGACAGGGATTCTAACCACGGCGGGGGTCGTCACTCCGTCCTGCACCAGCACGCACAGCGCGGCAACGGCACCACGCTTCACGATGCCGTCCACCTTGCCCCTGCGCCGCGGGCGGGGCAACGAGCCGCCTACTTCTCGGGCAGCGGCGAGACGAGGCGGAAGCCGTAATCGTGAAAATCAAGAACCGGACCGGTTCCGCGGCGAGATGCAGATCGAATCCGCTTCAGATCACGCAGCCAAGAACCTCCTCGAACCGCCCGCATACGCCTCATGAGCGGGAAGGCCCGAGTCAGATCTGACTCGGGCTTGGCAGCATCTCGCCTGTCATAGAACGAAACGGTCCACTCAGAGACGTTGCCGGACATGTCATGGATGCCCCAGGCGTTGGGCCCGAAGGTGGCGACCGGCGCAGAAACGATGTGGCCGTCGTCGAGCGGCGAGCAGTTGCGCGGCCAACCGAGTGCCTTCATGGCCACCTCGTCGTAGCAGTTCGCGAAACGAGGTATGTCTCGCACCACGTCTCCCCAGTAGTAGAGCGTCGTCGTTCCGGCG
>JAJDCN010000028.1 GCA_029260815.1 Planctomycetota bacterium
GGAGTCTTTGATTCCGCCGGCGAAGAAATCCGAGAAGCAGCCTGAGAAGAAGTCCGAGACAAAAACCGAGAAGAAAACCGAAGCGGAATAACCCAACCCCATTCAACAACGAGGAACCTACAAGGATGACCACACGAAACAAATTTGCATGGATCGTCTTGATCGCCATTGCCGTTCCGGCCGCGGCCTGTTCTACTTCAACACCCCCGCCCGAAGACCCGCTCTCCGCAAGCCCCATGGAAGAGGCCGTAGCTGAAGCGGAGCCCGTTCCCGCACAACCCGAGGAGCCACAGATCCCGCCGCGCGTCATCGCCGAAGATTCGCCCGGCTACCTGATCAAAGAAAATTTTGAAAAGGGGAGCCTGCTGCGGTTGCGCCAAACCAATTGCGAAATGAAGGTGGCCTTTGAAGGCCCATCGGCGACCAAGCATGGCCAACTGTACCGACTGGATGCAACCTTGGGCAAGGCCGAGGGCAAGCCTGGGAATAATGCGTTCTATTACATTCCGGTCGCGCAAGCTATCGATTCTGAGATGAGCCTGACCGCAAAGGTGCGCGCCGGAGTCCTGCCGAAAGACACGACGATCCACTTCGGCATGTTTCTGCATTTCCCGGCGCAGGGGAACGAGGAGCATTTCAAGAGCAGCTACGCCATCACCGCTACCGGCGAGAACTGGAATCAAGTCACCGTCAATGTTCCACAGGAAGCCGTCGCTTTTGCGGTCGATCGGGAGATCAATCCGCTCGGGGCGCGTATTACCGGCATTGGGCTGTGGGTCCAAGGCGACTTCACCGACGATCGCGTCGTTTTTGAAGTGGACGATGTCCGACTCTTCAGCCCGCTGGAGGAGCGGCGCTACGACTACATCAAGGCCTTTAACGAAAGCGGCGTCGGAACAACCTCTTTCTCCGACGAGAACCTGGCGATGCCTGTTAAAATTTTTGGCGTGCAGGCCGACGGCGTGTTTCGCGCGGAGCCGGTCGGGAACCAGCTTGCCGTGGTGCCGACGATGGCCAATATTTATTTCAACGTAGACGACAAGATCGTTCACAACAGCCGGGTGGGTGCCCAGGTCCGCGTGCAGTTCACCGACCGCGGCAAGGGAGCTTTCTCCCTGCAATACACCTCCCGGCCGACACGGATGGAGCCATTCCTGCGCTACCGGGGGGCGGGCTTGGTCGTTCAACTGGGCGATACGAACCAATCCATGGAGGCCGTGTTCGACCTGCCGGAAGCGGCATTCGACAACGGCCTGTCTGGCGGCGACTTCCGATTGACCTTTCAGGGAGCGCAGCCGCCGATCACCGAGGTGGCCCTGCTGGTCCCGGGGGTGAACAAGGACCGGTTGTACACCCAATACCGATACGATACCTTGGTCCACCCGATCTTGGTCGATCTGAAGGGTAAACTGCTCAAGTTCAACGTTAACCTTGCCACCGCCGAGGGTCCCGACATCGCGGCGCTCCGCGCAAAAGTTGTCGCTTTGGAGACCGCCGCCGCCAAGGCGCAGGCGGAGTCGGAGAAGCTGACCAAACTCCCGCTTGCACAGTATGAGGCGAACAAGGGCCCTGCGGCGGAAGCCCTAGCTCAGTGCCAGGACCTGCTGTCCGAATGCGATGGGTTGGTCACCGCCGTTATGACGCGCAAGGCTGGCAAGCCGGGTGTGGCCTATGCGATGACGTCCTTCGAAACCCTGGTCCCGCCGATGGCCGTGCCGCCGAAGGAGCTTTCGACCCAGCTTGCCGTCTTTGCCACGCCGGGCGAGTTCGAGCCAGCCACATTTGCATTCTTCGCAGCAAACGCTTATCCCAAGATCCGCGTGAGAACCGAACCGCTGAAATCTGCGGACGGCTCCCTCATTCCCGCTGCCGCCATCGACGCGCGCGTCATGAAGGTCTGGCTACAGGCCGGCCCCTACGACCAGTACCAGTCAAGCCCGGCCCAGATCCCCGAGTTACTGGTAAAAGACGATCGCGTGGTGCTCGAAGGGATCCAGGGGCTTCGCCCGGATGTGCGGTTGACCGGTGCGGTAACCACCTCTATGACCGCCGGTCAGACCAAGCAGTTTTGGCTCACCGTCCGCGTGCCCGACGCGGCCAAGCCGGGACGCTATTCCGGAAAAGTCCATGTGACGTCCGGCGACAAGCCGGGGACAATCCTGGCCTCTCTGGATTTTCACGTGGACGTCTTGCCCTTCATCCTCGACGATCATGGAAAAGACATCGGCATCTATCTGCAGAGCACGCTGACCGACAATAAGAAAGAAGAGGAGATGAACAGTTGCGAAGTTTCCGAGCGCCTGTTGGAGCTGCAACTGGCAGATCTACAGGAGCATGGTGTCACGGCGCCGACTTGTTACAACCGGACCCAGATGGACACCTTCGTCGCGCTGTTCAAGAAATACGGCTTTCGTGGACCCATCGGGTTCATGGGCACGACCGACAACATGAAGGCGCTGGACAAGCAGTTCAAGGCTGCCGGGCTGGGCGGGCTGGCAGCTTATATCTTCGACGAGCCGGCCACCGACGAAGCGATCAAGACCTCGCTGGCGGCGGCGGAACGGGCTCACAAAGCCGGCGTACTGACCTTCGCGGCCATGCTCAACGAACGGGCCGTCCGCGAGATCGGATCGAAACTGGATATTAACAACTGGATGATCGACAGCAACTTCCTGCCGCCGGACCACTTCCGCGGAATGAAGGCCCGGCGCGAGGCGGGCGAAAAGCTGCATAAAAAGTATTGGTACTACTGGCAATCGCTTACCGAGCACCCGCTGACCAATCGCACCTTCGTCGGATTGTACCTGCATATCTCCGGATTCGATGGGATCTGCCCCTACGTCTACCAGAGTTGTCCCACAGAGTTGTACCATGCGCAGGATCGGTGGCAGGTGTACGGCGGCAAGACCTATCGCATGCACCAGACCACATATCCCTCCAAGAACGGGCCGATCCCCACGATCCAGTGGGAAGGTTTTCGTGAGGGTGTAGACGATCTGCGCTACATCACGACACTAAAGAACCGGGTGGAAAAGTCGAAAGCGAGCCCGGCGGCCGAAGCAGGTCGCAAGCTGCTGGGCGAGATTCAAAACATCCCCTATACGCGCGTAAACGCCAAGGGCCTGTTCGCATTGCGCAAGAAGATCGCCGACGCCATTGTTGCGATCGGTTCCGCTCATTGAGGTGACCCAACCCCATGGCCTCTCGGAGGAAAAGGCTGAAGACCAATGTCGACGGCCCGTTCTTCGTCGACCGGACCTGTATCGATTGCGATACCTGCCGTAAACTTGCGCCCGAAGTGTTCGACCGCTCGGACGAAAAATCTCGCGTGTACGCGCAGCCGATTTCCGAAGTGGATTTCGTTTTGGCGACCCGAGCCTTGATCGCCTGCCCCACCGCGTCGATCGGGACCGAGGACAAGTCCCTCTTGACCGATGTTCGTTCCGCTTTTCCTGACGCGATCGACGACGGGGTCTATTTCTGCGGCTATACATCGGAGAAGTCCTTCGGGGCCTGGAGCTACCTGATCGTTCGGTCTGAGGGCAACGTGCTGGTGGACTCGCCCCGGTTTGCGGGTCCGTTGATCGAGCGCATCGAGGCGCTCGGTGGCGTGGAGGATCTGTTTCTGAGTCACAAGGACGACGTGGCCGACCACGCCGCCTTTCACGAACGTTTCGGTTGCCGCCGTATTTTGCACGCCAGGGAAATCCAACCCGATACGCGCGAAGTGGAGGTGCAGCCGACCGGCACCGACCCGATTCGCCTGGATGAAGATCTTCTGATGATCCCCGTGCCGGGCCATACCGAAGGGCACATGGTGCTGCTCTATCGCAACAAGTATTTATTCACCGGCGACCACTTGGCCTTCTCGGCGGCGCTGGGACATTTGTACGCCTTCGAGCGGTTTTGCTGGTATTCCTTCGACGAGCAGCGGAAGTCGATGAAACGGTTGCTGGATTATGACTTCGAGTGGGTATTGCCCGGCCATGGCCGTCCGTTCCATGCGCCGGCGGCCCAGATGAGGGAAGAATTGGCGCGCTGTATTGACTGGATGGCCGGTTCCTAACGGCTCCACAGCGGCCCGTGCCGGCCTTTCTTTGCCTTCGCCTCCGCTTGTTCCAGCAGAGCCTTTTTTCCCAAAGGAAGCTTGGCAGCAAAACGCCGGTACAGGCGCGCGTAGCCGTCTCGGATGATCCCTTCGTTCAGACAAACAGGTGTCAATCCCGCTCCCGCATAATAAACAAAGGCCAGTGTTCGGTTGTAACGATCCCGTTTCGTCAGGCCGCCTGCCAGGCGCACCGATTGGCCTAGGACCCTTTTGCCGATATAGTTCTTGGCATCCAACGCCCGATTCGGGTGTTCGCCGGTGATCTCGTCTGCATCCACGCCCAACAGCCGGATCTCCTCCCACTTGTCGTCCCAACGGCCATTGCCGTTGAGATCAACCACGATGGTGTCTCCGTCGATGACATTCAAGACAATGCGGGGTGACGAAAGGGTCCCGTCAACGGGGAGGACAAAATCGTTCACTGTGCTCTTTTTGGTTTTTGAAGCCGGTCTCTGTGTGGCGCGCTGGGCTATCGCCTCGGCGTTGGCGAAGCGTTCCCGCTTATCTTCTGGTAATTCGTGCTCGTAGCGTCGGAAAAACCGCGCATACCCTTCTTGGATAATAGCTTCGTTGAGCAAGACGGTTTTTCCAGAGCCCTGGATATACACAAAGGCCAGAGTTCGGCCATACACATCCAATCTTTTTGCGCCGCGCGACAGTCTCACGTGCAAGCCAGAAAGGAGACTTTCCACGAATGTTTTGGCCAAGTGCGCAGCGTGGGAAGCGGGCTCGCGCATTTCCTCGGCGTCGACTCCCAGCAGTTGCACTTGTTCGGACTTGTTGTCCGCGTAACCGTTGCCGTTGAGATCTACGACGATTGTGTCGCCGTCGAGGACGTCCAATACTCTTAACGGCTTGGAGAGGGACCCGTCGGCGGGGAGCACGTCGCCGGCCTGAGGCGGGATTGACAGCTCATGTCGCCATATCTTCACGACCGCCACAATCACGAGAATGGCGATTAAGGGATACAGGAATTTCCGTTGCATGAGCACGATCGTGTTCACCTTTGCCATTGGTGGCTCAAGAATCCGAATGCTATCCTATCGGGGATCGAACGGAGCGTCAATACCACAGTGGTGTGCGGAGATTTCTGTGGCGAAGGAATTATCGCACGCTTTTCTTCCGCGGCGGGTTGGGCGTGATGATCTTGTCGCAGTATTTCTCGATCGGGCAGCGGTGACACTGGGGCGTGATCGGCTTGCAAACTTCCCGCCCGTGACTGACCAGTAGGCCGTTGAACCGCAGCCAGTGCTCGTAGTGGATGATCTTGACCAGTTCGAACTCTGTTTCGTCCGGCGTCTTTGTTTTCATCAATCCCAGCCGCTGGGAGATCCGGTGGACGTGAATGTCCACGGCGATGGCAGGGATGCCGAAGCCGAGGGTCAGCACGATGTTGGCGGTCTTGCGGCCGACGCCACGTAGCGTAAGCAGCTCCTCTAAGGTGTCGGGCACCTTCTCTCCAAACTCGGTGACAAGTGTGTTGGACAGATCGAGGATGTTCTTCGCTTTTTCCCGGTAAAATCCTGCTGCGTGAATGGCCTTCTCGACCTGTTTTTGGGTCAACCGGGTCATTCCCTTTGGCGTCCGGGCTAGTTTGAATAGGGCTTTGGAGGCGACGAAGGTATTCTCGTCGCGAGTTCGCTGGCTCAGAACGCAGGAAACCAAGACTTCATAGGGTTTGTTGTAAAACTCCGCTGCCAATTTTCCCGGATCGTAGGTCGCGTCCAGGATCTCGATGATCGCGGTGATGCGTTTAGTTTGTTTCTTCGTAGCGGTCACGGATTTTCTTTCTATAGGTTTCAAAGGCCCCGGCGCGAATCGCCTCCCGGGCGTCGGCCAGTAGTCGATTGTAAAAGGTCACATTGTGCAGTGTCAAGAGCGGTCGGGCGATGTATTCGTCCACGGCGAACAGGTGGCGCAAATAACCACGGGAGAACGTCGCGCAAGTGTAGCAGGCGCACGTCGCGTCCAGGGGCTCCTCGGCGGTTCGATATTCTTCCCGCGTGATCTTGATCCGGCCGGTGGAGGTAAACGCCATTCCGTTGCGCGCGTTTCGCGTTGGGATTACGCAGTCGAACATGTCCACGCCCAGAGCCACCGACTCAATCACGTCCAACGGCAGCCCCACGCCCATGAGGTAGCGCGGGCGGTCCGAGGGTAAGTGCTCCACGGTTACCCCAAGGGTGTCGATCATCTGCCGATGCCCTTCCCCGACGCTCAAGCCGCCGATCGCGTAGCCGGGCAGGTTCATCTCGACCATCTGCTGTGCGCACGTCACCCGAAGCTCTGCGTGGGTGCCGCCTTGGACGATAGCGAACAAGATTTGGTCGTCATTGCGCTTGGCGCGCGCCGATCGAGCCAACCAGCGAACCGTTCGATCGGCCGCTTCGCGTGCGACCGATTCCTCGCAGGGGTAGGCGACGCACTCGTCCAGGGGCATGATGATGTCGGAGCCGAGCGCCGCCTGGATCTCGATCACGCGCTCAGGCGTAAAGTGGACAAGGTCTCCGTCGATATGGGAGCGAAAGGTCACGCCGTCTTCGCTGATTTTTTTCAAATCGCTCAGGGAAAAAACCTGGTAGCCGCCCGAATCGGTCAGGATCGGTCCGTCCCAGGCCATGAACCTGTGGAGTCCGCCGAACTGTCGGATCAGCTCTTCACCGGGCCGCAGGGCCAGGTGGTAGGTGTTGGACAGAACGATTTGGGTCTTGGCCGCGACCAGGTCCGCGGGGGTGAGGCACTTGACCGTCGCCCGCGTGCCCACGGGCATAAAAACAGGCGTGTGCACCGGTCCGTGCGCGGTTTGTAAGACGCCGGCTCGCGCGGCTCCATCGGTTTGTTCGAGCGTAAACGCGCCGACGTGGGTCATTACCGAAAGTCGCGGCTGTGGAGCTTTTCGAGGGTGACGCCCGAATAATAGTACTTGAGGATGAGAACGTGGGTGCGCTTCTCGGCCATCTTTTTTGCGCCGTACTGGCACATGCCGACGCCGTGGCCGAAACCGTTGCCGTTGAATGTGAGCACCGCTCCGTTTCCGGAAACGGAGAAGCGGGTGCTGAACAGCTCCCGCGTGCCGACCGCCTTGCGAAATTGATCGCCGCTCAGATAGAGGGTTCCGCCGGTGTGCGCGACCGCCAGTCGCTTCACGTGCTCGCCAATGCCGCGCTGGTCGACACGCACCCCGGTGATCGGGCCGACGCCGAAGCCCGCCTGGGTCAGGCGTTGTTGGATGTCGATCTTGCGCACCTCGGTGCTCCAGGTGTACCGGGGCGAGTCGGTGCAGAATCCGCAGACGGTGCCGCCGAGCGCGGCCAGCGGCGGGTCGCGAAAAATGTCCTCGACGTTTTCCGTATGGCCGCCGCAGGTGGAGTGGAAATAGGTCTTGAACAACCGTCGCCGGTGTTTGATAACGCGGTCGTGGGTGTCGGCTGCGGCGCGCCGGGTATTGGCGGTGGCGGAGGCGGTGCCGCCGTAGGCTTGATCGCTGACCGTGGCCAGGACATCGTAATTCAAGCCCGCTTGCATGCGCTGTTTTCTCATGTACATGGCATAGCTGCGGGAGGCCACCGCCTGGGCCTTGAGGGCCTCGAGCGGCCAGCTCGCGGGCATTTCCGCACCGACCACGCTGGCGATGTAGTCGTCCAGGGTGACCCGGTTGATGAAATCCAGTTGACTGGCGTTCTTGCGGATTACCACCAAGTCGCCTTCATACCGGGCGCCGTGGAAGACGAGCATCGCCGGTTTATTCGGCTTGATCCGTAGTGCGTCGGTGCCGAATTCATGATTGCCGATCTGGATGCCGTTTGCGGTGGGGCGGATCACCGAGTTTTTGAGCGATCGCTTGATGCCGGCAATCGGTCGCTCGCCGGGATCGGGATAGGTAAAGATGCGGAACGGTGAATCGATCGACACGATCGCCTCGGGCACATCGATCGCCAAGCCGACACGGACATGGGAAAACTGGGTCCGGCGTGTGAGATTCGGGTCAGGGTAATACTCCGGCGAACCGCACCCGGCGAGCAGGACCAGGGCCAAGCCGGTGAGCAAGAAAGTGGCGCGATGGCTCAAAACAACTCCTTTTGGGGCTCCGAATCGTCTGCGGGTTGCGCCTGCATGTGGCGGAAGGCCGATTCCATGGCCTTGCGTCCACGGGGCGTCTTGGCCACGAAGCCTTCCTGGATTAGGTAGGGCTCGTAGACGTCTTCGATGGTTTCTTCCTCTTCAGAGACGGAGACGGCCAGGGTCTTAAGCCCGACGGGCTCGCCGCCATGGCGGATCAACGTGGCCAGGATGCGGCGGTCCAGCTCGTCCAGGCCGGCCTCGTCGATGCCCAGCATCCGCAAGCCTTCCCAGGCGATTGCCTCGGTGATGGTGTCGGTGCCCTGTACTTGGGCCACGTCGCGGATTCGGCGCACGAAGCGGTTGACCACTCGGGGTGTGCCGCGACTACGCCGAGCGATGATCTCTGCCGCAGTGGGTTCAATGGCGACTTCCAGAATTTGCGCGGTTCGCTGGAGGATGCTCGACAGATCTGCCCAGGGGTACATGGCCAGTTTTTCGTAGATGCCGAACCGTCCGCGCAGCGGTGAGGAGAGCAGTCCTTCGCGGGTGGTGGCGCCGATGAGCGTGAAGCGTTGCAATTCCAGATTCAGCGTCCGGGCGCTGGGGCCTTGGTCGATGATGATATCCACGCGGAAGTCTTCCATGGCGGAGTACAGGTGCTCCTCCACGGCTCGCGATAGCCGGTGGATCTCGTCGATGAACAGTACGTCGCCGGCTTCCAGGGAGGTCAGGATGCCGACCAGGTCCCCGCCCTTGTCGATGGCGGGGCCGCTGGTGGCCCGCAGGCGCGCGCCCATCTCGTTGGCGACAATATGGGCCAGGGTTGTTTTACCCAGGCCCGGCGGACCCGACAGGAGCATGTGGTCCAGCGGTTCGCCACGGGCCATGGCGGCCTGGATGTAGATGGTCAGATTCTCTTTGATCCGCGCCTGGCCCACGAATTGGTCGAAGCGGGCCGGTCGGACCGATTGCTCGAACCGCTCTTCGGCTGTGTGGAGCTTTCCGTCGGAGACTCTTTCCATCCATTCGCCTCTGAAAGATCGAAACGCTGTGGGAACCCGTGCGGATGCTAACACGCTCTATGAGTCAAGTCAAGCCAGGCTGAGCGTGGACGGAGCCCAGATAGGGATTGAATTGATGGGCGCGGACTGTATAATAATTTGGTTTAGGCATATCCTGAGGAGACTTCCCTAGTTTGAACGGAGTTGAGATGAATTTGTTGACGATCTTTTTGGCCGAAGGCGAGCCGCCCACGCAACCCCAAGGGAACATGGTCCCCGTGCTGATGATGGTCGCCGTTATGTTCGCGATCATGTGGGTGATCCTGATCCGGCCCCAGAAGAAGGAGCGCCAGCGACGCGAGGCAATGATCGAAAGCCTTCAGAAGAATGCACACGTGGTAACGATAGGCGGAATTCACGGGGTGGTCACCGCGCTACGCGATTCAGACGTGACGATTCGCGTGGACGACGGTCGGGACGTCAAGATCAAGATCACCCGCAGCGCGATCGCTTCGGTGATCGAAAAATCCGACGATGGAGAATAATCGCATCCAAAACTCGGCGATTGAAACAAGAACGGTCCTGGATGGAGATAGGAAGTAAATGTACGACAAAATCGGGCTGAAGATACCGCTGATTGTTCTCGTTGTTGCGGGCGCCCTCTGGGCGATGCTGCCGCTGGAAGAGAAGATTATCCTCGACGAATCCCTCGCCGGTGGCACGGAGCTGTTCTACGAGGTCAAAGGGGCCTCCACCACGGATGCGGTGCGTCAGGCCAAGGCGGTGATCGAGAAACGGCTCAATATTACCGGGGCCGAAGATATCAAGGTAATCGTCTCCGGGACCAACCGGTTGACGATCAAGCTGCCCGGCATGTCCGCAGAAATGGTGGATCGGTACAAAAAACTGATCGAGAACATGGGCGAACTAGTCTGGAAGCTGGACGCGGAGCCCGAGGTGCTCAACCCCTGGAGCGCCCGCTTGACCCCCGAGATGACGCAGGGCTTGAGAAGTGAAGACCCGGCGGCGGTGATCCAAGCCCGGCGGGATCTGCCCCGTCCGCCGACCGGCTACAGCCTCCACTTTCCGCCCCTGCCCACTGCGACCAACCAAGAGGAGCGCGCCGGGTTAGGCCCGGTCTATCTACTGTGGAACAACAACTCGATTCCCGGAGTGAACATTAAGCAGGTCTTTGTTTCTTATAACCAGCAAGGCCGGCCGGCCGTAGCTTTCGATCTCGACAGCGACGGAAGGGTCGCTTTGACAAAGCTCACGACGATCGCCACCGAAACGAACCCGCACCGCAGTCTGGTAATTTTATTGAACAACGAGGTGGTGTCGGATCCGGTCGTCAACGAGCCGCTTACTACGGGTTCCGGCATCATCACCTTTGGACGTTCCGGTGGTGAAGATGCTCTGAAGCAGGCCAACGACCTGATCGCCGTGATCCAGGCGGGATCCCTTAAGTCGCAGTTAAACTTTCTCTACCAGTTCACCACCGGAGTGGGCTTGGGGCAGGACCAGATCGACAAGGGCAAAGCGACCATCGCCGCCACGTTCCTGTTGGTGATCGCCTTCATGCTGCTGTATTACCTGGGCGCGGGGATCGTGGCCAACGTGGGCTTGTTGATGAACCTCGTCCTGGTCCTGGGCATGATGTGCTTCTTCAAGGCGACCTTCACGATTCCGGGGATCGCCGGCTTGATCCTTACCGTCGGCATGGCGGTGGACGCAAATATCCTGATTTTCGAGCGAATCCGCGAAGAGAAACGCAAGGGCAAAACCCTGCGACAAGCGGTCAAGAACGGCTACGACCGGGCCTTCCGAACGATCGTGGATGCCAACGTGACGACCCTGCTGACTGCCGCGATTCTCTATTGGGCCGGTTCGGTGGAGATCCGCGGCTTCGCGGTGGTCTTGTCTCTGGGCATTCTGTGCAGCATGTTTACGACCCTGTTCGTCATGAAGGTTTTCTTCACGATCCTGGTTCGCGCGAACATCTTCCGTTCCATGACCATGCTCCGCCTGATCGGGCAGCCGAAAATTCGGTTTCTGGCGCTCGGCCGCGGCGCGTTGGTGTTTTCCGCAATCGCGATCACGATCGGCCTGGTGGCCTTTTTCTCCCGCGGCAAGGAGAGTTTCGGGATCGATTTTCTCGGCGGCTCTCGCTACCACATCGTGCTCAAGGAGCCGGTTCCGATCGGTCAGGTTCGCGCCAAGGTGGATGCGATGATCCGAAACGCACATATCCAACGGATGGAACCGATGGCGATCGAAGTCGGAGAAGAGACCAAAAAGACCACCGAAAATACCGAGTACGTTATCAGTGTGGTCGCCACCGAGGTGGATCGCCTGGGCGCGGAGCATGGAGTGGCGGATCAGAGCGCTCATGAAGCCGTTCGAGGCCTGATTCTGGAAATGTTCCAAGGCAAGTTCGTACCCCGAAGTGGCCTGGGAATGGGCATCCGTCCGCTCTATGGAAAGATCACTTTTACCACCAAAGAGCCGATTACCAAGGACCGTGCCGACGCGATCCATGGTGCTCTGGCTGGTCTGCGCTACAGTGACCGAGACATCCAGGTGGAGGGCTCTGATTCCACGGACAATCAGCCGAAGACCTTTTCGATTCTGCTGAACCTCGAAGAGAAGACCTTTAAGGATAGCGTCGCCGCGGTTCGCAACGCCCTGTCCGTGTTGGAGCAGACGGTGGAATTGGCGCAGGGGACCGGTTCAGAGCCACGGCTGTCAGCCGACGAGCAGGAGGAGCGAAATCCGCTGATCCTCACGCCAATGGTGGAGATTCTCGGCGCGACTCTGCCGACCGATGATGAAATGAAGGGCTACATGCAGGCGGCACTGAATCGGGCCAATGCGGCCACGCCGACGCTCGAATCGGCGGAGGCACCCACAAAGTACGACGTCCTTCGCGCACAGGTGCATCGGGACGGTTTCCAATGGAATCCCGATACCCGGAACTTCGTCCCGGTTACCGTGGACGTGCTATCCAGTACGCTCAAGCCCGGGGACCCCCTGTCTCTGAAGACCGAACGGGATGAAATCCAAAAATTGTTGGAGCGGCAGACCGACAAACTGCGTGTCTCGCCGGGACCCTTGGCCCGCGAGGAGGTGGTCGGCAAAGCCATCGCCGAGACCTTTAAGCAAGATGCGTTCTTTGCTATTGTCGCCGCGCTCATCGCGATCGTCGCCTACATCTGGATCCGCTTCCGCCATCTGCGATACGGATTCGCCGCAGTCGCGGCCTTGGCCCACGACGTCCTGTTCACCCTGGGCGCCTTGGCGCTACTCGCCTATGCCGGCGTAGAGATCAAGATCGATTTGGCGATCATTGCGGCGTTCTTGACGATCGTCGGCTATTCGCTCAACGATACGATTGTGGTGTTCGACCGGATCCGCGAAAATTCTACGGGCCGACACGCGAAGCATTACGTGGACGACGTCAACACGAGCATCAACCAGACCCTCTCTCGTACGATGTTGACGTCGTTTACGACGTTCATGGTGGTGGCCACCCTGGCGATCTTCGGAGGTGGAATTATTCGTGGATTTGCCCTGTCCATGATGATTGGTGTCGTCGTGGGAACCTACAGTTCCATCTTCGTCGCCAGTCCCACGGTCGTGTGGCTCCACAACCGCGAACAACAAAAGAAGCAGGGATTGACCGCCGGTCGCGTTGCGGATCAGGCCGCGGCCCTATAAACGGGACATTGCAATGGCCAAAAGTTTTATGATCGGACTGGTCGCCGCCTTGGCGATCGGGGCGTTGGCTTGGGTGATGTTTATCGATCCGAGCGCAAAGTCGGCGACCGAAACGTTGGGTAAGACATTACCACCTCGGCCCGAAGTGTCAGAAGAGGAACCAGCGGGGGATACCCGAAACGTGCTGGAACCGTCTCAAGACCCGGAGCGGGGCGTTGTCAACCCGCCGGTTGTACCGCCGCCTCCCTCGAAGTATCCCATTGCCTACACGGTCCAACTCGGCGATGGGTTGATCAAAATCGCCAGACGGTTTTACAACGATCCAACACTTTCCCGGATTATCGCGGCCGCCAATGACATCGAGAACGAAAACCTGATTCGTACCGGCCAGTCTTTGTCCATTCCGGATCCGGCTCGCCGTGTGGAGTTGATGGCGAAGTACGAAGAGATGACACTGGGGCGGAAATTTGCGGTGTACCGCGCTCGGCGCGGAGACACCTTGGCGAAGATCATCGAGACGACCTATGCAGCGGTCGAGCCCGGGGAGGTTGCCGCCGTTCTCGAGCAGATTGCCGGGGCCAACCGCCTGGCCCCGGGCCAGGAGCCAGTGGCCGGCCAGTGGCTGCGCCTGCCACCGGGAACAACTGCGAGCGTTCCGGGAAATTCTCGGAGGGTATTCTGGGCGCGAGACCATACGGTGGTTCCCGGCGACACGTTTTATAAGCTCTCCGGCGGTACGGATGAGGGGGAGCGGTTGGTCCGGGCGATCAACGGGCTTTCTACCGGGGTGGAGGTTTTGCGCGTCGGCAGCAAGATTCTCAAGCCGGATTGGAAAACCGTGCGCCCGGAGACGTATGCGTTGATGCGCGAGTGATCATGGGAGGCGGCGGGTCTGTTCTTGCGGGTTGGTTAGAGACTTGCTAGAATCGCGTACGCCGCAAGACGTGCGGTCAATATTGGTTGGATTTTTCTGGAGCGGGGGAATCCGGTTTTGCCATGCGCCTGAATGAGATTACTATCCCCATGGTGCAACAAGCCATCGACCTCTATCTGGAGAACGCGTATCCCGGCGATCCTCCGGCACATCCGCAAAACCTCCGCTATACGGATGCCGGCTCTGCAGCGGATCTGATCGATCAATTCGATGACGAGAGCCACTACACCGAAAACGAACTATCCCACCGGTACATCCTGCGCTTGGGCAACCGGTCATATCCTCACATGAAACTCGTTTTGGAAGAATACCTGGTTCGCGAAGAATTTTTCTTTACTGTCGATTCTCACGACGGAATGGTCAAGCTTAAGAGCACCTCGCCGGACTACGACGCCTGGCAGCAACTGCGGATCCACAACGCCGAGGTAAAAGCCACAATCGAAACGGCTTGGCAGGCTGCGAACCTTCCGACTTATCGAGACCTTCGGGGGTTGATGGCCGAACAAACCGAGGCCCAAAAGAAGGGCAGAGGAAAGATCCTGATCGTTGACGACGAGCGAGACGTCGCCGATACTACACAGACACTTCTGAAAGCCCATGGCTTTGAGGTGGATATCGCCTACAATGGCTACGAGGCTCTGGAAAAGATTGCCGAGAACAAGCCGGACATCGTTTTACAAGACATTATGATGCCGGGCATGGATGGCTACGAAGTGTGCTCGAAGATTAAGCGAAATGAGCAGACTAAAGACGTTGCGGTGCTTCTGGTAACGGCCGGAACTGGGGAAATGATCGCAACGCGGGAGGCCGACGGATTCCTGGCGAAGCCCTTCAAGCAAGACATCCTGCTTACTTTTATCAACCACCTGCTGAATCCGCCGCCGCTAGAGGCGGAAGACATCTAACAGCCCTCTCCAATGCTTCTTACTGCGGCCGGTTGTAAGACCCGCCAACAGCCTTCTGGCCTGCTTGACTAACCCGGGCCCGGCGCGGGAATTTTAAATTCAGGATTCAGCTCCTGGGCCTTCTGGAAGTTCTCCTCGGCCTTTTTCGCGTCTTCTTCTAATCGATACAGCTCACCTAGGCGCGCATAGGCCTTCCAGTCACTCTTGTATCCGGCGCGTGTTGCCCTTTCAAGCACGCGAATGGCCCCGGTCATGTTTCCCTGGCGTTCCCGTGCGATCGTCAGGTTGATTAGCGGCACGATCCAACCCTCAGACATGATCTGGGAGGCTTTCTGGAAGTTCTTCTCGGCTTCCGCAAGTTTCTCCTCCTGCAGATAGAGTTTTCCGCTTAGGTTCAGCAAGAAGTGGTTGTTTTGCCAACGGGGCTGCTCCTCGACCCACGCGCGCATTGCATCGGGTGAGTTCGGATGCTTTTTGTCATAGAGTTGTTCTATCAGACCAAAGATGTCCCCGCGGAGAGGATTGTCCAGAAATGCCAGGCGCGCGACCGAGAGGCTTTTTCCCGGCTCTTTGGCGTCCCAGTGAAGCCGAGCGATGTAATAGCGGGCATCCGAGCGCAGATTGATCAGTCCTGGATCGGTGCCGCGCTGGGTCAACGCCTCGCCAATTAACTCGATTGCGGTGTTGAATTGATCTTCCGCGGCCAAGTGTCTGTCCTCTCGAGCCAGGTAACACCGTCCCAAAAGAATGTAGGACTGAATGCTTCCTTTTCCTTTCTCGTGTATGCCTTCCAGGAGAGAGGCCCCCTTTTCGGACTGCTGGCCGTCCAAATAAGCATTCGCGAGGAGCATTCGATACGCAAAGTGCGCTCCACTGTGCTTGGCTGTATCCACCATGTTTTCGAGAAAGGAGATGGCATCCGCATCCGGTTTTTCAGAATACGCGGCAATCAGGTCCAGCACCTCCTTGGATGCCGGAATGTCCGACGGTCGCAGGGCCACGGATCGCGTGTAGTTTTCGATCGCCTCGCGCCATTGACCCAAGGCGGCGCTGTGCCGCGCCTTGAGCGCCAGATTTTCCGGGTCGCCGCTGTTGTGCTCCACCAGCCTGTCGACAAAATCCGTTCGAGCCGCATCGAGATCGGGTCCCCTATAGAGGTGCGCCAAAAGGTCGTAAACCTTGCGCTTGGCCTGCGCGTTAAAAGGGCTGATTCGGTGTACGGCCCGATAGGTTTCCAGGGCGTCGACAAAGCGTCCAGTCTGTTCTTGAAGTTGAGCCAGGAACATCGGGTAGGTGGGGCTTTGGGGTGCCAATGCCATCGCACGTTGGATTTCTTTTTCGGCCTCTTCTGTGTTCTTGGCGGAGATTTGCACGAGAAACTTGTATCGATGGATTTCGGCTTGACCCTTCTCGTTGTCCTGATTTGCCGCGATGGCCCGATCCAGTGTTTCCAAAGAGGTGGCTCGGGCTTTTTTTCGATCGGCGGCATGCGCAGCGAAAGCAAAATCCGAGTACTGGCGCCAGGCCAGAAGGTTGGAGGGCTCGTGGGTAACCGCTGCCTCGAAATGCTTGCTGGCGTCTTCGATATTCTTTTGCGCTCTGTAAGCGCGAGCGAGCTCCAAATGGGCTCGGGTGATCCCTATGCCATTGCTGACGGCACTGTCGAGGGCTTGTTGGAACAGTTTGATCACGCGGTCCGAATAAGAGCCGTCGATTTCTCGATAAATTCTGGCCCGGAGACTAAAGATTTCCGGCGCCCGCTTGCCGGTGGTGACAAGTCCGACTTCGTCGGCCAAGACATTGGCTCGCCGTGGCTTGCCGAGGCGCAGATATGTGTTGGCCAATTGGATGCGTAGCCAGGTACGATCCGCGTCTGACAGGCTCTGCTTGAGGGCATTTTCACCGGAAGTTTTCGCCTGTGGAAATTGTTCCAAACTAAAGTCGTACTTAAAGCGCAAGAAGTCGACCCGTGTCTCCAGCCCCGTTGAGCCCACCTCCTCGAGTCGGCTCAGCCGACGCGAACCGCGCTCCAGGTAGTCATCTCGCTCCGACGGAATGGCCGAGATGTTCGCCGCTCGGTACAGCAGGTCCGCCGCTTGGAACAGCAGCTCCGGACTGTTGGGGTCGGTTTCTAATTTTCGGTCGACCTTGGCCAGCGCTTCGTTCAGATCAGGTCCTGCATCCTGTTCGATGAGTTGAAGCATTCGGATTGCAATATAGTCGGCGGGGACGCGCTTTAGCAGCTCTTGGTAATATTTTTTTGCATCGTCCGACCAACCGAGGCGGTAGGCCTCGCGCGCGGCCTTGCCCAGCGCGGCGAGGCTGTCGGGGTCTTCGGTCCAGGCCTCTTTATATTGCTCGAAAGCTTTCTGGAATTGGCCTTGGCGTCTGTAATAATCGCCAAGCCGCTCCAGAAAGGGTGACTTCCCACCGTCCGGGGCTTCCCGCCATGCGATTTTCAGGCATTGCTCGGCGTTGATCACAGCCCCCTCGGGTGTGCTCGAGTCGGGGCGCCGAGAAAGCTCGTAGATCTCCGACAAGACTGTATAGGCTTCCGGTTGCCGCTGCGCGTGCTTGGCGTCGGACAGAACCCCCTCGACGGATTGTTCCGCCTCCTGGTAGTATCCTTGGACCGCATAGAGTCGGGCGCGTTCAAGATGAAGTCTTGTCACATCGAATTTGGTTGAAAGGAACCGGATTCCCACCGTGCAAATCCGGTGTGCCACCGCCTCCGCTTGGTATTCTCTGCAAAGCTCTATTGCTTTGAGAGCGCCTTGGATGGGATCGTTCTTGTTGTCGGCGTCTTTGAAGTCTCTCGCGCTTTTCGCCAAGCTGGAAAAGATCAAGTCTCTCGCGTGCTTTGCGAGGCGTTCGGCTTTTGGCGTCAAAGCCTCCAGTCGATTCAACTCGAATTGAATACGGGCTCGCTCAAAGGCATACTTTGAATTGTTAGCAAGGGTTGTCAGGTCCAACAAGACCTGGTTTGCGTTATCAAAGAACCGTTCAGTTGCCCGATAAAGATCGCGCTTTTTGTCCAGGCTGAGGCGATTGTATTGGCTGGAGATCTCCTCGATGCTACCTTTCCCCAAGACCATGTACAATTGGACTTGATACCAGTTGGCCTTCTCATCGGTATCTGTTGCTGCTTGGTACGCATCGGAACCTTTTTCAAGGGTTGTCAGTTCTTCTTTCAGGTTCGCAGAGGCCAATTTGGCCCAGGAGATTGCCTGGTTGTAGAAACTGTTTTTTTCTTCGAGGGATCGAAAGCGTCCTTCAAAATAGGAGCGGTAATCAAGAAGCAGGGCGCAACGGGCGAGTTTGATTTCGGGGTCGTCTGGATTCCGCTCATCGCAGGTTTTCAGACTTTCCCGCATCGTGGTCAACTGTTCCTCAAGGAGTTTGGCGTCCCGCAGGACTTCCGGTTGGACGATCCGGTCCTTGGCGATCTGGTAGCGCAGGTAATGAGACTCCCAGCCCTCGGGGTTGAGGGTTTCGATTTCTTTGCACAGTTGGAGGACCGCTTCCCGCATTTCTTCTGTGCGCGATCCTGACTGGTCCATGATAGCGTGAGCTTGAGCGAGCAGGTCCTGCGCCTGCTCCGGGCTCTTGTCGCGAAGCAGGAAGTAATACGTTCCAGCACCGGTCAGCGTCAACAGAACCATCACCAGGGTCAGTCGCAGCTTCCAACCAAAGAATCGCTTTCTTGCTTGGCGAATCATGAGTCCTCAATCTTCGGTAAATGCTTGGCCATTACGTTTGGGAGGAATGAGCGGGAAAATTCAACCAGTCGTTCTTTGGCTTCCTCTTCTGTCTCAAACCGATTCTCTTTTCGGAGCGGCCGCAGATAGGTGTCGAGCCGGATCTGCGCCAGATAGCCCAGCCGGCCGCCCGTCAGGGTTTTCCAAAAAGTTCCGATCCTTCCAGAGAGGCGATCCCCAATAATCCGATCTCCATTTTCCATCCAATAAACAACCAATCGCTTTCTGTGCATCGTCTGGCCGTCGCGGTCGGTTGCCAGTTCGAGAAACAAATAGACCGTTACAGAGATTTTGCCATCCATATAGCCGGGGATCTCGATTTGCACTCCTTCTTGCTTGCCAAGAAGTTTCGCGCCGCTGCCTTCAAAGCAGAGTTCCGGGTAGTGCAACGCGCCGGTGTTGCTCCCGACAGCGAAGCTTTCGCTGTAGGCCACGTAGGCGCCCAGGAAGGAGTTTTGTATCTGGCGGTCCTTGTATTGCCGGCTGAAGTAGGAGTCCGCTCCGGCGGCATCAACGATCTCTCGAGGGATCGGCATCTCGCGACCAACCCAGCGGTGGTTGTTCTTCGGATTGACGGCCTCTAAGGCTTTCTTGTCCCAATCGGACGGCTCCTTTTCAGGGACTTTATTGAAAGGGATGGCCAGCTCAAACCGTTTGTGAAGTTTTTGAACTTTTGCGTTGACCACATGGTAGGAAACAATGGCAATAAGAAGGGCAAGAGCGGCGATGATCAATTTTGGAGAAAAAGCTTTCATCCTGTGGCCTCCCTTTGTTCCTGCAGAGGTTGATCGATCGGGACCGTAATCCAATCGATCAGACGACTGATGCCCAACAGCAAGAGAAACGCCAAAGCAAAAGTAATCAGCCCCCAGATCTCATGGGATCTTCCACCCGCCATGGAAGGGTCGACCAGGTCCACGAGCACGCCCGTTGTCGCAACGCGAAAAACATTTAAGAGGATTGCGACTGCGATGGAAAGAAGAAAAATAGTGATGCGAGACCACAGTTCTTTTCGCAGGACGTAGACCATGACGGCCGCGAGGCAGGTCATCGCCAACAAGGAGCGGATTCCGCTGCAGGCCTGCGCCACCTCCATGGTAAACGGGCGCTGCTCCTCGAGTGGCAGGTCCTTGTCCTCCGGGTTCTTTACGTTCTTGAGGATCATTTGATTGCCCCGATCCTGCTCGACCGGGATGCCGATGTTGTTAAGTGTCCGAACCGAACAGTCAGAAGCAAGTAACTGAAGAGGCATTGCCAGCTTGGAGTACATGATGTTCGGGATCGGAACCATGAAGAAAAGGAAGACAATGGGAAACAGCACTTTCTTGAGGAATTGTCGGCCGCGAAGCAACAGCACCGAGCCGATCAAGATCGGAATGATAGCCAGCCGACCCGGGTAATCGTACATCCCCGGCAGTGAGGCGATGCACAGCAACAGTCCCGCCAAGAGGATCGGTAGTCCGATCCAGTGACCGTTGGGCCGGATATGGGCCAGTTCGGATCGTTTCCACCAAAGCAGGCCGATCGCGATGGGGATGACCAGGAACGCATGCGTGTAATCCGGGTCGTTTTCCCACTTTTGGATCATCCCGCCTATCTGGGGCGCGTAGAACAGGGTCGCCAGGGCCAGGACGACCCATAGGTCCCAATTCTTGTGGCTCGCCACTTCTACTTTTGACTCATTCGTTGCCAAAAAGGGTCTCCTCTGCGATTTCGCAGACGATGTGGCCGATCGTGATATGGCACTCTTGGATCCGCGCGCTCTCTAAGGAGTCGATGCAGATACACTGGTCGACAAGGGGTTTGAGCTTTCCGCCCTCCCTTCCCGTCATGCCGAGAGTCGCCGCGCCCCGCTTGCGCGCGGCGGCGATGCCGCCGAGCACGTTCTCCGAGTTGCCGCTGGTGCTGATGCCGATGACAACATCCCCTTCTTTCACAAAGGCCTCGATCTGGCGCGAGAAAATCTGGTCGTAGCCGAAATCGTTGCCCACCGCGGTCAAAACGGAGGTGTCGGTGGTCAACGCCAGGGCGGGCACCGGGGCCCGGTTGCGCATGAAGCGACCGACCAGTTCCGCGGCCAGGTGCTGCGCGTCGGCCGCGGAACCGCCGTTGCCCATCAAGTAGATACAGTGGTCCCGCACCAAAGCGTCGCAGATCGTCTTGGCCGCTGCTTCGATTTGGGCCACGTGATTGCCCAACAGGTCGTGCCGCAGTCGGATGCTCTCTTCCAGTGCCTTTTGAACGGCGCCCATAACTTACTTCTTGTCCTTGATCTTGTTCACAATGTTGGTTGTGGATATTCCTTCCACCAGCGGTGCCCGTCGGACGATGCCGCCGTAGGTCTCGACGAACGCTTGGCCGACGACTTCGCTTTTCTGGTAGTCGGCGCCCTTCACCAGTATATCAGGTCGGACTCGTTTTACCACCGGTAGGACGCTGGTCTGGTCGAAAATCACGATGTAGTCCACGTCCTCCAGGGCTGCCAGAATCTGCGCCCGTTCCAATTGCTGGAGAATCGGTCGCCCCGGGCCTTTGAGCCGGGCGATCGAGGCGTCGGAATTCAGACCTACGACGAGCAGGTCTCCCTGCTTGCGGGCATATTTAAGCAGGCCGATGTGGCCTACGTGCAAGACGTCGAAGCAGCCGTTGGTAAAGACGATCTTCTGTTTTCGAGACCGACGCGCATTCAATAATGGAACCAGGTCGTCAAGCGTCTTCGTCTTGGCCGTGATCTGATGGCTCAAGTCTTCCAGGCGGTGGATGATTTCCGTGCGGCCGACCGGCGCGGTTCCGACCTTGGTGACCGCGGCGCCCGCCGCCACGTTGGCGATTTGGAGTGCGCAGCCCAGCGCGTGGCCACCGGCCAGCACAAAGCCGATGGCTGCCAACGCAGTGTCGCCGGCGCCCGTCACGTCAAAGGTCTCCTGCTCCTGGGTCTCGAACGCCTGCATCCGTTTGCCCTGTTGGATCAATTGCATCCCGTCCTTGCCAAGAGTGACCACGATGGCATCGGCTTGAAGCTGCTTGAGCAGCTTCTTACCCGCTGTTTCCATCCTGCGCTCTTCCTGCGTGTCCGGCCGCTCAGCTTCGGAAAGGGGCTTGCCGGTCTGTATAAGGATCGCTTGCCGAAATTCGTTTAGGTTTGGTTTGATGACCGTGGCCCCGCGGTAGATGCGGAAATCCTCGGCCTTTGGATCCACCACGACCGGAATGCCCACTGATCGGCCGGCCGCGACAGCGATCTTCATCAGGTCCGGTGTGATCAGGCCTTTAGCGTAATCGGAAACCAGGATCACATCTGCTCGTTTGGCTACGCGCTTTAGATGCTGTGCAACCCGGGTTTGGATGTCGTCCTGAAGCGGGCGACTGTCTTCCCGGTCGATGCGCAGAAGGTGTTGGTGCTGCGCGATGATGCGGCTCTTGCGCGTTGTCGGCCGGGTATTGGTTGTGACCAGTCCGGCGGTGGAAATTGCCTGTTCCTGCAAGAGTCTACGGAGCGTCTGCCCCGCTTCGTCTCGGCCCACCACGCCCACGGCGGTAACCTTGGCGCCCATAGCGGCCAGGTTGGAGCATACGTTCCCCGCGCCGCCGACCCGTTCCTCTTCGTCCGTGGCTTTGACCACCAGGACCGGGGCCTCGGGAGAGATCCGTCCGGAGGTGCCCCAGATGTACCGGTCGAGCATGAAGTCGCCAACGACCAGTACCCGAGGCGGTTTGGCTGGATTGAGGATTTCGATGAGTTCCCGATTGGGCATGGTGTTTCCCAAACGAATCAGCCCATTACACGCTGAAGCATTTCCTGGTTTTCCGAAACCCAGTCGTACAACTGGCGAACGCCCTTTTCGACAGTGGTCTTTGGCTTCCAGCCGAAATCTTTTCGGGCCCTGTCGATGTTGCAGACAAAGCACGGTTGGTCGCCGGGCCGCCAGTCGTCAAACTGGTGCTTCAGCTTTTTGCCCGTAAATTTTTCCAGGAACGCGATCAGCTCCAACAGGGACATCTGGTTTTTTGGTCCGCCGCCGACGTTGTAGATACGGCCGCTGATCTTCTTGATGTTCTTGATCGCCAATTCGTAAGCGTCCACCAAGTCTTCGATGAACAAAACATCACGGACCTGCATGCCGTCTCCGTAGACAGTAACCCGCTTACCGAGCGCTGCAGCGATCGTAAACCAAGCCACCCAGCCCTGGTCTTCGATCCCGAACTGGCGGTAGCCGTAAATGCAGGACTGACGAAAGACGACCGTGGGGATCTCGTAGATCCGCGCGTAATCGCGGACGTACTGGTCCGCGGCCCCTTTCGAGCAGCCGTAGGGCGAATGGAAGTCGAGAACCTCCTTTTCGTCGATCCCTTTAGGAAGATCGCGGTACTGGTAGCGCTTCTGCCGTTTTACGACCTTGATGTGTTCCATGCCCCCGTATACTTTGTTGGTCGAGGCGAAGATCACCGCCGGCTTGCGCCCGCTCTCGCGGATCGCTTCCAAGACGTTGAAGGTGCCCAGAGCGTTGATCTCGAAATCCTCGCGCGGATCGGTCACCGAGGTGGTCACCGCGACTTGGGCCGCCAAGTGAATGACGGCGTCGTACTTCTGGCGGGCGAAGACGCGTTTGACTTCTTTGTGCTCGCGAATGTCCGCCTTGAACAGGTCGCACCGCCCGACCTTACGTTTGAGCCACTCAATATTTTCTTTGGTGCCTCTCCGGCTCAGGTTGTCCAGGATGGTGACCTTGTGTCGGTTGCGGATAAATCGCGCCGCTGTATTCGCACCCACGAACCCGGCGCCCCCAATAATCAATACCTTCATGTGATCTCCATCTTCTTGAATCCAAAAATCGTGAATCGTTTTGTTTTGTTCATTTCATCTTTCCCGCGCGATTGGCTCGGCGCTCAGTTGCGCAGGATTTCGTTGTACACTTTCAACGTCTTTTGTGCTGTCTGTCTCCAGGTGAATTGTTTGCACCGCTCAAATCCTTTTTCCCGTAGTGTGTCCGAAACTGTCGGGTCTTCCAGTACCCGGGTCATGGCATCGCACAAAAATTCCGGGTTTCGGGCATCCACCAGCAACGCTGCATCGCCCACCACTTCCGGAAGGCAGGCCGCGTCGGAGCAGATGACCGGAGCCCCGCAGGCCATGGCCTCTACCGGCGGGATGCCAAACCCTTCGAACAGGGAGGGAAAGACAAATGCCTCAGCAGCCGCCAGGATCGGCGGCAGGTCGTCATTGGCCACGTGTCCTTGAAAAACGACGTGGTCGTCCAGTCCGTGGGCTGCCACGCGTGCGCGAATTTCGGCTTCGCCGTTCCAGTCCCGCCCGACAAAAACCAGTTTGTGCGGACAGTCGAGCTTCTGTCGAAGATGGGCAAAGGCTTCGACCAGGGCGACGTGGTTTTTCGACGGATGCTCCAGCCGAGCGACGTAGACGAAGTAGTGTTCCGGCAGGCCGTGTCGATCCCGGGCAATGGTTTGCGCCCATTCAGGGTCGACCGGGGCGAAGCGATCTGCGTTGTATCCCAGATGGATCACCCGGATCTTGGCCGCGTCGATTCCGATCAGGCGGATGATTTCTTGTTTGGAAAAATCCGAGTCGGTCAAGATTCCGTCCAAGCGTCGCGCCAGAACGGGAATGACTTTTTTCAGGTACAGCATACGGGAGGAACTGTATTTTTCCGAAATGACGAAGCCGCCCAAGTCGTGGATTGTGCCCACCGTTCGGCAGCCCTTGAGGAAGGTCAGCCGTTGGTGACTCGACAGGTGTAGCAGATCCAGCCGAGCCCGCCGAGCGGCGGCCGGTAGGGCGGTTTGATGCCAGATCAGGCTGGGGATCGGGCGCGCAAGCGCGCCGGGCGCGGGATGGACTGAGTCATAAGTATCGGCAAAGGGTTCCATGTGGTCTCGGTTGACAAACAGGTGCATTTCGTGTTCGGTTCCGATCTGTCGGAGTTGGCGCATTAGGTTGATCTCGTACTGAGCGATCCCTGATTTGCCGCCATCTGCATGTGAGGCCATGAATCCGATTCGCAATCTACCGCTCCCCGGCCTTTCGGTGTGCGCGCAACACCCGTGTGATGAACAGAGGGTTTCCAATGATGTACCGCCGCCATAGCCGGCGCGGCTCGGCGGCCAACCGATAGAGCCATTCCCAGCCCCGGTCGAGCATCCACTGCGGGGCACGGGGCAGCGCTCCACTGGTAAAGTCGAACAGGGCTCCCACTGCGAAACTGATGCCCACGTTCAGTCGCTCGCGGTTTTCGTGGATCCATTGCTCCTGTTTGGGCATGCCCATGGCCACGAGCAGCACATCGGTGCCGGCATCGTTGATTTGTCGGATGACTTGGTCCTCCAGCTTCGGGTCGTCGTCGATGTAGCCGTGGTGCGTGCCGGCGATCTTCAATCCTGGGTATTTTTTGCACCAGATTTCGGCCGCTTTTTCGGGAACGCCTTCCTGGCTGCCCAGTAGAAAAAACGAATAGCCTTCCGAACGGGTCTGATCGCACAACATGGGGATGAAATCGGTCCCGCAATTGTTTTCCGGGAACGGCTGGCCCTGTCGCCGCGCGGCCCAACCGACACCGGTACCGTCGTTGAGCAGGAGATCGGCCTGGTTGAGCAGCTCGCGATAACTCGGATCCGAGCACGCCAGGTTGGCGCAGTGAGCATTGATAAAATACGCGATCGCGGAGCGACGCTCGGCGACCAGAGGCTTCACCCGCTCCAGGGCCTCGGCACAGGTCAACTGAGGGATCTGAATGCCCAGGATATCTGTCGTATTATTCGGGACCATCTGCTCCGTCGCGGGCTCCACGATTTCTCCGACCTTTCTTACGTGAGATACTTCTTGTACAGTTCCTGATAACGCCGCGCGGCATCGATCCAATCGCCGCGTACGCCCAACAAGGGATTGATTTCCTTTTTCCACTCCCAGTCGGCTGGCCGATAAAGGAGCGCCGGAAAGGCCGCCAGCATCCGATCGCGCGGGTGTCGCAGAAACCACCATCCGCGGTCGCCCAACGCGTCCAGGGCGCCGAACTCGCGGAAATTGATCAGAAAGTCCCGTACCCGTTTGAGCGGGCCCTCCAGGGTGCCAAAACCTTCGGCCGTTACCTGGTGATATTGTGTCTGCCAGGTTAGTTCCTCGACGCCCAACCGCTGTTTTTCGAACCACAGGTGGATCGGTTCCAGAACCGAGAGTACGCTCATAAGCCAGTCGGTGTAATCCCGCTCCATGTACTTGGCGTAGTTCGGCTCGAAACGAAATTCAGCAGCCTCCTTGTAGATCGCCTTGAGTAGCTCGGCCCGTGGGACTTCCTGTATGTCCAGGTTGATGATCCGCTCCAGCTTGGTCGCGTAGCTCGTGTCGTACCAGCCCTTGGCGATCAACACCGCATCGCCGTAGCCGATCGTCGCCTTGAAAATGTGGCGGATGAACTTGCGACGCTCGTCCTCCCGGTAGTTCTGGCCCACCTCCAATGCCATTCGGTTTTCCAGCAGGCAGTTGCCTCGGTTGCGCAACAGCGCGGCGCCTTCACTGAGGGGCACGTCAGTTTTGTCGTACTCCGGCATTCGTGCGAGAATATTCAAATCGCCCCATAGCACATGGTGGCCGAAGCGCAGGTCGTGATTGATCAGAATGTGCACGGCGTTGTCGAGAAACGCAACGGGCCGAATGTTGACATCAACCCCGAGGTCGACGATTTTTGCCAAGGTTCTACCCGCGGTGGTTGCCCGATGAAAATACGCCTTACGGCGGCTCAGGGGCATTTTCTCAATTAATACCAGCAGGTCGTAATTGTTGTGCGGTTTGGGTCGGCCGTGTTCCATCAGGGCTCCGCCCTCGCCGCGACCGTACCCGCCCAACAGGACGATGGCCTGAAGGCTGTCGCCGGAAAATTCGCCACGCAGGTGCTCGACGATCTTTTCCATATCCGAGGCGATTCGCTGCTCGACCTCGGGCTTGCCACGCAGGGTGTAGCGTTCAGGGGTCGTCTGTTGTTGCTGCAGCTCGGTCAACGGTGCCGCTCGCCTCCAAAAGTAAAGACTCTATTTTATCAAGATAATCGTTGAAGCGAAATCGTTCTTCCAGCATTTCCCGGCCCCGCTCCCCCAGCCGCCGACACAGGGCGACATCGCCCAAGAGGGCATCGACCCGCTGGGCCATCGTCTTGACGTCTTGTTCGCCCAAGAGGTAGCCGTTTTCACCGTCTTCCAGCCAATCGGGGATCCCACCCACACGGAAGGCCACGACCGGGCGTTGGTTGCCCATGGCCTCGGAACCGACCAGGTTGAAGGACTCTGGGGCTCGGGAGGTCACTGCGACCACACGGGCGCGGCGGATCTGTTCGGCCAATTGTTCGCGGTTCAGCCATCCGATGAATTCCACCCGGTCTTGCAAACCCAATTGGCGGCACAGTCCTTGAAATTTCTGGTCTTGCCGGCCGGTGCCGACGATCGCCGCAGTGAAGTCGGTCTGCAGCCGGGCAAGCATTTTGAGGAACAGGTCGACTCCCTTGGAACGGATCTGTGTGCCGATAAACAGGACGTGCCGACTGTTGGGGTCGATCGGTTCCGGTTGATCAGGGATGTCGCGCAGGGCCAGGGGAACGATCGCAATCTGGCTTTCAGAAAATCCGTTGGCAATCAGGACGTCGCGCATGTAGCGGCTGGATACGACGATTCGTACAAAGATGCGGTTGTGGCGCATCTGTTTGAAGTGTTGAAGGTAGCTCTTGTGTCCGATGGGAAAGGTCCGGTCGCGCCGCTCGAGGAACCCGAAACAAGGGAGGATGCACCAGGGACCCAGAGGGCGATGACAGGTCTTGCCGCTGATGGGGAAATACTTGTGTCGTCGCAGGCAGACGGGAGCCACGTCGTGCATCATTCGGACCGAGGGGACGGCGGTCATCAGGGGGATGAGGGGGGTAAGATTGTCCACGCGATGAAAATAGGTCACGTCGGGTTTGGAGTCTGATAAAATTCGGCTGAGCGTTTTATGGACAGGCTCTTCGAGCGGGTAGGCGTGATCGAAGGGACGCCGAAAATCTTTCAGTCCCTGCTTGCACTCTCGGGCGTACAGCAGGTCGCTGGTATGTCCGCGGTCGGAGAGGCCTTGGGCCACGTCGTGGATGTTCTTTTCAGCCCCGCCGGCGAATCCGATCTCGTCGTTGACGTGCAGCACTCTCATGGTCGTCTCATCCGTCGGTAGTCGCAGGACACAAGTGGGCCGCCTGTCCGGCAAACACCGACTCTTTGGTCGCTAGCCGGTCGCACAGCTTTTCGAAGGTCTCGAAGCGATCCGCCAGGTACATGCACAGAGGATGGGCCAAAATCGTGGCGACACCTCCGGCGGCGTCAATTCGCTCGATCTGTTGGGTCGCTTGATCCAACCACTCTGCGGGCGTGTAGGACTCGCTGGGGAAATCTCCGGGTGTGTCTTGTGCCCGTTGCGCGACTCGTTCGGGGGTGCGGTGCGCGTGGTAGAGGTGCTCATGGTCGGGAACGACGTTGATCGGCAGGCTGACGACGCCCTCGGGCATGGGTTCCGGCCCGGTTTTGGTGGAGGCCACTTCGTCACTGAGCACCCGGACGCCTGCTTGGGCCAGGAGGCCCGGCGTGTTGTCATCACGGATGTACGCATGGTCGCGCCAAGCGACGGGTCGGGTCCCGGTGATGTGCTCTGCCAGGTCCAGGGTTTTGCGGATCTCCCGACGCTGCCAGGGTGCGGGCCCGCAGTGGGTACCGAACACAAAACCAAAGCCGCGGTAGAGCAAATCAGGACTGAAGGCGGTCCATGTATGCCCGCCGATTTCCACGTGGGGCTGTTGCGCGATATCTCGAAGTATTTCAGGTTTTTCCAGGAAGGCCTTTCCGGTGACGAACATGGTGATTTTCAGGTCGTGCCGGGCGGCGATTTGGACGTAGGTACGTGCCGCTTCCACCTCACCGCAGTCCGCGTACTTCTGGTCATTCGTACGCAGTGTGGCGTGGTGGACATCGCCGGTCAAACAAATCATACGCGTCCAGCCAACTTCCGGACCCGGTAGAGCCATTTCTCGCCGTTTTTCTTGCTGAGCAGCCAGTCGCGAACGTAGTTGCGAAGCATCCGGTCGACGTCGAATCCCTTCATGCCGCCGATGAGCGCCAGCATGCTGCTGTCGGAGACTTGGCGGCGGCCCAACAGGCAGGTGCGACAATCCGTTTCGGGCTTCTCGGAGTTCACCTGCTTGCGAAAGGCTTGGTATTTTTTGGAGTTCCAGGCTTCCATGAAATCCTGTTTGCGCAGGTCGCCCATGATCTGGGTGGAGGAGCCGCAAGGGGTGACGACCCCGCGTTCGTCGATGACCAGCGTCGTCCAGGGCCAGAAGCACTTGAACGTCTTAATTTGGCAACCGCCGCTGGAGCTCTCGTCGAAATCCTCTGGCGGCTCGACGGTCATTGCCGGAATCTCGAACGGCTCTGGGAAGTCGACCGGCTGGCCCAGCTCGCGCGCCTTCTCGATAGCCTGGGCGATACAGTCGTTGGTGAGCGACTTGTGGTAGACGAGGGATTGATACCTCTGGTGCTCATAGTGCGGTCGCAGGTGGTGGGCGGTGACGCGCTCCACGCCCAACTCTTTTCCCTTTTCCACCAGCAGCGGCAGCTCGCGGATATTGCTCTCGCAAAGGGTAGCGGAGAAGTGGACCTGGGTGTCGTTGCGTCCCATGGCTTTGCTGTAGGCCAGGGTATTGCGCACGAAGTCATAGAGCCGCTCCACGCTCGCCCCACGGATCATTCGGAAGGTTTCGTCGGTCGCGGCGTCGATGGACAAGCGGATGATCACACCCCGTTCGGCCAACTGGCGACAACGGTCGTCGTTGTACAGGGTGCCGTTGGTCTGGAGTGTGAGCTCAAAGTCGTACTTGCACATCCGCCCGAAGTAATAATCCCACTTGCGCGCGAACATCTGCTCGGCGTCGTTGCCTCCGCCCAAGGTGACGCGGGAGACGTAGGGCAACAGGTCCCTGTCGATTTTATCGAAGACTTCATCCGAGATGTCCGCGGCGCTCAAAGGAATGCGTCGGCCCTTTCGGATTCCGCAATGGGCGCAATCCAGGTTGCAGCGGCCGGTGAGGGACAGCACCGCGTGGGTCGGCCGAGACTCCAAGACCGGGGCCTCGCGCTTGATCTCCTCGATATTCAGTCGCTTGTTTCCAGCGATTCGTTGTTTTCGTTCTGCCCGTTCCTGATCGGTAATCGGTGCAAGTGCCATTTTTGCCTCTATCTATCTTCGTTTACAACGCCGCCTTTGGCGGCGATGACTTCGTTGCATATGTCGGCCAGTTGATCGGCCACCACGGCCCAGTCGAATCGCCTTCGGGCCGTTTCGGTCCCCGCGTGGCGAATTCGGTCATACAGTTCACGATCCTCCAGCAGGCGGGCGACTTGTTTGCCCAGTCCGTCGGCGTCGTTCGTTTCAAACAACAGCCCGTCGGTGCCGTCCTCGATGATCCACGGCAGGCCGCCGGCATTGCTGGCGGCCACCGGTTTCCCGGCGCTCATGGCCTCCAGGACCACGGTTGCGCCGCATTCCTGGATCGAGGACAGGATGAACACCTCGCAGGAAGCGTAGGCGTTCAGCAGGTCCGAGCTGTCCGGCTCCAAGCCCTCGATGATGAGGACCTTGCTCTCCAGGCCCTGCTTGGCGATGAGCTCCTTGAGCTCCTCGTAGTAGCTGCGGACGGTCACCGAGCCGATAAGGACCAGGACTAAATCGTCCCAGCGTTGCAGAAGCTGTGGCAGGGCCGATACAATCAACTTCTGATTTTTTTGCGTGTCGATCCTCCCGATATTCAAGAGGATCCGCTTGTCTTCTAAACCATACTTCTTCTTAAACGCCTCCGGATGGCCGGTGGCAAAATATTCGGTGTCCACGCAGCAGGGCACGTAGTAAACCCGCTTATGCGGGTAGGCCTGCTTGGCATATTCGTAGTCTTGTCCGCCGGCGCAGACCAATGCGTCGGCATTTCCCATCAGCTTTCGGCTGCCAAACAAGGCGCCGAACGGCTTGCCCCAGTCCAAGGTGCCTTTGAGGGGTTCCTGGAACTTGGCCAACTCCGCGGCGGGCACCTTAGCCGGAAACCCGCCTTGCATATTGACGATATAGGGAATCCCCTTCCACTTGCAGGCGGTCGCGACCATTGCTCCGAGCCTGCCCATGGCGAACAGCTGTACGGCATCGACCGACGGGTCTTTCAACAAGGCGAAAAACATCGAAAACGAGAGCGAGTTTCCACCTTTACGATCGAATGCCGCCCATCGGTCCCCACTCAAGCCCAGGTAGGGGTAGAAATATGAAAAACGATGGACCTCGAGTCCGGCGATGTTTTCATGCACCTGGTCGGACATGCTGTTGGTGGTAAACACCTTATTGCGAAAGCCGCGGTTTTCCAATTTGCGGCTGGCATTAACCACGAAGGTCTCGATACCACCCCATTCCTGGGGGATAAACCGTCTGACAACATGGGTTAGGTTTATTCCCATTGAACGCTACAGTATATCATTTTTTGACAAGAATTCCAAGTGTCAACCGGGCCAACGGGGAGCCGGATCGGGCCAGCAGCCGGGCGTCCTCCGCTTCGAGGAGCCGAAGCTGGCGCATGGCGAACACCATGAGCCCCCCCGCTGCGACCACCAGAGCCACAAGCCCATATTCAGTATCGACATAAGAACGCAATGGGTACAACAAAAAGGCACTACTGGAGGCCAGAACGCACTTGCCCAGGAACCCTATGGGGATGTCCAATCCACCAATGGCCCGGCTGGCGATCCATAGGGTGACCCCGCTGCCGACCAGGACCGTGCCGAATTTGGAGATCATTGCCCCTTCCACACCCATGCTGGGAATTAGTAGGAAGTTCAGTGCCAGGATCGAGATGATCTGACAAATGTTGATGGGCACCATGACCATCCACTTTTCCATTGTTACAAGTGCCACTGTGATCGGGATGAAAATCGTGCCATAAACGTGATAGACAGCAAAGATTCGGATCAATGAGCCTGCGTGGGCATATTCGGAGCCGACCAGAAGAATCAAGGCCTTGTCGCCCAAGAGCACGCCCATCGTCGCGATGGGGACCAGGAGGGTGAATAACAGTTTGTAAAAGTAGCGAATGCCCTGTCGTAGTTTCTGCGGGTCCTTCACGTAGAAATGGGAAAAGCTCGCAACCGCCAACGTGTAGATCGGCGGGACGAATATTCCCATGGCAAAGTACGACAACCCGTAGGCCAGACCGTAATTGGCCGTGTCCTTGAATCCGGAGATGCCCAGGAAGGTGAAGAGCAACTCGCCGGGCAAGCTGATGATGACGAACTGGAGATTGGACACGAGCGTCGGAACGATCAGTCGACTCAGCCGCGACGCTTGTATACCAACCGGGGCTTCGGATTCCCCAGATCCCGGTTCCTCGAACTCCTCGCCCTTCCCATGCAGAAGGAACCGGTACTGGCGTCCAAGCATGAAGGCCAGTTGGATCGCCACGCTAATCGCCTGCGCCCCGAACACTCCCCGCAAGCCCCAGCCCCAGTCGAGGAACAGAAACGTCAGGCCGACCCAGATCGGACAAGAAATTAGATTGGCGATGCTGACGATGAAGGTGTCGAAGCGGGACACGCAAATGTTGAACAGAATTGTGCGGTACAGCCACAACGCCACCAGGCTTATCAGGACCCAGAAGTAGGGGGACAGCTCCACCGCCTTGGAGCTCTCGTAGTAGGACCCGCCCCAGACCAGCAAGGCAGCCTCGACAACCAACGCGATCGCCAGCAGCCCGAGAGCCCCCCATAGCAGCCGCCGTACAGCCTTCGGGTTGCCACGGTGGATCAGTTCCGGAAGGAAGCGGGGGATGACTTTCTCCAGGCCCAGCCCGAACATGAACGGCGTGGCCAACACAACCCATTTAAGCAATTCGTAGATCGCGTAGGTCTCGGCGTCTTTTTCATAATAATTTGGAATCTTGGCGGCCAGAATTACGCCGGATAAAGCAATGACAACGCGCGCCAGGATCGTCCATGGCGCTGCCTGGGAAAACTTCTGGATAGTCGTGTCGGCGGGGTCTTCCATGGGCCCTCGCGTCAGGCCTGTTTTCGGAAAAGAAGGTTGATTCCGAATCCGCGTAGAACCAATACCGGCCACAGCACCGCTCGCATCGCCAGCCACGTTAGTTTGTCGATGACCGGGATCTTTAGTAGGGTGCGCATCAGCCCGATGCGGGAAAACTTCAGGCGCGTGCTTTCCCGTGGAAGGTACATCTCGGCGCTCAGCCCCGCTGACCTGGCGGCCCCGCTCCAGGCGAAGACCGAGTAAATATGCTCGTTGGCGCCCGCCGCGAGAGCCTCTTCCATCACTTCGCCCTTAAAGATTTTTTTGTAGATTCCACCCACCGGTTCGTTGGCCAGGGCCAGTACGCCACCGGGTTTGAGCAGCTTGGCGAAACTGCGAAACGATTTGGGCAGATCCGACACGTGGTGCACCGCTGCGTTGGCGAAGATCCCGTCAAAGGTGGCCGGCGCGAACGGTGGATCCGACAGATCGCCCAGGACCCGCTCAAAGTGGATGCCTTCCGCTTGGTGGTACACGTCTCTACAGCCCAGCCCCGTGTATCGCTCCGGTGCGATATCGAGGGCCACGCAGTCGTATCCACGTCGGGTCATCTCCCGCGTGGTCCAGCAGGTGCCGGTACCCAGGTCCAGGATGCGAGACCCCTTCGGTAGATTCGCACGCTCCAAGATGTCGCGGAAATTCATTCCGTTGTACTTCCAATGGTTTGGCATCTTCGGGTGGTAGCC
>JAJDCN010000271.1 GCA_029260815.1 Planctomycetota bacterium
TCATCACCGGCGAGTCGGTGGATACGAAGGCCCGGCCGGTCCATATGGAGCACACAATTCTTAAGCCGGACATGACGGTGGCGGATTACTTTCCGCGGATGGCGGAGTACGGTGTGGATCATCACTTCGCTCTGGTCCACGGCGAGTGGGAGAAGGACCTGCACAAAGTTGCCACGCTCCTGAAAATGGATGCGGTGGATATCTGCACGCGAGAAGGAGAGGATAATGGCCGTTCTTCTTAAGCCAGAGCAAAACACAACCGATCTGTCCGACGCAGATATTGCGCAGGCGCAGGCCGAATACTGGGAGCTGTTCACGAGCACCGAGACCACGCCGCGCGGCGTATGGGACACGGAGAATCTGGACCAGGTGCGGTTCCGCCAGATCGACTCCAGTTACATCGAGATCGCCGACTTCTTTCTCAGCGACGGCACGCTGGAAGGCTTTAAGAGAACCGGCCTCGGCGTGATCACTGCGGTCAACGCCTCGGAGTGCGTGAAGTATCTGCTCTCCTTTCCGGGCCAAGTACTCCCTTGGCATGCGCACATCTCCGTCGCGGTAGCGCCCAAGGGGTTCGCAATTCCCAACGGCTTTCGAAACTTGTCGGATCTAGTACCCGGCTTCCAGGGAGACCCGGACTACGGCGCCGACGCCATGTATTTTGTGCCGAAGGATTTCGAAAAGCGCGCGAACTTCGATCTGAAACCGGAATGGAAAGAACAAGGTGTCGCGTATCTTCAGGGCAAAGAGGAAACGTTTACCGTTCTCGCCGGCACGCTGGAGGCCTATGGCCCCGGCGACGGCGTGGCCGCCAGCCAGATGCCCGAAGACCATCGGCAATTTGTAACGCAGCGCAGTTTCGACTTGCGACCCGGCGATTCCTTTCACATTCCGTGCAATCGACCGCATCTTTGTATCGGCGGACCGGCCGGTTGTGTCTATCTAGAAAGCTCAACACGCAGTCGCGATTGCCTGGATTACTTTTTTAATAAAGACATCTATCGGCTCAAATAAAAGCAAGGAAGGCTCTACTTCCACGCACGGGCTAGGCGCGGTGCCGTTACAGTCAAGTCGCACTCCAGACACACTGGGTGTTGAAAAACGTCACTGTATGACATACAATCTCTCCCTTCAACGCCGACCGCTTACAAGAACCGAAAAAAGGAGAATCTATGACGATTTTTGGCCGGATACAACTCTCGATACTTTCCCTCTTCGTCGTATTGGGTATGGCGGCCTGCACCAGCGCGAGCCAACAGACCTATTCGCTCGACGGCGATTCGACCTTGACCTTCAAAGGCTATAAAAAGAGCGGAGCTTTTGAAAGCGGCGGCTTCAAACGATTCACTGCGCAGATGACACTGGTCGACGAAAACCCCGAGGGCGGTCATTTGGAGGTGACGATCGATACCGCATCGATCGAGACACCCAAGGGTATGCTGACAGGGCACTTGAAGAATACCGATTTCTTCGATGTCGCCAAGTTCCCGACGGTGAAGTTCGTTTCCACTCGGATCACCAAAGGCGATTTTGCCTACACGGTCGAGGGCAACTTAACGATGCTCGGCGTGACGAAGCCTTATGCGCTCGTCGCGGACATCGCGGTCCAAGGCGATATCGTTACGTTTTCCGCCGACTTCACGCTGCAACAGTTCGATTTCGGGATGACCTACACAGGGCAGAGTGGCAATCCGATCCGCAACGGGGTGGACGTGCACGTTGAGGCGAAGGCTAAGCGCGTTCGCGTCGAGCCGGAGACCGCGCCTGCCGGCTAACGATGGTGGCGGGGTGAATCGGCAGGCGCCGCGCGTGTCAGATCGCTGTAGATGATCGCGACGAACTTCTCCGGCTTGAAGTATCCGTTCCCCCACTGGGCGTCCCAGGCCTTCGTGGGTTGCGCCCGGACCACTTCTTCCAGGGTCAGCCCCTGGTCCACCAGCGGTTGGATGCCGTCGCGCACCCCGGCCAGCATGTCGCGAAAGGCCTGCAACGCCGCCTTGCCGGCCATCGGACCGTGCCCGGGAATCAGCCGCGTCTGCTCGTCGCACATGGGCAGGATGCGATCGGCTGCGTCGATCATGCCCTGGATGGAGCCGCCGGTGCTCACGTCGATGAACGGGTACATGCCGTTGAAGAATGTGTCGCCCAGATGCATCACGTTGGCGTTCTTGAAATGGATGATCGCATCGCCATCGGTGTGCGCCGGGTCCACGTGCAGAACCCGGATCTCCTCGCCATTAAAATGAAACGTCACCGCCTCGGCGAACGTCACCACCGGCAGAGCCGCCGGCGGAGAGGGCTTGACATGGGAGTTGAAAGGCTTGATAAAATGCTCCACCGTCATGCGTTGACGCGTATTGTCGTGTGCCACGATCAGCGCCCCCGCGCCGCCGAGACCCGCGTTGCCGCCGGAATGGTCGTGATGCCAGTGCGTATTCACCAGAAAGCGTAAAGGTTTATCCGTCAAACTCTTTACCGCCGCGAGGATCTTATCCGACGCCTCCGGGAAATCCGAATCGATCACGAACACTCCATCGGCCCCGAAGCAGATCCCGATATTGCCGCCCTTGATCTGCAGCAGATGAATCCCGTCTGCCACCTTTACCGTCTTGGGTACCGCAGCCTTCTTCGCCTCGACCTGCGGAGCGGGCCGCTCCACCGTACTCCTGCAGCCCATCGCAATCAGGACCAATGACATCGAGAGAATTAAAGATCGAATCGTTTTCATAACCATCCTTCGTTTAAAAGGTGAAACTCGCTTGTTTTCTCTTAAAACAACTCTACTTTTTCGTTGTCTAATCTGAGGTCAATATCATGCTCTTCAATGACAAATCTTCTACCATTGCGTGATATCGAATCTCGTTGCCCCCTTCTTTCTTGATCATTCTGACCGTCGCAATGATTTCAGGCTTGCCCATGACACGACCACCGCGGGCTACATCTACAAGGTGCGCCGTCCACTTGCAGCGCACGACGCCGACAGGGTCCTCACTCAAGAGCTCTTCGCTCGTGATCGTTGTCGCACGCGGCGGCTTAGGGCTGGGGACTTTTCGGCTGGAAGCTGGGCAACCATAAGCAACAGCGATTACAAAACCCAGTGTGAAAATCTGTCGAGCAAAACCGTTCCAGGCGTTTTGGGCAGTACCCATAACTCCTCAGTCTCCAACTTGCTTCCAGAAGGGGAATATCACGAGTTCTCAGGCTTCCTGGCGGATACGACCAGGTCGCCGCGGAAGAGGAAGCCCATGAACCACAGCCGTAGAAACAGCTTCGCGGCTCGCACGCACAGGTTCGCAGCAGGTTCCTTGTCCTCGGAAACCGTGATCCGGCCGAATCCGGCCTTTTCCATGAGGACACACAGCAACTTGCGAGGGTAGGGGCGCACGTGGGTTGGGTCGAGCCAAAAGCGCTCGACGACGCGCAAGTCGCGTGCGTTGGGCGTCACCAACACGAACCGACCACCAGGTTTCAAGACGCGCAAGCTCTCTAGGATCAAGCGAGAAGCGTCGATTGGCGTGAAATGCTCGATCACATGGGCACAAAAGATCCCGCCGAGGGAACCGTCGGCCAGGGACGCCAGGTGCTCAAGGGCATCGGCGCGGACGGCCGCAAGGCCCTTAGCCTGGCAGGCGGTTAGAGCTTCGTCCGACGTGTCCAAACCGTAGGCCTCAATCTCTGCTGCTTCGAGCATCTGCAGCATCGTACCGCGCCCGCAGCCGATTTCCAGGACCCGACCCGGCACGCCGGCGAACCGTTCCACGTGCGGGCGCTGTTGATCCTCGACCATCTCTTCGGTCGCCCACGCGAAGAGGACCGACGCGATGAGGCGATCGGCGTCAGAAGCGACGGGTTGCGATTCTTTCAAGCGATGATTCTGCATTTCATGACCGACTTGCGAGATATGAAATTAACGGAACGGTTTGGCAGTTTACTGGAGGCCCGCCCGGAATCCAACAGGAATTCCGTTTCTCAGCGACCGCTTTGCCATTCCGGTCCTTGTCGGCATAGCGATTCTTTTTGAAAATTCGACTTGACAATCGATCATTATGGAGTATACTATTAAATAGTTAATAGTTTATATTCTATCCACAGAGCAAAAGGACATTTGCGTGATCCATTACACCACCAGGCTGCGAGAGCCCGAAAATATCCGCGAGGAGGCCCTGCTGGACTTGGTCGCCACCTCGGAGATCATCCGGAAGATCGGCGACCGGTTCTTCAAGGACTATGGTCTGACCCGAGCCCAGTTCAACATCCTGGTCCTGCTACGGGAGGCGGGCGACGGGGGTCTGGCCCAGGTCCAAATCGGCCGGGAGATGATCGTCACCGCAGCCAACGTGAGCAACCACATGGAACGACTGGAACGGGCCGGTCTGATCGCCCGAGAGCAAAAGGACCGCCGAACCAACCGGGTAGTCCTTCAACCCAAGGCGAAGAAACTGCTGGGCCGGATCGACAAGGAATACTTCGCCCGAATCGATCAAGTGATGGGCGTCTTGACGGAAAAAGAAAACAAGCAGCTGTCCACGCTCCTGGCCAAGCTGCGTGCGGGATTGGGACGATGACGGCGCGCCACCCACTTTCGTTTTGCGATACCCGTCGGACGACCCGGACCGCCGACTGAAGGGCGCGCCACATCGCGTCAGAACTGGAGGCGTCATGATCTCTCGAGACTTGTTTGCCGGTTTCACCAAGCTGATCTGCGGGGCGAAGGCCCGGTGGATTGGGTGCAGGCCGGACACGCGGCAGCGGGTCTACTTTGCCAACCACACCAGCAATCTCGACTTTCCGGCGATCTGGTCAGTCCTGCCGCCACAGATGCGGGGCGTCACACGACCGGCGGCGGCGGAAGATTACTGGAACGGCGGACTGGTGCGACGCTTTCTGGCAAAGAGCTTGTTTAACGCGGTGTTGATTCATCGCCGTCGGGTTTCCAAGCGCAATCATCCGATCGAGCGGTTGCTCCAGGCAATGGGCAACCGTTATTCCCTGGTGATCTTTCCGGAGGGCGGTCGCAGTTACGACCTACAGATCCATAAATTCAAGGGCGGACTGTATCATCTGGGAAAGCGGCGGCCGGATGTGGAGTTGGTACCGGTCTATATTCACAACCTGACGCGGGTGCTGCCGAAGGGTGAATTTCTGCCGGTCCCGCTGCTCTCGACGGTCAGCTTCGGGTATCCGTTGCACGTCGAGCGGTCTGAACCGAAGTCTGCGTTTCTGGAGCGCGCCCGCGCAGCGGTCTGTCGACTGCAAAGGGCGTATGCGGCACCATGAACGCCACGACAGCATGGATGCTGGGTGGCGTGGCCGCGGTACTGGTAATCTCGACCGTCGTGGGCCGGATCCTTGCACGGCGGTGTGCGGGTAGACCGGCGGAGTCGACAATTGAGAACCTCAACGCGCGCATCCGGGCCTGGTGGTACATGACGGCGGTCTTCGGGGTCGCGTTGCTGACCGGGGGAATCGGGTCGGTGGTCCTGTTCGGTCGGGTTTCTTTTCTGGCCCTGCGCGAGTTCATTACACTGACACCGACGCGGCAGACGGATCACCGGACGTTGTTCTGGGTGTTCTTTCTCATCACACCGCTACAGTACTTCCTCATCGGGATCCAATGGTATGGCCTGTTCACGATCCTCATCCCGGTCTATGCGTTCCTGCTCATCCCCGCCCGCTCGGCGATTACCGGCGATCCGAAACGGATCCTGGAACGTGCGGCGGTAATCCAATGGGGTTTGATGGTTTGCGTGTACTGTATCAGCCACGCGCCGGCGTTGATCAATCTGCGGATCGACGGATACGAGGGACAGAGCTTGAACCTGCTGTTCTTCCTCGTGCTGGTCGTCCAGTTGAGCGACGTGCTGCAATATCTGTGGGGCAAGTGGCTCGGTCGGCGGAAGATCGCTCCGGTAGTCAGCCCCAACAAGACCTGGGAAGGTTTCATCGGCGGGATCGGATCCGCGACGCTGATCGGAGGAGCTTTGTGGTGGGCCACGCCCTTCGACCCATGGCAGGCGGCGGGCATGACGCTGGTGGTCACCCTGGCCGGGTTCCTGGGTGGCTTGACGTTCTCAGCAATCAAGCGCGACCGGGGGATCAAGGACTACGGAGGGCTGATCGCCGGGCATGGTGGTATGCTCGACCGGATCAACTCTCTTTGCTTTGCCGCGCCGGTCTTCTTTCACCTCACCCGCTATTATTTCGCCTAGATCACCCACTGCCGGAAAAATAGACGTTCCGGCCAAACCCCCTCACAAAGCCACCAAGTGCCGGACTTTGTCTCCATCTACGAATTTGTAAACATAACAAAAACAAGCGGTTACATTTTGAATCCGCTCCTGGGCCGCGAGAGACGGATATTTCCCGAGAAACTCCTGCTCTCGGTGCGTCTTAGAGGGTGTACGGATCACAAATTTTGTACTACGGGTAATCAAGACGATGACAAGATTCATTAAAAAAGAATACGAGCTGATCCTGGCCGTCGCGTTTTATGCGACGATCACCTTCGGCATCGTTTGGTTCTAGGCGAGCAGTCTATCGCCGGGGTTCGCGCTGCTTCGCTGTGCGAGACGCCGGCCAGATGGAGTCCAAGCCAACCGCACGTGGTTAGTAGCCGCCGTGTTCGCGCAGGTAGACGGCCAGGTGACGGTATCCATGGTAATGTGCGATATACCACGGTGTCGCGCCCTGTGCGTCCCGCACGTTCACATGGGCCCCGTGTCGGACCAGCAGCCGCGCCATCGGCCCGCTTCCAATCCGAGCCGCGAGATGTAGTGGCGTCTTGCCTTGGGCCATGCGCGCGTTGACATGTGCCCCACTGCGGAGCAACAGGTCCGCGATTTCTTCATCGCCATGGCGCGCGGCCAAATGTAACGCGCTTTGACCGCGTGGACCCTCTGAGTTGACTCGGGCTCCGGCCCGAATCAGCATCCGCACAACTTCCACACGACCGTGTATGGCTGCCGCGTGCAGCGGCGTCTGACCGTGTTCGTCTGGGGCCGACGGATCGGCGCCGGCGTCCAGGAGTAAATCCACAATCGCATCTTGCCCGCGCTCGGTGGGCAACAAGAGGATCGGCCCCTCCCGTCGGGGATCCACACCGCGTTGCAGCAACAGCCCCACCCCGTCGAGGTTATTTCGTTCGATCGCCTCGTGCAACAAATCCAATGCCATGTCGCTTCGCGGATCGAATTTCGCGCCCGACTCCACCAGAGCAAGGATCAGCTTCACGTTGCCCGAGCGGGCCGCCGTGGAGAGGGCCGTGCGGCCGTTCCGGTCGCAGGCATCAATGTCGGCTCCTTTGTCGAGCAAGTGCTGGATCAAATCCCGCCGCCCCCACGCCACCGCCATTTCCAGAGGAATTCGTCCGGACCGATCCCGGGCGTTCGGATCGACGCCATGGTCCAGCAAGAGTTGAGCGGTGCGGGAATTCCTGTCGAGGATAGCTTGATGGAGCAGCGGCATCTCGCCGGCCGGGCTGGGAACATTAGGGTCGGCGCCCCGAGCCAGCAAAGCCTGGACGATGGCCAGATGCCCATTGCGGACGGCCAGACGCAGCGACGTGTTACCACGCGCGTCCGGGGCGTTCAGCTCGAGCCCCGCTTCCATCAAGGCGGTGGCGACGCGACTCGATCCCGCCGCCGCGGCCCGATGCAGCAGCGTTCGCCCCAGATCATCCCGCCGGTTAACTTCGGCTCCTTTGTCCAGAAAGAGTTTTGCAAGGTCCAGGTTGTCCCGCTCGATCACCAGGGCCAGTACCGTGGGGATGCCGTCAGATTGATGCTGGAGTTTGGCGCCCTTTTCAACCAGGACCCGCGCGAGCGCGGTTTCGTCGGCTTGTGCGGCCAGCAATAGCGCCGTGTTTCCCTGGAGATCCCGGGCGTTGACATCCGCATTGTGTTCCAGCAGGAGGTTGGTCATGGCGGCCCGGCAGTTCTCAACCGCCTCCATCAGAGGCGTGCGTTGGTGCGCGTCGGCAAGATTGATATCGACGCGGCGCTGCAACAGCACAAGCGCCTTATCCTGGAGTCCCTCGCGCGCCGCCCAGAACAGAGGCGTCTGCCCGTTCCGAGTACGGCTCTGGAGGTCGGCGCCTTTTTCCAGGAGCCGGTGAACCAACGATGGCGATCGGGCAAAGTGCAGCGGCGTCGCCCCCTGGGAATCGCGGACGTTGACCTGAGCGCCCCGCTCGATTAGGAACATTGCGATGGGTTCCTTGCCCTCGCTCACGGCACGATGCATCGGGGTTACGGTATCCGGCCCCACCGCGTCGATCTCGGCGCCATGGGACAAGAGCAAATCGACCATCGGTTTGTCCACATGAAAGATCGCCAGATGCAAAGGCATCGTTCCGTCCCGTTTCGCCACGTTCACCTGCGCCTTGTGCCCCAGAAGCAGTTCGGCCAGATCCAGCCGTCCGGTCACGACTGCCCGGTGCAGAGGCGTGGAGCCGTCTTTGAATCGGGCGTTGACCTCGGCCCCTCGGGCCAAGAGCAGCGCGACGATTTCCACGTGACCGCGCCCTGCGGCAAGCAACAGCGGCGTAGTACCGTCCATGGCCGATACGTCGACGTCGGCCTGGGCATCGAGCAGCTGTTGGACCCATTGGAGCCGGCCGCGGTTGGCGGCGATATGCAGGGGGACGGTGCCGTTGAGATCTTGCGCGTTTGCATCGGCGCCGGCCGACAGCAACAGGTCGGCCAGATCCCCGTATCCATAAGACACCGCGCGGTGAAGAGGCGTTGCGCCGTTTCGGTCTCGAGCGTTGACGTTTGCGCCGTGCTGGAGGAGAAACCGCGTGAACTCCGGTTGACCGGATGACACCGCGCGGTGTATAGGTGTATTGCCTGCCCCGTCCGGGGCGTTGACGTTCTGTCCGTCGGCCAGCAGCTCCCGCGCCAGGTTTTGGTCGCCGGTGGCCGCTGCATCGTGCAGAGTCGGGCCGGTGCAGCCTGCGACAAAGCCCGCCAGGATGACTGCCGTGATTGCCGATCGCGTGATCATTTTTTTCTCCCGATGCCAAGGGGCTGAACTGGTGTTCTGCCTCTTTAGACGGTCCTCGAGAGGAAAAAGTTCCCTCAAAATAATGGAGACGGCAGGCGGGGTGGGCCGGGGGCTTGGGGGCGCGATCGGTCTTTTACAGAACTAGCTCGATCGCTTCCTCGGAGCATTCATCGACACAGGCAACGCATTCGGTGCAATTCTCTTCAAGCACCTCGGCGACCGCGTCGATCAATTCGACCGCTTCACAAGGACAAACTTCGACGCACTCTCCGCATCCGGTGCATCTCTGGGTGTTGACAACGGCAGGCATGGAACAAACCTCACATTCACGATGGACGTTCTGGGTAGACACAGTTCTGGGGGCAGCTGGACGCCTCCTATTTGTCGTATCGGAAGATGCGATCGTCATGATAAGTTGATTTGGTAATAAATCAATCGTGAAATGGATCCGGCGTTACCCGTCCACCGGCTGGGGCCGAAGCCGCTCAAGTTCGGCGGTCAGTTCCTGGCAGGCCTGTGGGGCGTCGTCCAGTTCGCCCTTTCGGGCCAATTCCTCCAGGTCTTTCGCCTTTTGAGCAACCCGCGGTGCGCGGAATGTCATGGACAAGCCTTTGAGGACACTTGTGCGCCGCTCCACCAAGCCGGCGTCCTGACTGGCGAGGGCGTTTTCGATTTCCGTAAGCATGTTGAAGGAGCTTTCCAGGTACAGCGTGAGGAGTTCCTCCCTTCCGGATTTCCCGCTTTCACGGGCACCAAAGACAAGATCCTCTGACCAAGTCTCGCCCAAGTCCTCAGCGTTTGAGTGAGCGCGCTCCCTCTCCTGGGGATACGCGGCGATCAGACGCTCCATCTCGTCGAAAAACATCTGGGCCTGAAACGGCTTGGGCAGGTACCCATCAGCGCCGGCATCCAGGCACCGCTTCCGGTCCTGCTTCATGGCGTGGGCGGTCAGGGCCACGATCGGAATATGCCCACCAGAAGCCTCTTCCTTCTGGCGAATCTTATTAATCGCCTCCAGGCCTCCCATGACCGGCATCTGGATGTCCATCAAGATCAGGTCAAATGATTCTTCTTCGAGCGCATGGATGGCCTCTTGTCCGTTGCTCGCCTCACGGTACAGAAAATTTTTGTTTTCCAACAGACGCACGATCAATTTCCTGTTGATCTCGCTGTCTTCGACCAACAGGATGCGTCGACGACTGTGACTTTCGCGAATGGAGTGTCGTGTCGCCAACGTCGTGTTTTCTTCAGCCTCGGGCGTCCCCAGGACGTTTGTTATCGTTTCCAACAGATCCGAGCCTTTGATCGGCTTGGTGAGATACGCGGAGATGCCAAGCTCCCGGCAGCGCGCTGCATCGCCACGGTACCCGGCGGAGGTCAGCATCATCAGTGCAGTGCCTGCCAGAGCGGGCGTCTGTTGGATTCGTTCCGCGACGTCGAAGCCGTCCAGACCCGGCATGTGGCAGTCGAGCACGACCAAGTCGTGGGACTCGCCGGCCGCGCGGGCTCGTTCCATCGCCTGCAGGGCTTCGACCCCACTCTCGGCGCTGGCCGGGACCAGTTCCCACCGAGACAAGGTTTCGGTGAGAATTCGACGATTTGTTGCATTGTCATCCACAACCAACGCCCGTTTGCCCCGCAGGCTTTCCAGGTCTGCGGGCTGGGTCTGGGGTGCCGGCACCTCTTGAACGCCCAAACGGACCGTGAAGTGGAATGTCGCGCCCTGACCGGGCTCGCTCTCCAGCCACATCTTACCGCCCATGAGTTCGATCAACTGCGTGGAGATCGCCAGTCCGAGCCCCGTACCGCCGTAGCGGCGCGTGTCAGAGCCGTCCGCCTGGCGGAACGGCTCCAGGACCAACTCCTGTTTGTCTTTGGGGATGCCGATACCGGTGTCGCTCACGCTGCAGTGCAACAGCAGCTCGTTGTCGATCGGGGCTTCGGCCAGATCCAAGAGCACGGAGACTTCCCCCTTGTCAGTAAACTTGACCGCGTTGCTAATCAGGTTGATAATCACCTGCCGCAGCCGGCCGGGGTCGCCGATCATGCCGTCGGGCACCTCCGGTTGGACCTGACTGATCATTTCCAGGCCCTTTTCATGGGCGCGAATCGAAAGCGCTTTGACCGTGTCATCCAGGCAGTCGCGCAGACTGAAAGTGATGGATTCGAACTCCATCCGCCCGGCCTCAATCTTGGAGAAGTCGAGGATATCGTTAATGACCGCCAACAAGGCATGGGCTGAATCCGCGACCATGTCCAGGTACTCCCGCTGTTCGTCGGTAAGATCTGTGTCCAAGGTAAGCTCTGTCATCCCCATAATGCCGTTCATAGGCGTACGAATCTCGTGGCTCATGTTGGCCAGAAATTCGCTCTTGGCGATGCTGGCGGCCTCTGCGGAGAGGGCCAGATTGTTGGCAAGCTCGATCGCAGCTTGGAGCTGACAGTTCGCGTCTTCCAACTCTTTGTTGGCCTTGACCATCGCCTGTTCGGCCTGCTCACGCTCCAAGCCGACAAACTGACGCTCCACGGCCCGGCCCAGGGGGATTCCAATGCCCGCAACGACATCCAAAAGGCTCGGGTCTGGTTGAACCACTTGCGTCGTAAAGAACTCCATTACCGCGACGACTTCCCTGCCTACCAAGGCGGGAAATGCGAAGGCGGACCTGATGTCCAGGTTTTCACTGCTCTGGTTACGGGGGAAATTCGTGTCCTTGGTCACGTCTACGATCCACGCCGGTTTTCCGCTGGACCAAACCCGCCCGGGCAGCCCTTCGCCGAAGCGGAAACTGATTGCTTCGGTGACCTTACGGAATTCCTCGTGCCGTTGTGGGTCCGCCAGATGCCAGCACCCAGAGGGGACCAAAACTTCCTTGTCGTCTTTGTTTCGCAGGTAAACATGCCCCACGGGCCAGCCGGTATGCGCGCAGATCTGATCGAGGCACATCTGCATTGCCTTTTCCAGACCGGTGGCTTGGTTAACGGCTGTAACCACCGCAGCGAGCAACTGCCGCTTTGCGATCTCCTCACTCAGCGTCGTGTCGATCTGTTTTCGCTCGGCGATTTCCAGCGCAAGCCGTTCGTTGTCGCGCTCCATGGCTCGTGCTCGGCGCCGGGCCGCATAGGTCAGGTACATCGAAAGTGCCAGTGCGGGAACGAGAAAAATCAGGGAGGTCGATAACGATACCGCACCGAGGGTCTCGATTGATTCCTGTTCGATTTGGGTCCCAAGCGTGAACATTGCTCACCATCCTATTTAGGGTCGCGCAGCCCTTTCCTCCGTTCGTCGACACACCAGTGCCGGTTCAGAGGAGCGCGGTCAAATTGATATTTTTTCAACAGGAGAGTGTAAGCGGTGCAGAAAATGCGCCGAGGTCGGGCTCGTACTCTCTCTGAAAAAAAGCAGAGAGTACCTCGTGGCCGGTTTTCTTTCCGTTCTGCGCATCACAAAGCCCCTTACAGCTTCCACTTCGCCTTTGGGCTTGTTCGGACCGGCCAGAGACCGACAAGGAAAATCGATATACTTAAAACTAACTAGATTATCGACCATTTGAGCTCTGGAGCTTTAAAAATTTTAGAAGGGACGATCTTCGAAAAGGGAAATCCATCGCAGACATATGGGAAAATATGGAAAGGTTGGAGTCGTCTTTGCGACCGATCAGGCGGGGTTTGCAGCCACTTGCAGCTTGGGTCCGAGCGTCGAAGCAAGCGGGATACTTTCGATCTCTTCACACAGGTAGTTCAGATGATCGACGAAACGGTCGCGCTGCTCTTCAACGAATTGCTCGGCCAATTTTCGGTAGTATTCGATACCGGTCAGGAGGTTGTCCTTGAACTCGCGGAAGTACTTCGGCGTCCGGGACGACAGGTCTTTGGAGTACCGTTCCAGCTCCTTTCGCAAATGATCCCGATACAGGGAAAGCTCTCGGATAAACATGTGGGGTCGCTCAGGGTTCATTATCAGGCAGATGCGTCCGTAGATATGGTTGATCATCTCCTCTAAAGAAACCGGCTTTGAGAAGTTAACGATGTTAGGGCCGCAGCAGATGGCGGGCGTGGCCCCCGGGTCGATCCCGTTTTTGAGGGTGGCCGGTCCGCTCAGGTCGTGGCAGATGCAGGACTTTTGAACAACGCTGGCCTGTTGAGCCTGAAGCTCTTCGATCGTCAGGCCTTCGGTTGGCAGGCTTTCCAGCTTGCGCGATTGGTAGCTGCGCGAGGCGTGGCACAACGGCCGTTCAGTAAACTCCGTATTGCTCACCAGATATCCCTTGGGGCATGGGCTGCCCGGTTTGCCGTCGTGGATTCGGCTCCGGCGGGCTTGCTCGCTTTCGGAGTTGCGCAGGTTCCAAAACGGAACGCCCAAGGGGGAACTGTCGCTGAGATAGACGTCCTTTTCGGTCGCGGCAGAGAGTTTGGCCACATCTGCGTCAGTCATGTTGATCACGTCACGAACCAGCAAAAACGGCGTCCCCCAGCCAGTGGCATCCACGCCGTACACCCGGCGCAGCAATTCATTCTCATCGGCGTGGCCGATGCCCCCCTGAACGGTCACCCGAACCGCATGCGGAGCGTCTACGGACACCGAACACCGGTCGGCCAGACCTTTGATATAGATCTCGTGGAGCGTTTCGATTAGTTTCTGCCGGTTGGCCTTGAACTCTGCCAGGATCGGGCCCATCAGGTGGCCGGTAGTGGCAAAGGCGTGCCCGCCGCAGTTGAGCCCGGACTCGATGCGATATTCGGAAATCCACAGCCCCCGCTTGGCCAGGAACTTCCCTTGGATCACCGCCGAACGGTAATCGCTCACCTTGAGCACGAGCTTCTTTTTCAACACACCGTGCTCATTCGGAAAGAAATCCGGGAATTTCCCAATATATCCGTAGAGACGGTGGTTCATGCCCGCCGACAGAACGATTGACGAGCGTAACGTCGAGTTGGCAAAGCCTCGAAGGCCCGCCAAAGCGCCGCTATGCTCCGGAGGGAGCTTTTCTCCGTGCTGATAGGTCTCCGGATCGATCTTGCACATGATGTTCACGTCAATGCTGCCGGAAACAACCTGCGTCCGAAGACGCTCTTGCTTTCGCTCCCGCTCCACCGGGTCCGTCGTGGCAAGCATCTGCCGGTAGTCCTTCTGCAAGGGCGTATCCGGAAGCATTTCAAAGTATTGGGTAATCTCGCTTCCCGGCTCAAAAGGGGTCGCCTGTAGGCGTTGGGTCTGGCGATGAACCAAGCGATCGAGCAGGTTCAGATAGGCCGTGATCCGGTTGGCGCGGGCGTCCGGATCGCGCGCAGCGATCGGCTCGTAGGGCTCGCCTTCACGCTCGCAATGGAACTTTCGCATCTGCTCAATCAGGACGTCATCGATCAGAGACACGACGGAGGAAATTCCAAACTTTGCAACGCGCAGTGCCGTATCGATGGTAAAGCCCGGGCCCATCACTGGGATATGAAAGGCGTGCGGGTGTTGCCCTGTATAAACTTCTATTTCGCTTGGTGCCTGACTCATATTCCGGTTTTTCTCCGACTGTCGGTAGAACGCGCCCATGGAATCGTGCCAGTGCTACGGCAGGGTCGCGTGGGGTGCCCGTAGAAGCAATTTATCATACGAAAAAGATAGGGAATTACAAGAGAATTCGAAAGAAGAAGTAAAGAAGAAGTACGGTCTAAAGAAGCCATGCTTCTTTTTAATAATTCTTCAATTGTAGACTTTGTCCGCTCGTTTCTGGCTCAGTGCCCCTTTTGGTCCAGCATCTCCAATCCTTTGCGCGCCGCGTCGCCGGTCTTTCCGCTCGGATCGAGCTTGGCCGCCAGTTCCCAGTCTGCTCGGACCTGTCGAAACAATTTCTTGTGGTAATAGATGACTCCTCGATTGAGATAGCCTTTCGCGCCGCGTGGATTGATTTCGATGACTTTTGAGAAGTCGGCCAGGGCCAGAGTGTACTCCTCCAGTTTCCGATAGGCCTGTCCGCGGTTATTGTAGGCGCCGACGCTGCCGGGATTCAGGGCAATCGATCGGGTGTAGTCGGCCACGGCAGATTGATAATTTTTCTTGTGCGTGTACGCTCCACCTCGGTTGAAGTAGGCATCCGCGTCGTCAGGGTTCAAATTGATGGCTTCGGAATAGTCGGCGATCGCCTGGTCGTCTTTGCCGTCCCGTTGATAGGCATTTCCGCGGTTCTTATAGGCCTTGGCGTGGGCGGGCTTGAGTTGTATCGTTTGATCGAAATCGGCAATCGCACGTTGAAGGTCGCCTTTGCGTGCGTGGGCCAGTCCGCGGTTGTAAAAGGTTCCTGCGTTGTTCGGCTGCAGCTTGAGGGCCTGGGTGTAGTCGGCAATGGCCAGGTCGTGCTGGCCTTGGCGGGCGTAGGTCGCCCCGCGGTTGTTGTAAATCTCTACGAGGTTGGGATTGAGTGCAAGGGCCTTGGAAAAATCGGCAATCGCACGGTCGCCGTCTGCCATGCGCGCGTAGATAAAACCACGCCGTCCGTAGACCTCAGGGTCTTCCGGGCTGAGCTGGATCGCTCGGTCGCAGTCTTCAATGGCCCGCTTAAAGTCGTCTTTGTGCGCGAAGGCCAGGGCTCGGTTGTAGTAGGCTAAAGTGGCCTTGGGGTTCAACGCGATCGCACGGGTCAGGTCGGTCAGCGCCAGGTCGTATTCGCGGCGATGGTCGTAGGCAGATCCCCTGTTGAGGTAGGCTTCGGCGTAATCGCGACGCAGAAAGATCGCCTTGGTGTAATCGCCGATCGCAACCACATGCTTTCCCTGTAGATGATAGATCCCACCGCGGTTGTTGTAGGCCTCCGCATTGTCGGGCTCGAGGGCGAGTATCTTGTTGTAGACGGCGATGGCATCTTCGTGCTTGTTTTCGCTTTGTAGAATCACCGCTTGGGTAAACAGTTGGTCGGTCTGCACCTGCGGGACCGCACAGCCCCAGAACCCGGCGAGCACGGCCGCCAGGACCGCGAGCCAGAAAGATTGTTTCGCGCTCATCCGCCTCTTGTTCATAGGTGAATCTTCCTCTGTCGTGCTTCTAAGCCCGTATCATTGTAAAGCGATTCGACAAGGAGGTCAACGCAAACCCGTGTGTCCCCATGCGCATGATTATGCGACGGGGCCAGGGTCTCGCTCCAGAGCTTGAACGGCGCCGAGCGCGGCAAGATAGAGGATGTCTTTGACTTCGCAACCGTGCTGAAGAATGTGGACGGGCTTTCGCATGCCCATGAGCAGTGGCCCGATGGCCTGCGCCCCGCCCAGACGACTGAGCAGCTTATAGGCGGCGTTGGCGGATTGCAGGTCCGGAAAGATCAAGACATTGGCCCCACCCTTGAGGCGGCTGAAAGGGTAGTGCTTGTCGATCAGCTCCGGCACCACAGCGGTATCGGCCTGCATTTCGCCATCGATCATCAGGCCCGGTTCCCGTTCGCGGACGATCCGTACCGCATCGCGCATCTTTTGCGCGCCCGCGTGCTCCGCGGACCCAAAATTGGAGAAGGAGAGCATGGCGACGCGCGGCTCGATGTGATAACGCCGTGCTGCCGTGGCGGCACAGATAGCGATTTCCGCGAGCGTCTGTGCATTCGGATCGATGTTGATGGTGGTATCGGCCAGGAAGTAGACGTCGTTCTTGAAGACCAGGATCGACAGGCCCGCCACGCGGGAGACCTCCGGACGTGTGCCGATGATCTGGAGCGCGTGGCGCACGGTGTCGGGATACTGCTGGTTCAGGCCCGCCACCAGGGAGTCCGCGTCGTCCATGTGTACCATCATCGCGGCGTAGACATCCGGGTTGCGCATGAACCGCTGCGCGTCGGCCCGCGTCACACCCTTGCGCTGGCGCAGGCGAAACAGCTCGTCCACGTAGGTCTCGAACTTCTCCGAGCCGGCAGGTTGAAGGATTGTGACGCCGTCCAATTTAAGCTCAAGGCGATCGAGGATGGCGTGGATCCGCTCTTCCTTGCCCAACAGGATCGGCTGAGCAACCTTTTCGTCGAGAATCACATGGCAGGCCCGCAGGATCTGCTCGTTGTACCCTTCGGGAAAGACCACGCGCTTGTTCGCCTGGCGAGCCCGGTTGATAATCATCCGCATGATCTCGTTGGCCCGACCCAACCGCTTCTCCAACCGCTCGCGGTACGCGTGTAGATCCAATTTGATCCGGGCCACGCCAGTTTCCATCGCCGCTCGAGCCACCGCGACCGACTCCCAGGTCAACACCCGCGTATCGAACGGCTTGGGGATGAGATAATCCGGCCCAAAGTGCAAACGATCGAGTCCGTAGGCGTTCAACACGCTCTCCGGCACATCTTCCTTAGCCAAGGCTGCCAGCGCATGCGTGGCGGCCAGTTTCATCTCCTCGTTGATCCTCGTCGCTCGCACGTCCAGCGCGCCACGAAAGATGAAAGGAAAACCCAGCACGTTGTTGACCTGGTTGGGATAATCGGACCGCCCCGTGGCCACGATCACGTCGGGCCGAGCCGCCTTCGCCGCCTCGTAGGAAATCTCCGGATCCGGGTTGGCCATGGCGAAGACGATGGGCTTGTCCCCCATCGATTGTACCATCTTCGGGGTCACGCAGCCGGCCACCGAAGCCCCGACAAAAACGTCGGCGCCCTCCAGGGCCTCGCCCAAGGTTCGCGCGCGGGTTTGGGCGGTGAACCGCGCCTTGTAGGAGTTCATGCCATCGGTCCGGCCTTCGTAGACGGTTCCCTTGGAGTCGCATAGGATCAAGTTCTCCCGCCGGACCCCGAGGCTCAGGTAAAACTGCGCACAGGAAATACCGGCCGCGCCGGCACCGTTGAAAACCACACGGACCTGATCGATCTGCTTTTCCACGATCTCCAGGGCGTTGAGCAGGGCCGCCCCGGAAATAATGGCGGTTCCGTGCTGGTCGTCATGAAAGACCGGGATGTTCATCTGCTCCTTGAGCCGCTCTTCGATGATGAAGCATTCCGGGGCCTTGATGTCTTCCAGGTTGATACCACCGAATGTGGGCTCCAGCAATTTCACGAAGGTGATCAATGCTTCAGGATCCTTGGTATCGACTTCGATGTCAAAAACATCGATGTCGGCAAACCGCTTGAACAGCACGCCCTTGCCTTCCATCACCGGCTTGCCGGCCAGCGGGCCGATGTCGCCCAGCCCCAGGACCGCGGTACCGTTGGAAACCACCGCCACCAGATTGCCCTTGGCGGTGTATTTGTACGCTTCGTCCGGATCGTCGTGGATTTTCAAGCAAGGCACCGCCACGCCGGGGGTATAGGCCAAGGACAGATCGCGCTGCCGCGCGCAGGGCTTGGTCGGTACCACTTCGATCTTACCGCTTCTTCCGGAGCTGTGGTATTCGAGTGCTCGATCCTCTAGGCTCATGATCTCCTCCTATCCTGCCGCTCCCGGCAGTGCATCCGAAACTGAGCACGGAAGCCTCCACCGCTTTGCAATCAATTCCTGTGCCATCGGGGAACCGGAGACAGGCCGAACTCGAAAGGCAAACTGCCATCGCAATCCCAAGACGGGAGTGGCTCGCAACGATCATCAGCAAAAGATGTTACAAATCATCGAGTGCCGTTCGGTTTAAGTCGCCTCGCCACCGCGGCCTGGGTGATCCGTGGACCGGGCTGGGAAAACTTAACCAACGTGGGTAAATAATCACCATGAGTTGTTCTATTAGATTGATGCGCGTCATCCACCGTTGACAAAATCGCTCCAGCAGGTCACAATCCTGTGACCGCCTGCAGGCGGGGTCTTTGAACCGTCTCATCTATGTCTGTAAGGATTACGAAAGTGATCGAAGGCTTTATAAAATTCAACCGGGGCGTTTTCAAAATGCCGGTCGGCTGGCAACTCTGGCTCATGGTGCTGGTAACGCTCAATATGGTCGTGCCGCTGTTCCACCTGGACTACTTCGAGGCCCAAGTCGTGTTGGGCGTCTTCATGGCGAGTGCGATGCTCTTTACGGTCATGACCGCCCGATTCGGCTTTACACGCCTGCTGGGCCTGGGCCATATATTTTGGGTTCCACTGCTCATCTTCCTCGCTACGCGCCTGGATCAATACCCGGCCGATGCATTCTTCGGCATCTGGCTGCGCGCCTTAATCTTCTTGAACGCCGTCTCCTTAGTGATCGACACCGTCGACGTAATCCGCTACATCCGTGGCGACCGCAAAGAGACCGTCTCCGGCCTGTAGCCAAAACCTTAACCAAGCTCTTTTTATTTTTTTAGATGAACCTTCTACCGATCTGTCGGTTTACCGTTTTAGAAACAAACGAGCCGCTGGTAAGAATCGGACAAGCGAGGTGCGCCATGTCTTTCGGAAACAAGGGATTGATCGGCTTGTTGTTACTGTGCTTTCTCTCTCAAGGACTCCATGCCGAGCCGGGTATGCCCGGCGCCGCAGCCGCCGCACAGGACACACAGCTTGCACGTGAGCGGCTGAGCCGGCTGCTAGACGGCCTGTTGACCTGCGCCGAGCGGTTCGAAACCGCCGACGCGGCCTTCGCCAAACAGATCCGAGCGTCCCATGACGAGGCACACCGATTGGGCGTCCTGTCCCGGCTCGACATCGTGACGGAAAAAATCGAGCGAGACGCCTACCTCGATGCGAGTAACGACGTGGGTCATGTGATCGCGTCCATTGACCGGATCCGCGAAATATTGCAAACGCCGCCCGCTCGAAAAATCCCCGATACCCAAGACGCGAAGAACAAGATCCAAGAGACGGACAAAATCATCGGCAAGCAGACCAAGGTCATCCAGAATGCCGAACTGATCGACGCCCTGGACACCGCCCGAAAACTCTACACCGACCTGGGCAAAATCGAGGCAGGCCAAAGCCAAATAAATGCAGCGCTTGCCGGATCGGATCAAGAGCCTGTCATGCCAAAACCTGTAACGCCGCCCAACGATCCGATCAAGGCGCTGCACAAGGTAAAGGTTCGCTTAGACAATATCGAAACGCGACTTGACGAATTTCACAACTTGTTACTCGTGAAGGAAAGCAACGACCCGAATGCCGACCCAGAAGAAGGCAGTCGCATATCCAAAAATGTTCTAAACAGCGCCAAGCAAGCTGGCCAGGGCGTGGACCGCGCCACCAATGGCTTGAAAAACAACAACCCCTCCGGCGCGAAGAAACAGGGTCAAGCCGCAATCAACGCCGTCACGGATTCAAAGAACCGACTCAAGAGGCTCATCGACAACCTCAAGGCCGAAGCAAACCACCGAGGCGGAGAGGACGCAATCCGGCAAGGCATCGCAGATCAACAAGGACAGATCGAGCAGGAGATCAAGAGGCTGCGCGATCAGACGGGCGATCCCACCGGCGACCTGGGAAAGGCCCAGGCGGCGGCCCAGAAAGCACAAAAGAGATTCTTGAATACCCTTGATCCTGCCAAACCCCAAAGCCCCCCGCCGGGCGACACGAAAAGTGACGAACCCCAAGGGAAGCTTGACGGTGATTCGAGCGGGAAACCGAAGGATCCTCTGACAGATGGAATCCAGCAAGCGAATAACACGCGCACCGCGTTGGAGAAGACTCGGGAGAACACAAAGGACGATCTGAAAAACCGCAAGGAAGAGGAAGCCGTGCTGAAAGCAGCTGGTGTCATCCAAAAAGTCTTGGAGCAACAACGCGCCCTCAACGTTAAGGCTCGCAATCTGTATGCGAAGGAGCAAGAGCAAGGCCCTGCGCGAGAAGATCTACGACTCGATCAATTCGACATCGCGGATCTGAGTGATTTGCAGCGGGAGTTGGCCAAGATACTCGTAATGCTCGCAAAGGAGATGCCGCAAAACCAAACTTCCGTTGTCGTCCCCTGGTGGCTCCATCAAATCAGCCGGGACATGGGCGCCGTCGCCAATCAGGTGTTCAACCCCGACGAGGGTGTTTATAATATAGGAACCACCATCCAGGATCGGCAGGTCGACATCCGGATCGAACTCGAAGAGCTCCTGAAAGTCCTGGAAGAAAAAGGCCAAAAAATCGCGGACGCTCGCAACAACAAAGAGAAGTCGCAATCCAAAAACCAGTCTGGCAACAACAAGCCACCCCAAAAGCCGGGCGGCGATGAGGACGCCAAGAAACCGCTCGCCTCACTTCCAGTGGAAGACCTCAGAGCCCTGCGCTTCCTGGAAGAGCGGCTTCGGGACCAGACCCTTCGATTCCATGAAACCCGCAAAACCACCAGGGCTGCCGAGCAGCCGGACCCATGGGTTGAGCGCCTCCGGGCAGAGCAGAGCGACATCCTCCGCCTGTCCCGGCAGCTCAGTCGTCAGGTGGATGCGGCATTGGAAACCCAAGCCTCGACCACTGAAGAATAGCAGATCCAAAACTCGTTTGCCTTTTCCATGTGATTATGTAACCATGCCTCGCTCACATTTACGGGCATCGTATGAGAAAGGAAACGACCATGGACGAAGGCAAGGCCTTTCTGGAAGAAAACGCAAAGAACGAAGACGTTACCGTGCTCCCCAGTGGGTTGCAATACAAGGTCCTTCAAGCAGGTTCCGGCGGCACGCCCACGGCCACCGATCGCGTCAAAACCCATTACAGCGGAACCTTGATCAACGGCGAGGAGTTCGACAGCTCCTACAAGCGCAATGAGCCGGCGGTCTTTCCTGTCGGTGGCGTGATTCCCGGTTGGGTCGAAGCGCTGCAGTTGATGCAGGAAGGCGCCAAATGGGAGTTGTTTATTCCATCAGAATTGGCCTATGGCTCGGCTGGAGCCGGCGGCGCGATCCCGCCCAACGCGACACTGATATTCCAGGTGGAACTGCTGGAGATCGTTTCGTAATCAATGAGCCCGCGAGAACACAGCGCCCATCAGAAGAACATCATCCGGAATTATTACGAGAACCTGGATACGATCATGCTGCAACGGCTCCAGGAACTGGTCACCGACCTGTACCTGGCCGACAGTGATGCGAAGCGTCAACGGCTCTGGCTGCGGGTCGAAAAGGCCATGGTGAAGCTCACGGTTCCGGCGTCCATGGCCGAGCATATCCTGGAGACACGTAGCCCGGAGGTCCTGGCCAACAACATCCAGGACTGGCTCAAGAAAGCGGATGGTGTAAAATAGATCTCTCATAAGCCCGGTTGGCGGCTCCCTCTCGCCAGAACCGCCCGGTTGATTTGCCTTCCACATCGTGCTATCCTCGCCTGTTTCGAAATTGCTCATACTTTTGGATGTACAATAACCCATCATGACAGACACCAATCAATCGGGCTCCCCATCGTCGGAGCCATCCTTCACGCGCCCACCGATTACGCTCAGCGACCTTCCCAACGTGCTCCAACGGGCCGTGGAAAAAATGGGATGGACGCAACTGATGAAGGTTCAAGCCAGCGCGATCCCGTACCTGCTGGCGGGACAGGACGTGATGGTGCAATCCCATACCGGCAGTGGCAAAACCGCCGCCTTTGTCCTGCCGATCATGGAGCGGATCGACGCCAGCAAGAAAACCTGTCAGGCCCTGGTCCTCGTCCCGACGCGCGAATTGGCGGCCCAGGTGGCGCACGAGGCAGAGCGGTTGGGAGCCGAGAGCGGGATCAATACCGTGGTCGTATACGGCGGCGTTGGGTACGGCGATCAAATCGACGGCTTCCGCAAAGGCGCCCATCTGGTGGTCGGAACGCCGGGACGGATCATCGATCACCTGATCAAGGGCAACCTGGACCTGAACAACGTGAAGACCCTGATCTTCGACGAAGCCGACCGCTTGATGTCCATGGGCTTCTATCCCGACATGCAGCAGATCCGGTCGTATCTGCCGGAACAACGTCACAGCTTCATGTTCTCCGCAACTTTCCCCCCCAGTGTCCAGGGCCTGGCCAAGCAGTTTTTGCGGGACCCGGAAATTCTTAACCTGAGCCACGAATCGGTCCACGTTACCGATACCGAGCATATCTTCTATCGCGTTCAATCCATGGCCAAAGACCGGGCGTTGAGTCGAATCATCGACATGGAGAATCCGGAATCAGCCTTTATCTTTTGCAATACCAAATCCAACGTCCACTACGTCGCAACGGTCCTTCAACGTTTCGGATACGATGCCGACCAGATCACCTCGGACTTGAGCCAGCAGGCACGGGAATCGGTCCTGACCCGCGTGCGGCAGGGCCGGCTGCGCTTTTTGGTGGCCACCGACCTGGCTGCGCGAGGCATTGACGTCGTCCACCTGTCCCATGTGATCCAGTACGACTTCCCGGAAGACCCCGAGTCCTACATCCACCGGGCCGGACGGACCGGGCGGGCGGGGGCTGGCGGTATCGCCATCTCTCTGGTCGACGTGATCGAGGCCATGGAGCTGAAGCGTACGGCCAAACGCTATAGCATCGACATGGAAGAGCGCGAAGTGCCTTCGGGCGAGCAGGTCCAGACAATCGTGTCCGAGCGCGTGATTGCATTACTGGAAACCAAGCTGCGAAGCCGCGATCGGCTCCACCACGAACGGATGCAGCGCCTGGTCCCGCTGGCGCGCGACCTGGGCGAGAGTGACGATGAAATCGCCCTGATCGCCATGCTGCTGGACGATTTCTACCACGACAGCCTGCACGGCGTACCGGAATTGCCGGACGACATTAAGCCCAAGCCCGCCGCAAGCCCGTCGGCCGAAAACAAACCTCGCCGCTCGGGCAAGGGCGGTGGCCGACGACGCAGGCGATAACGCTTTTCTGGGGATTTGACAAAAACAGCACGTTTCCGGATAACAACCATCAGCGCCCCGTGAAAATACCCACCAGAGAAAGGAGCCGCAATCATGATGAGCCCAACCGTGGAGGAGGCCTTCAATCAGCACTTGAATACCGAGCTGTTCTCGGCCAACTTATACCTGTCCATGTCGGCCCACCTTACAACCCAGAATCTTAAAGGCATGGCTTACTGGCTCCGCGTTCAGGCGCACGAAGAGCAAGCGCACGTCACAAAATTCTTTAACTTCCTCCTCGATCGCGGCGGCCGGATCAAGATCAGCCAGATCCCCGCTCCGCAAACCGAGTGGGGCTCTGCGCAAGAGGCCTTCCAGCACGCCTACCAGCACGAATGCGAGGTGTCCGCACAGATCAACGAACTGGTCAACGTGACCATCGCCGAGAGTGACCACGCGGCCAGCGCGTTCCTCCAGTGGTTCGTGACCGAGCAGGTGGAAGAAGAGGCCGCGGCGCTGACCATCGCGGAAAAACTCAAACTCGCCGGGAATCATGCTGGAGCGCTATTTATTATCGACAACGAACTGGGTATGCGCACCACGGAGACCACTTCCGAAACCTAAGCGGTGCGCCAACTGCGGCTATATACACGAAGAGGATGAAGCCTCAACATCTGTCCCGCCTGCGCGCACCCACAGGCCTGTTTCGAATTGTTGTCTGAGAATTGGTAGGCGGTCGAGCTTAGCTCTCCCAGAGCGTCTCGCCCATGCTCAAAGAGCTTCCGAAGGGGGAGGCCGAGGATTCGCTGATACCTCGCGGCATTAACAACACCACCGTCGAACCAAATCGGAAGTGCCCCACCTCTTCGCCTTTTCGGTACCGGCGGCCAATCGTCACCGCTTCCGGACGAAGCCAGCGGGAGCGGGGGATGCCTTCCAACTGGATGCCACCGATCAGGCTGGCCCCCACAAGAATCGCCAAGAAATGAGAACCGTCTTCCCTGCGGAACTGAAGCGTCAGGCGCTCGTTGCGCTCGTAGACGCCGGAGATATGACGCAGGGCCTTCTCGTTCTGTGGAAAGTAGCGACCTGGAATCCACCGGCAATCCACCAGTTCCGCGTCTACCGGCGCATGAATCCTGTGATACCCGGAGGGACTGAGAAAAATCACCGCATAGCGGCCGCCGTCGTATTCATCCACCGACAGGTCATGGTGGCGGCCGTTGACCAGCCGGCGGATCCGAAGTGGCTCCTTCTTAATGACCAGCGTCCGCTCACGATCGATGGTTCCGCGGCTGACCAGGAATCCGTCCACGGGAGAGACGACCCCACGCCCCAGGGAGCGGGCGCCCGGCTTGAGCCCGCGAAGAAAGAAATCCTCGACGGATTCGAACCGGCGGTCCTCGAACTGCGTCATGTCGATTTTGCCGCGCCGAATCCAGGTGCGGATCGCGGCCTGTACCGCCCAACTGGGTCTGCGCAGACGCATCAAGCGAGCGGTGCTCTTGTTAATCGCTCCGTGGGGCAGTAGCTTGTAACAACGGAGGAAGGGTGCGCTTTGATGGATCCGCATCTTTGGTCTCTTTCGGTAAGATCAGGTTGATCCGTTTCAGTAGCCAGTAGGAAATCACCGCGCCCGTGTCGCCTCGCGTGTGCCACAGCCAGTCGTGCACGATCAAAGGCGGGCCTGGACGGCCGCCGTACAGGCTCGACCGGTTCCCGACAAAAGCCAGGGGAATGACCACCAGGTCTAGATCCAGACACTGTCGATGATCGTACCGGCTCGCGACAAACTCAATCGCAGACGTAGGGATACCATGAACCCTCAGGTATCGTCGCGCCCGCTCGATATTTTCGGAGCTGGCGTCGATCACTACCAAGCGACAGTCAGGGACGATCTTTTGCAGCACCAGAACCGTTCGAGGAAAAAGCCCGCCGCCGACCACACCAACCTGCCGGACTTCGTCGGGCGGGATCGATTGCAGCAGTCGTCGAAAGGCTCGCTCATGGCAACGGACCAGGAACGCCTGCAGGCGTGTCGAGCGCAACGCGAACTGCTCGAGCCTTCCAAGGACATAGGACTGGACCAGCACGAGGGCGGTAAAGCCCGTCAAAACAAGCCGAACCGGCAGATGTGTGACCGATCGAAGCGCCCAGTGGGGATCTTCGGTGGAAACGCTTTCGTCAAACCCTTGCAAGGATGGGTTACTCCATGGTTCTTGTTTACGAAAGGGAAGCCGCTTCGACCCTCTCCGCGCCGGGAGGAAGCCCCTTTCAGTCAACTTTCGGGTGCAATTCACAACAAATCATGTATAGTGTCCCGCATCCCTTAGGAGAGGGATTCTACTTTGTACGGGGCAACAGTGCAATCCATTTTCCCTATCCAGCTGGAACGCCCTGTACCCAGAGCCCAGAGCTGTGCGAATAGGAGACCGACGGCATGGTATATAAATTAATCCTCCTGGGGCTGGCTGGTGCGGCAGGCACGCTTGCGCGGTACGGACTGGCCGGGCAAGTCCACCGATCCGTCGGCAACGGCTTCCCTTGGGGAACGTTGGCAGTCAACATCGCCGGCTGCTTCCTGGCCGGGGCCTTCTATGCGGCAACACAGGACCGTGTGGCCATCAGTCCGGAGACCCGGACGATCATTCTGATTGGATTCATGGGAGCCTTCACCACTTTTTCCGCCTTCGCTCTGGATACGGGGACGCTATTGACCGCGGCCCAGTGGGCTCCGGCCCTGGGCAACATCGCGCTTCAAAACGGGGTGGGCATAGCCGGATTACTCTTGGGGCTCGCGGTCGGACGTCTGGTGTGAAATGATCGAATCGGTACTCAAAAAATATTGGGGATACGACGAATTCCGGCCCCTGCAACAGGAGGCGATGCAGAGCGTCATGCAGGGCCTCGATTCGGTGGTCGTCTTGCCCACCGGCGGCGGAAAATCCCTGTGTTACCAGGCTCCCGCTCTGTGCATGACAGGGCTGGCGGTGGTCGTCTCTCCTTTGATTTCGCTCATGAAGGACCAGGTGGATGCCTTGGTCGCCTGTGGCGTTTCAGCCGCCCGGCTGGACAGTGCACTATCCGCCAAAGAGCAGCGCGCGGTAACCCAAAGCATCGAGCAGGGGGAGCTCAAACTTTTGTACGTCGCGCCCGAGCGGTTGATGTCAGACCGCTTCTTGGGCCTGCTGCAGGATGCGCAACCGTCTTTTTTCGCCGTGGACGAGGCGCACTGCGTCAGTCAATGGGGTCACGATTTCCGGCCGGAGTACCGGCAACTCGGCGAGCTGAAAACGATCTTTCCCGGGGTCGCGATCCATGCCTATACCGCCACGGCGACCGGCCAGGTCCGTGACGACATCGTGGAACAGTTGTGTCTGGCGGACCCGGAAATCCTCATTGGCTCCTTCGACCGCCCGAACCTGGCCTACAAGGTCGAGCGACGAGAAAGGGGGCTGGGGCAAATCCTGTCTTTGTTGGAACAACACAAGGCGGAGTCGGGGATCATTTACTGCATCCGCCGGGCAGACGTGGAAACCCTGTGCAAGAAACTGACCGACGCCGGATATCGAGCCCTGCCCTATCATGCAGGCCTGGCGGCTCCGGTTCGTAAGAAGAACCAGGACGCCTTCATTCACGAGGCGTGCGATATCATCGTCGCCACGGTCGCCTTCGGGATGGGGATTGACAAATCCAACGTCCGCTATGTGATCCACACCGGAATGCCCAAATCCCTGGAGCACTATCAACAGGAGAGTGGCCGCGCCGGCCGAGACGGGCTGGAAGCGGACTGTCTATTGCTATACACCGGCGGCGATTACGGAACCTGGAAGGTCATGCTGCAACAGATGGAACCGGAAGCTCGGCAGATTGCCGAGGACAAGCTGAACGACCTGTACGGCTACTGTACCGGCGTCTCCTGCCGACACGCGGCGCTGGTGGGCTACTTCGGTCAAACGCTGGACCGGGACAACTGCTCCGCCTGCGACGTGTGCCTGGGCGAGTTGCGTTGCGTGGACGACGCTTTGCAGATCGCGCAAAAGATCCTCTCCGGCGTCTTGAGACTCCAGGAGCGCTTCGGCGCCGATTATACGGTTGGGGTGTTGACCGGTTCCAAAGACAAACGGGTTTTGACCAACAGCCACGACAAACTCAGCACCTACGGCTTGTTGTCGGACCATGGCAAACGGGCGGCGCGGGACTGGACCGAACAACTCGTCTCCCAAGGCTATCTCCATAAAACGGGGGAATATCACGTCCTCCAGGTCAGCCCCACCGGTCGTCGAGTTTTGCGCGGCGAAGAAATACCCCAACTGCTCGAACCCGCCGCGAAGAAAACCAAGACACGGCGAACCGACGGCGCCAGTTGGGAGGGGGTTGACCAGGATTTGTTCGAGCGATTGCGAGCGGTGCGCCGACAAATCGCGGATCAGAAAAAAGTTCCCGCGTATGTGGTCTTCGGTGACGCGGCGCTGCGAGACATGGCCCGGCAAAAGCCGGTCACGGCGGAAGCGTTCCTTTCGGTCAGCGGCGTGGGGCAGGCAAAATCCAAGCAATACGGAGAAACCTTCCTCGACGTTATCCGAAACCATGCGGGCGCAATGAAACCTCCAGAAGACCCCACGTGAGCCAATCCACGAATTGAGGAAAGCATGAAGGCAAATAAATCCTTTCGCTTCCCGCTTGTTGTATTCGGCCTGCTTGCTCTGGGCGTCGCGTGTGTGTTGTACCACGTGATAAAGACAAATGACGATCGGGAAAAAATTGCGGTGCTCGCCGACGAAAACCGACGCCTGAATCAAGCAAACGCCGAGGTGCAGAGGCTGCGAAATCAAGTTAAGACACTCCAGGATCAAGCACGGGCCAATCGCCAAGACAACACTCAAGCGGAGACCGAAAAAGAGGATCACGGAGCGGCGGAGGTTGCTCGCGCTCAGGATATTGCCCGGCTCATGAGAAACCTGTTGCTGGCCCTAGAAGAGAAGGATCACCAAGGATTCGAAGCCGATTTGAAAAAACTGAGCGCCTATGGCCGGCCGGCTTATCCGGCTCTGATGGCAGTGGCGCAAGCGTTCTACAAGGATAGAACGTTCGCTTTCATAGAAAGGTTCGGGCG
>JAJDCN010000272.1 GCA_029260815.1 Planctomycetota bacterium
GCCGAGCACCCTAGTTCTCTTAGGGTTGGGTCTCACAGCACTCGCCCGCAAAGTCCGCAAGGGGAAAGCCGCATGATCCGGAAATCGATTCCATTTCTCGCGGTGCTGATCCTGGGCTTTGCGGCCTCGGCGCAAGCAGATGACTGGCCAGAGTTCCTGGTTTCATCCCTTCCGAATGGCCAAAACGATGTGGACATATTTGAGAATACCGTCGTATGGGAAGGAAGCAATAGCGGGCTGTTCCCTCAGGGATTAGAAATTTACGCTTATGACCTGTCCACTTCGACACTTCAACAGGTCACCAACGACACAACGGCGCAGCGCCGGCCGGCTGTGTATGGGGATATTGTTGTTTATGACGATCATCTCAACGGAGACCCGTCCGTCCATGGCAATGTTTATGCCTACAACCTCTCCACTTCAACCGAATTAGCCATTACGAACAGTTCTTCGGCGAACCAATGGCAGGCCGCGGTCTACGGTGATATTGTGGTGTGGCAAGACAATCGAAGCGGCACCGGTGATATCTACGGGTACAATCTTTCCACGTCCACGGAGTTTGCGATAAGCACCGCTCCAGGGAATCAGAGCACTCCTGCCATCTACGGCGACATCGTGGTATGGAATGATCGGCGCAGTGGCAACTGGGATATCTACGGCATCGATCTGTCCGGCACGATAAATGGGGGGGCTGAGTTCTCTATTGTCACCGACACGACGGACCAGGGTCGCCCCAGCATTTTCGAAAATATCGTGGTGTGGGATGACATCCGAAATGGAGCTGGCAATTGGGATGTCTACGGTTACGACCTGGCTACCTCAAGCGAGTTCCAAATTTCGAGCAATTTGGCTAGCCAAAACTTTTCAGACATCTGGGGCACTACGGTTGTCTGGACGGATAGACGTAACGGGGACGCGAATTTTGATGTTTACGGCTACGATCTGCTAACCTCCACAGAGTTTGCGATATCTAGCAAAGCGGCGAATCAGGAGATGCCTGCAATCTGGGGAGGCACAGTCGTCTGGTCAGACACTCGTAACGGCGCCTCTGACATATACGGCGCCACGGCGATCCCCGAGCCGGGGACGCTGGCGCTGATGGGCCTTGGGCTGTTTGGCTTGGCACAAAAGGTCCGGTCTAAGAGACGCCCTGAAAAACACTAAACCGAGGGTTTTATAAGCGACAACGTTCCGCGAACAGACCTTTCTTACCCAATATGGCAGGATCGGTCAGTGGTCCCTGCCCCTCTATGCCGTAACCGTAGCGAAGAGTCCTTCTAGTGGTGTGATTGCGATGATACTACATTTTATTTCCCGCCTCGACCATAGCCATGATCCCCGCGTGAATCGCTTTCGGTAGGGACGGCCAAGCCTCTACAACGCTAGCGAGGTCTGCGAACGACGCCTCCCCTTGCACATCATTTGCACATTTTGTGCGCGTGGAAGTGTTAGCGTTGTGTACCGAATCTGCTCGATTTTCGTTTTCCCAGTCCCCCACAACCTTTTGAGCAGCAGTCAGATATGCACAGTAGTGTGGTAGTTCTGTTGCGGAACAGCTCTCTTTCCGTAACTCCTTATTTTGTTTGGGCTTACGGGTTCGATTCCCCCCGCCTCCACCACCTAAGCGCTTTGAGCACTTGCAACTTCAGAGCGAGCGTCGTTTTGTTTGTCTACATTTTGGCTCTCTGCCTCTAAATTGAGGGCATCGCCGACCGTTTGTGCCACTTCTTGTAGCCGGTCCGTGCGTGCCTTCGCGTAAACGTTCATCGTGAGGCGCGGATCACTGTGCCGGGCCAATGATTGCGCTTCTTTTAGCGTTGCCTCGGATTCGACAAGCAGCGTAGTATACGCAGTCCTGAGAGCATGGAAATCAACCTTTCCCAGCCCCGGAACATTCCGCGCGATGCCCGCCCGGTCAAGATCCCGGTAGAACTCCCGAGCTGGCTGAGTGGGCACGAAGAACAGTTCGTCCTCCGGTTGCCTGCCTGCACCTGCTTCGATTAATCGCTTGAGCAACCCAGACCGAAGGGGTTGGAATCTCGGCTTGCGGTTCTTCGTCCAACTAGCCTCAAGGCACAGGCCACCGCGCACCGGGTCGAGGTGCCTGTACCGAAGTGATCGCAATTCGTTCGCTCGCAGCCCGGAGCATATCGCCGTCATATAAAGCAACGCGCGCTCCAGATCACTTGCTTCGAGGAGTCGCCGGGTTTCATCAACGGTTGCCCCCCTCCCCGTGAGCGGGTCCAGCTTTTGGTCCAGTCATAAAGATCTCAGAATTAACCTAAATTCGAGGAGCCGAAGCTGAGATGTTTTTCGCTGAGTTATTTGCACGGGAAGTCACGAGGACTTCTCTTAGAGTCGCCAGGGGGACCGCATGACACGTGAGAGCATCTTGTCCGCTTCCGGATCGTTGATGAACCGTTCGCCGTCTGGGTTCCAGCGGACCTTCCGCCCAAGTCGCATCGCAATATTTCCCAGGTGACAGACGATTGCCGACCCATGCGCGACCTGTACCGGCGCGACCGTCTCGCCGCGCGTCCGCATGCAGTCGAGCAGGTTCTGATGATGATGCTTGCTGCGGTACAGATGGATCTCGTCGGGCCGGATGACCGAGGTTAGCAACGACTTCGGATGTGCGTCGATCATTCGGCGGGTAACGAAGATCCAGCCTTCCGTTCCGACAAAGCGAATGCCGCGCGGGAAATAATCCCAGCAGACCAGCCTCACGCCATTGGCGTAGGTGGAGGCGAAGCGGTAGTGCACGGCCGTGTCATAGAGCCCTTCGGCGGGATATTCGGCCCGGCCATCGACCTCGATCGGTCCGGTCCCGTCTGTGCCGTTGCCCCACTGGGCGATGTCCAGGTGATGCGCGCCCCAATCGGTGACGTTGCCGCCGGAGTAGTCGAAGATGTAGCGAAATTGTTGATGACACCGGCCTTCTGTATAGGGCGCCCAGGGAGCTGGTCCGAGCCAGCGGGCGTAGTCGAAGCCCTTCGGGATCGGCATCGGCGGGTGACTTCCCGCCTTTGCATAGTTACCGGTCGGAAGACCGACCTCCATCGTTTGGAGCTTTCCGATCCGACCGTTGCGCACCAGCTCACAGGCAAAACGAAAATTCCCCGCAGAGCGTTGTTGGCTGCCCACCTGAAACACCCGACCGTAACGGGTCATCGCATCGACTATCGCGCGGCCCTCGGCAATCGTCAACCCCAAGGGCTTCTCGCAGTACACGTCTTTGCCGGCCTTGGCCGCGGCGATCGCGATGAGCGCATGCCAGTGGTTTGGCGTGGAGATGACGACCGCGTCGATATCGTCGCGAGCCAGCAGATCTTCAAAGTCATTGTACGCCGTGCAACCGCCGTATCTCCCCTTGAGGCTCTTGCCCGCGTAATACTTTTCGACCCGCCGCTTCGCGTCCTCACGGTGCTCACTGTCCACGTCGCAAACCGCGATCACCTGGGCCCCCGGCAAGGACAAAAAGGCGTACATATTGCGCCGGCCCTGGACGCCGGTCCCGATGGAGCCGATTCCGATTCGTTCGCTGGGCGCCGGGCGCCCCTTGGCGCCGAATGCGGAGGTTGGAGCGATGTACGGTGCTCCCAGCGCAAGGGCCGTGACACCCACAGAGGTTCCCTTCAGAAACTGGCGGCGGGTGATACTGCTTTCTCGATTCATCCTGCCGTTCTCCTTGCGATACCGGAGAGGACGCTTGGCCAGACCGGGCCCGATCGCGATCTGGCCAGCCCTGTACCCGACATCCTAGCCCATCGGTCTTCCGCTTGCAAATACCCATTCCCGCACGTTTTGAGCAAGGACCCATCCGAGCGTAGCCTAATGGCGTCACCCGGACAGTGCGCGTTCACGCTGAAAAAACAGAGTGGCCCTAGGACAGACAAGTAAGAAGAACCTTTGATGCCAACGATTGTACGGATCCTCTGTTTTTCTATGATCGGGCTTTCCTCGGTCACATTGGTTTTCCTCGGGATGCACATCTACCAAAACAAAACCAATCACACGAGTATGAACCCTTGGTCTGCAATACCCATTTTTACTGTTTCGCTGCTAATCGGATTGATGACATTACGAACGAGTCAAAAGTTTCCTATTCTTCTTCTACTTCTAACGATTGTTGGCGTTGCAGCCCATTTATCATTGACCATTTTAACATCATGCTCGAATACAACACGTGGGTAAAAAGAGGAATGCCGGAAAAGCCGTTCTAGGGTTTTAACGCGGAAATCACATGAAATCAGACCTGCTCCGCAAGCTTTTTTATATTTTGCAGGGCACGGGGCATCGCAAGTCTGAAAGGGTGATCCGTCCGGCTGCAGGCAGCCCACGACGGATTTGCTCTCTACCAAAAGGAATTTTTGGAGCTAGATCCTCGGGAAGCAGATCGCACGGAGGCGATGGCTCCACGAGCCCTTCCGACAGAATGCGAACCTGGGCAATGGAAACCATGGGTATCTTCATTGTCTGCTCGCAAACCCATGCCAAGCCGTAATGGAACCATACCGGCATCCTAAAAAAGAACGGCCGCTTGCCAACAACCGCCGCGATACGCCGGACCGCCTGTGACAGCGGGATTTCTTCAGGTCCGGTTATCGGAACCGTTTTGCGAACAAGACGCGGATCCGTCAATGCAGCCGCAAGGATTCGAGCGACATCCTGAACCGCCGCAGGCCTTACTCGCTGGTCCCTCATGCCGACCAGAGCGAACAACGGGAAGGTATAAAACGCACGGCTTAGGTGGTCCAGCATATGATCCCCAGATCCATAGATTACGCCTGCCTTCAGCACTGTAAAGTCCAAGCCCGAATCACGAACAATCTGCTCGGCGTCCCACTTGGATTCGTGATAAGCAGACTCGCATTGGGGCCGTGCCCGCAAGAAGCTCATCATAACAACCTTTCGTATTCGCGCGTGCTTTGCCGCTTCCACCACGTTCCGCGTCCCTTCGATATGGACCTTCTGGTACGCCTGATCGCCGGTCTCTCGATTGATTCCCGCGCAGTGAACGACGCCATCGCAACCTTCGAATGCGGCCGTCAAGACTTCCAGGTCGCTTACGTCTGACCCGAGACGCCGAGAAATCAACACAACCTCATGACCTTGTGCGGTCAACAACTCTGCAAGATGACTGCCGACAAAGCCCGTTCCTCCGGTTATCGCGACTTTCATAGCGTTCCTCTCGTTCCTAAATTTCTTCCGTTCAACGGGGATGTAAGCGG
>JAJDCN010000273.1 GCA_029260815.1 Planctomycetota bacterium
CCGGGACGTCGATCTTCGCTCCTTTCGCCAGGAGGAGATCGACGGCCTTCACGTGCCCCTCCCCCGCGGCGAGGTACAGCGGCGTGCCGCCGCTGTTTGTCCTGCTCTCGATGGCGGCTCCGTTGTTCAGCAAGACTTCGATCACCCCGACATGTCCTTTCCAAGCGGCCAGGTGCAGTGGCGTGTTGTTGCCCTCTTTCGTGGCCGCATTCGGCTTGGCCTTGTGTTGAAGGAGCAGCGTTGCCATCTGGGGGTGCCCGCCGAGCGCGGCGTAGTGCAGTGGAGTCCTCCCGGTGTTGTTGCCTACGCCTACGGCAGCTCCGCTTTCCAGAAGGATCTTCGCCGCTCCGACGCCGCCGGTCTCCGCCGCGCAATGCAGCGGCGTGCGGTCTCGGTCGTCCTTCTCGTCGACCTTGGCGCCGGCGGCGAGCCGCTGCTTGACCAGCGCCGCGGAACCGGAGCGCGCGATCATGTGAAAAGACAACGCCTTGGCGTCCGCGCCCTTGCTGACGAGAAAATCGGTCACCTCCGTTCTCCCTGTGAGAGCGGCGAAATACAACGGTGTACGCTTTTCCGTAGAGAGCGCTCCGATCTTGGCTCCCTTGTCCAAGAGCAGAGCAATAATCTCCTTGTGTCCCTCCCACGCCGCCTCGTGCAGGGGCGTATGCGCGCCTTCATCCTGCGCGTGGATGTCCGCGCCGAGTTTGAGGATCGTTGTGGCGGCGCCGAGATTGCCGTGCCGTGCGGCGAAATGAAGTGGAGTGCCCTTGATAGAGTCGGTGGCATGGACCAAGGCGGGCTTGGCTTCGATCTGTTTGAGAGCGGCTTGCCAATCTCTGGTCGCAATCGCCTTGAAGAGATCGACGTTCTCCTTGTGGGTCGGCTCCTTGTCGTCGGCAAGCGCTACTGGGTTCAACAGCCCGACGGCAATGAGCATAGCACCAAGCCAGAGGACGAAGCGTTTGGCGTTCATAAGATCTCCCGTAATTCAGTTCCCCGGCTTCGGGGTCGGTTTCGGCTTCGACTTCTCTTCCGCGGCCTTGAGCAGGGCGATGGTTTTTTCACGCTTCTTTTCGGTGGCGATGGCGAGCGGGGTTTCTCCTTCTTTGGACTTGGCGTGAATGTCGGCGCCGTGCTTGAGCAACAGTTCCGCGGTCTCGGTGGCGCCCCACCAGGCGGCTCGGTGCAAGGGGGTTTCACCCCATGTGCTTTTTGCGTCCACTTCGGCTCCGTTTTCGATCAGCAGGCGTGCGATATAGAGCTGGTCGTTCTGGGCCGCAGTGTGCAAGGGCGTCTCGTTCACTTTGGTGACGGCCTTTATGTCGGCGCCCATCTCCAGCAGCAGGCGCGCGATGGCCAGGCGGGCTTCGCGTTTGTTGCCGTTGTACCCGTTCGCCGCGGAATGGAGCAGGGTGACGCCGGCATTGCTTGTGGCTTTCACGTCAGCGCCTTGCTCGATGAGGATGCGGACCAAGGCGACCCGGGCCTCGCTCGCGGCGTCGTGGATGGGGGTAAAGCCGTACTGGTCGCGCACGTGGATCGAGACGCCCTGCTTCATAAGGAACGCGATGACGTCCGCATTTTCCCGGCCGACCGCGTCGTGGAGGGCCGAAGATTTATCGAGCTTGGCGCCTTTCGAGATCAGAAACTCCAGGACACGGGTGTGGCCGTAGAACGCGGCGGTGTCCAATGGCTTGATCTTAGATTTTCCGGTTGCGGCATTCACGTCCGCGCCGGCAGCGACGCACTTCTTGACGAGTTCCAGGGAGCCAATGCGACAGGCCCCCCGAAGCTTGATCCCTTTAATGTCTGCGCCTGCGGCGATCAGAATATCCCCGATTTGTGCGTGACTGGGGGTGGGTTCGCTGATTTTTTCGTTGGGAATAAAGCGGTCGGTGGACACCATGGCGGCGAGCGCGGTCTGACCCATCTTGTTGGTGCCGTTGACTTTTGCGCCGTGTTCCAGCAACAGCTTGACCGCCGGCGCGCGCCCCTTCATGGCGGCACGGTGCAGGGGGGTGTAGCCGAACTGGGTCATGGCTTGGTCGACGTTGGCTTTGTTCTTAAGCAGAACGGCGACGACGTCCGTGCTCCCGCCCGTTGCAGCGAAGTGCAGGGCGGTGACGCCCGCGTAAGCCGTGGCGTTCACGTCGGCCTTGTGTTGGATCAGGACTTCGGCGGACTTTGCGTGGCCGGATTTTGCGGCAAACATCAGGGGCGTGAGCCCGCCCCGGGCTAGGACGTCCATTTTGACGCCCGCGGCCGCGCACTTTTCCACGAGCATTGCGGAACCGCAATCGGCGGCCAGCAGGACGCTAAAGCCTGCGATATCAGCGCCCTTGTTGACCAACCAGTCCACCATTTCCACGTGCCGGCTCATGGCCGCGGCTACCAAGGGGGTTCGCCCGTTGCCGCTCTTGGCGTTTAGGTCGGCGCCCTTTTGTGCGAGCAGTGCGACTGTTTCCAGATGCCCGCCCCGAGCGGCCAGATACAGAGCGGTACTGCCGTCCTTGGTCTTTGCCTCGATTTTCGCACCGCTCTTCAGCAGCAATTCCACAACGTCCTTGCGTCCTTTCCACGCGGCCAGGTGCAGGGCTGTATTGGTGTTCTTGCCGGTTAGCACTTCCAGTTTGGCTTTGGACTTTAGTAGCAATTCCGCTGCGCCCCGGTGTCCGCTCATTGCCGCGTTGTGCAACGGGGTAAAGCCGTTGGTCGTGGCCGTGTGCACATTAGAACCATGCTCGAGCAATAACTGGACGACCTCGTTTCTGCCATACTTGGCCGCCATGCGCAGGGCCGTGCTGCCGATGTTGTCGACCGCGTCGATGGGCGCCTTTTTCTCAAGCAGAAACTTGGCAACTTCGAGGTGTCCCAATGCGGCGGCGTGATGAAGCGGGGTATAGCCGGCATTGTCTTTCTCATCGATCTTCGCACCGGCCGCGAGCCGCTCGCTTACCAGCGCGACGGAGGCTGTGCGGGCGAGCTTCATGAACGGAATGTTCTTCGTATCGGCGCCCTTGGCGATCAATTGCTCCACCGCAGTTCGATTGCCGCTGCGGAGGGCGAAATCCAGGGCTGTACGATTGTTGACGTACTCCTGCGTGTCGTACTTTGCGCCGTGTTTTAACAGCAGCGTGACGATGTCGCCGTGTCCTTCTTCGCAGGCCTCGTGCAGCGGGGTCAGGCCGATCCACGTCATGGCACCCACTGGAGCCTTGTGCTTGAGCAACAGCTTGACGATCTTCGTATGGCCATTCTTCGCCGCTTCGTGGAGTGCGGTCCGGTCCTTGTGTCGCGCGCGGACGTCCGGCTTGGCCCCGTGCTTTAGCAACAGTGCCGCGGCTTCGACGTTGCCCTGTTCTGCCGCAAAGTACAGCGGTGTTCGGTTCTCCCCGTTGGCAACGCGGGCCAGAGCCGGCTTGACCTCGATCTGCGCCGTTGCGGCCTTCCAGTCGTTACCTTGAATCGCAGTGAAGAGCTGATGGATCTCCGCGCGCGTCGGCTCCTTGTCGTCGGCCCACACGGTCGGGCTCAACAGTCCCAAGGCGACCAGAGCAATAAAGGCCCATCGTATTTTTTCAAGGACTTTCATTCACATCTCTCCTTCAAGGCCCAAGTTGATCCACCGTTCGCAGCCTGAACAGACAATAATCAGAAAAAATCGAAAGCCGTAAGTAATAAACGACCAAAGCAAGTGAATATGAAAAGGTAGCAGTTGAACAGGCGCGTTGCAAGCGCTGGAATGGAGACATGGCCACGGATACCGCACTTGCGACGGTTGCTTGATCTTGCTATTCTCCAGCCGCCATGGTGGCGAAACGCATGCCGGTGGGGATCGAACATGACGGAAGAAAATCATACGAGCAGCAGGGCTTGGAAAAAGGCTCTTCTGGTTGTGGTTGTAGTCTTGGTGGCGTTGGCGCTGCGCTCGCACCGCATACGCTTTGTGGACCCGTGGGAGGACGAGATCTTTACAGTGGTGGTTTCTTCCTCATCGCCGGCGGCGGTGCTGGATGATGCACGGCAAAACGAGCACCCGGCTCTGCCTACCTTGTTCACACACTGCTGGTTTCAGGTTTTCGGGAGTTCCATCGAGTCGGCCCGGGCGCCGTCGGTGATTTTTTCGATCCTGTCTATCTTTTTGATCGCGCGGTTGGGCCGGCGGCTGATCAGTCGTGAGGCGGGGTGGATTGCGGCCGCGTTCATGCTCTTTTCCGCGTTCCAGACTCATTACGCTCAAGAGGCGCGAATTTATGCGCTCTTTTTGTTGGTCAGCCTGGTGTCCGCCGACCTGTTTATCACGGTGCAAAGCAAGCCCCGCTGGCGGAGCTTGGCGCTCTACGCAGTGAGCTTGAGCGTGCTGTACTGGTGTCATTATTACGGCCTCTTTGTGGTGGCTGCCCATTTCCTTGCGTGGTTCCTCTGTGTCCGGTGGCGGCAGAGCTGGCTTTTGCTCGTGACGGTGCATGGGGCGGCTGCTCTGATGGCGCTTCCCGTGCTTCTTCAGTTGATTGAGCGCGCGCTTTACAGGATGAATGTGGGGTTCTGGATTCCCAAGCCCGTGCTGAAGGATCTGAGTAAAACCATTGGAGCTTATCTCGCAGGCTGGCAGGGGATGCAATTCATGGTGCAGTTTGGAGTGTACGTTCTGGGCGCGCTCGCTCTGATCCTCGCGGCCCTTCTGTTTTCCGGAATTCGGTCGCGCATCGGGCGACGATTGGAGATGGTTCCGTCCTCGAACGTGCAGCCCGTTCCGTTCTTCACCCTGCTGATTGTTCTGACCGTTCTGGTGCCCTTTGCAGCCTCGTATATCATACAGCCGTTCCATCGTATCCGGTATACGATGCCGGCCTCGGCCATGGTGTACCTCTTGCTGGCGTTCGGCATTGTTCACATCCGGTGGTGGGCGGTGCGCGGATTGATCGTGCTGGCCCTGGTGCTGCCGTCCATTCCTGGAAGCATGAAAAAGACACCTTGGAGCGGCATTCTGGACTGGACGGGGACGGTCGAGACGATTCAGGCATACAAAGAAGAGCGGCCCCGAATCTATTGCGCGTCTGCGGGGATCTACGTTTATACCTACTTGTTGCCGAGGTCTGAACGAATCGGGCTGGCCGCGGCAAGCCCATGGCCATCAGACTATTTGCATGTTCGCTTGCTCCCCAGGCCGGAGAGCAATAAAGACCTGGAAGGCTTCGTCCAGGCATTTCTCCAGGAGGCCCGGACGCAGCGGGAGCCATTCTGGATCGCCCTGCAGAGCGGCAGGGAAAAGTCGGGTCGGCGTTATCTGGATCAAGTCAAAAAGCGCTTGAAGGGTTGGACCGTTGCCTACGAAGGCGTGTACGGCGAAATGATCGAATACGATGCAATCCACCTGTTGCGGTTCGAGCCGACGGGCCCGGCACAAGGCTCAGACCCCTGAGCGAAGGCTGCAGCGGGGTGAGCAATGTATTTTCGTGCAATAACGGGCGAACCCCTGCACGTTTGACGCAAAGCGCATCTTCCCCCAAGGCCCGTGACCTTCTCTAACACCAAAAGAAACAAGAGTTTGCCTGTTCTCTTCCTGTGCTCGAAGGTCGCGACGGCGAGATCCTCGTCGCCTTTTTTCATCCGAATCGGTCTACATTTGTGCAGAGGCTCTGCCTGATGGGCTCAGCCGACCGAGCGTGACAGACTCCCAAGGCTGTCACGAAGAGGGCAAACTTCAATATTCGGAAGGAATACGTCATGATGATTCGGACGTTTCGATGGAAGACATTCGGGTTCATGGCCGTCTGCGTTCTTGCCGCAGGCGCATTGTATGGGCAGGAAGAGACAATTCCTTTCGGCATTCTAACGCCGGACGCTGCAGAAGAAAGCACTCCAGCCCCCGCAGAAGCCAAGCCTGTCGCCGAGGAGCCAACGACAGAGAAGGAAGAAAAAGAGCGGACATATTCCCGCCCTCCGCGCGTCCAAGAGCCGAAGGTCGAGCGAACGGTTTTTAACAATCCGTCGAAGGCACGTCGCCTATCGCGTAAGACGGAGTTCCCGAAGCAGAACATTACGCCGAATGATCCGCGCCCTATCGAAACATGGAAACCCGAGGATCCTATCGTCTACGTGATTCCCCTGTTTCGTGGTGAGCCGGAGAATGCGGCAAAGACGGAGGACACGCCCGTCGAAGCGAAGGATGCCGAAGACGCGCCCGCTGTCGACACGAGCCAGCCGAACACCACCCCGTCGGTAGAGACGGGTAAGCCCGACACGACGCCGCCCGCTGAGATTGGCAAGCCAGAGGACACCCCGCCAGTAGAGACCGGCAAGCCCGACGAGCCCGGTAGGCCTGACATCACGCCGCCCGTTGAGATTGGCAAGCCGGAGGACACCCCGCCGGCAGAGACCGGCAAGCCCGACGAGGCTGGTAAGCCTGAGACGACACCACCCGTTGAAACCGGCAAGCCGGAAAACGTTGGTAAGCCGGAGGCCACGCCGCCGGTAGAGCCGGGTAAGCCCGAAGAGCCTGGCCAGCCTTGGCATATTGAGAGGGACGAGAAAGAAGACGAGCAGGGAGACGACGATAAGCCCGACCAGTCTTGGTATATTGAAAAGGACGAGGAAGACGAGCCGGATAACGACTACCGCAACTTGTTCGTTGGAAACGGCTGGCGAAAAGGTTTCACCGCCCTGTCCAGGATCAAGCATTCTCGCGGGACTTTCGACACATTTGACCTAGTGGTCAGCAAGGGTGGGAAGGTCCAGTTCGAGGATTCCGACGCGGACATTACCATCGGCGGTACGCTGACCTTCGAACAAGGCGGCGTCTACCGCGCGCGGCGGGGGACGAGAATCCACATGACCGGAACTTTCTTCGAGAACACCGCCACCTCCTCCGAAGACCTGGCGGGGTTGGCAAACACGACCTTTATTTACGAAGGTGGTCCCAACGTCATCGACACCTTCGAGGTTGCCAGTTTGATTGACGGCGGATTCCTCGATAACTTCGCCGTCGGCGGGCTCGAACTCGGCGGCGCGTACATCAGCTACCTGATGCTGGTCGACGAAGTGGACAACGGAAACGCCGACTTCTACGGAGCCGAGAGCTTGTTTGTCCACGCTCTGGACATCAATGCCGGCTCCTGGCTCGACGTCAACGGCCTGCGACTCTACGCCGAAGGCAACCTCGAAAATCAATTCAACCA
>JAJDCN010000274.1 GCA_029260815.1 Planctomycetota bacterium
CGAGCGCGGCTAGAGCCACCAGGATCAGCACCAGGGAGTACATCGCCGACAGCGGCAGGGTTCGGTGGGAGCGACCGCCTGGGAAATTCTTATAGAGCACAACCCCACAGATGGACAGGATGCCCAGGTTGAAGGCCAGCGAACCGCAAATGTTGCCGATCGCCATGTCCGGCGAGCCGACCGACAGAATCGCGCCGGCCGAGAGAACCATCTCCGGCAGGGAGGTGGCCCACCCGATCAACAACATCCCGACCAGCGCCTTGCCCAGGTTGAGCTTTTCCGCCAGGATATCTCCGTAGCGCACCAGTCGAACGCCGGCGATCACCACCAGCGCCGCGCAGGCAAGAAATCGAGCCCAAAGCCAAACGTGATCCATCCAGATCTCCCGAACGTACGCCACCTTCAAAACCCGGTACCCTATCACAGGACCCTGACCGGGTCAACGCAATGGAGTAGCAGTAGGTTTCAATCGGCTAGTGTAAAGCGCGCGCCGCATCGCGGGCAGCCCACCTCCGACCCCAACAGGGCAATCGGAGCCTTGAGCTTGGCGCCGCACTCGCACCGCGTTCGCGCGAAAGCTTCTTCGGGTTCCGCGGGGCCGGGTGCGTTGTCTTCGGGAAAGGGATCCAGCGGGATGAAGTCTTCGACCGGCTCGGCGGCCAGGGTCGACTCCGGGCTGGTGAACGGATCGAGCAGAAGGTTGGAGGCCGGCTTTACGCCTGGCCCAGCTTGCTTGGGAAGTTTCGCAGACGGGGGCCTTCGAGCCCTGAATACGAGCGAATCGTACAGCCTGCGCGCCGGTCCGCCGGAAGCCTGGAGCTGATCGAGAATCTGCCGGGCCACGAACCGCTCGTCGCTGCCAATGTGGAAGCGCTTGTCGAACCGGATGGTCGCCCGCGCGATCGTTTCTTTGTCCAGTCGCGAGAGCGCAAAGGCCCCGAGGCCCAAAGGCAGGGCCAAAAACACGCTGGTCATTGCCAGGATCCGCATTTCGCTGAGGATCAGCAGGAGCACCAGCCCCGCCATACACGTCCAGAAGGAGATCTGAAACAGACGCGCGCGAAAGGTCATGGGGCCCACAATGTCCTGGATCGTGTTGTACACGGCAAGGTTGCTGATGCTTTTGCGGAGTGGATGTCGGGCTTCAAACACAGCGCGCGCCTTTTTATTCCGAGTCAGGTTGGATCTGCACAAATTCCTGTTGAGCCTCTTGGACCTCGCGGAAGGAGGCTGATTGCGCGCGGCCCTCGGCCAGCCACTGGCGCAGCGCGCCGACTACCTCCCGTTGGGATCGGCTCATGGGCACTTGTTTGGCCAATGCGGCCAGGATGTCTTCGGTCGTAAAGTCACGTCCGGCGTTCGCCTCGTCGTTGAAGGCGATGTACATGGCCTCGATCACCGCCTGCTCGATCTCCGCGCCCACGTATCCGTCCGCCGCGGCCGACAGTCGATCCAGGTCGTAGTCCTCCGGCTTGCGCTTGCGTTTGCGGATATGCACGTGAAAGATCTCCCGACGCTCGATGGTCGTGGGCAGATCCAAGAAAAAGATCTCGTCGAAGCGACCTTTGCGCAGCAGTTCCGGAGGCAGCTTGGAAATATCGTTGGCAGTGGCCACGATAAAGACCGGCTTGGTTTTCTCCTGCATCCACGACAGGATCGTGCCGAACACGCGCATGGACGTGCCGCCGTCGGCGGTGCCGGTGGACAGGCCCTTCTCGATCTCGTCGATCCACATCAGACACGGGGCAATCGTCTCGGCCAGGACGAGCGCACGCCGGGCGTTTTCCTCCGACTGTCCGATGTAGGAGCCGTACAAGGCGCCGATGTCCAGGCGGATCAGTGGCAGGTGCCACAGGCTGGCGATCATCTTGGCCGTCAGGGACTTGCCGGTGCCCGGAATGCCGATCAGGGCCACGCCCTTGGGCGCGGGCAGGCCGTAATCGGCGGCCTCCTGGGTAAAGGCGCGCTCGCGCATGCCGAGCCACGTCTTGAGTTGTTGCAGGCCACCCACGTCGGCAATGGTCTCGGAGGGCGCGTAGAACTGCAGGGCGCCCGATTCGCGGATGATCTCTTTCTTTTCCATCGTGATCATCTCCAGGTCCCGGTCGTCCAGCACCCCGTTGACCACGATCGCTTTGGCAAAGATGCGGCGGGCCTGGCTGGAGGACAGACCCAGGGCCGCCCTCAGGATTCGGTCACGCCCTTCGTCTGTAAGGTTGACCTTGACGCCCGGCGACGACGCCAGCTTGTCGATGATCGCGCCGAGCTGCTCCTCCCCCGGCGGTGCGTATTCCAACCGGACCACCTCGTCCTTGAGCTCGTCGGGGATCTCCATCGCCGGGGCGGTGACAATCATCGTCTTGCGCGTGTATTGGAGCCGCTGCGCCAGGTTGCGCAGCTTGCGGACGATCTTCGGGCTTTTGTCCCAGCATTGATGAAAATCGTGCAACACAAAGACCACCTCGCCTTCCATCGCCTCGATCGCCTCTAAAACTGAAGCGGCGTCGGTGGCGGTCGGCCGGGTTCCGGCGGGTCCGGTCAGCAGTTGAAAGTGGTCGGCGTGATCCCAGCGATACAATGTCCGGTTGCGCTGGGTACAAACCGACTTGAGGTGGTCGACGACGCGCTCTTCTTCAAACGTCTCGATACAGATCAGCGTAAAACGCGAACGCAGACAGACCTCGATCTCCCGCTCAAAATCCATGCAGCGCCCCCTTTCCCCTCAAGATGGTGATATGAGCTTGTACGCTCATGATACGGGTGAACGGGCGCCTGTCAAGCCTGTCGGTTGACAGGCGCCCGGTTTCTTGAAAGAGTGGACTCTCCATGAAACGCGTGGGATTCAAATTCGCAATCCTGGTTGGTTGCCTAGCGCTGGTGGTCTACATCCTCCCGGCAGGGCGGCAGGAATATCTCCGGTCGGAAGGAGAGCTTCTGCTCGCCCAGCAAATCGTGGAACAGTTCGCAAAGACCCTGCCCGCCCAAGCCTCGCACACGCCGTCCATCGGAGAGGTTTTTCAAGGTTTCTTCGTACGCACGCCCCCACCGCCACCACAATCGAAAACCGCGGTCGCGCTGGACATCACGGGCGGCCACCCGAACGAATGGACCCAACGGCTCCACGCGCCATCCAACATCGCGTGGGTATCGCGCCAGCAGGCGGAGCACGTTCTCACCATCCGGCTGACGATAGAGCACGCACAACTCATCGGCGAGGCCCGCTGTGCTACGCACTCTTTTGTGTATAGTAATCATCATCGTCTTGAATCCTCCACGTCTCTGTTGGCGCCCGTCATGGCAATCCTGATCGCGCTGCTGTTCCGTCGGGTCGTTCCGGCGCTGCTGCTGGGGGCACTGGCCGGGTGCATGACCTTGCAGAGCTACGAACCCTTTGGGGCGGTCACATCTTTTTTTGAGACATATATGCTCGGGGTCTTGACCAATTCCTTTAACATACTGATCGTTGTCTTCATCGTCTCGCTCATCGGGATGATCGGCATTCTTAGTCGAGGCGGCGGGACCCAGGGCCTGGTAAATCTATTTGCCGGTCGCACCACCAGCCGCCGTGCGGCGCGTCTGACCGCATCGGTCATGGGGCTGGCGGTCTTCTTCGACGACTACTCCAACACGGTGATCGTTGGCAATACCATGCGCGCGGTGACCGATCGATTTAAAATCGCGCGGGAGAAGTTGGCCTACATCGTGGATTCTACCGCCGCGCCGGTGGCTGGGCTGGCGGTGGTCTCTACCTGGATCGGCTATGAGATCAGCTTGTACGCGGGCTACATCGGCACGCACTCTGCTTACGCCACGTTCATCGAGAGCCTTCCCTTCCGGTTCTATAGCCTGTTCACCCTGGCCCTGGTACTCCTCAACGGCCTGTTGTCTCGCGACTTCGGCCCCATGCTCGCCGCCGAACGCCGGGCCGCGACCGAAGGCAAGGTCGTACGCGACGGAGCGGAGGTGCCTATCTCCCGTCAGTTCGACAAGATTCGCGTGAAAGAAGACGTGCCTTTGCGCTGGTACAACGCGGCGGTCCCAGTGGGGATCGTCATCGCGCTCATCCTGGGCGGACTATGGCTTACCGGCGGCGGATTCCTCGCGCTCCAGCAGGAGGGGATCGGAGCGCTGGAGCCCGGGCGGCTGGTCCATCATTTTGGTGGGCCCTTGTACAACGGCTATGTCCTGGCCGGCGCGGCGCTGATCGGCTCCGGCGTGGCGGCCGTTCTCCTGCGCTTCCAGGGGATCCTGCGCCTGCGGGAGTCGGCCGCGGTGTGGATCAGCGGATTCCGCTCCTTCGTCCTGGTCCTCACGATTCTGATCCTGGCTTGGTCCATGGCCTCGGTGTGCGAAGCAACCGGCACGGCGCGCTATCTCGGTTCGGCACTGGGCCAGCCGCCCAAACTTGTCGTACCCGCGGCGATCTTTCTGATCGGCGCGGCGGTCTCTTTTTCCACCGGCACCTCCTGGGGGACCATGGCGATCCTGATGCCTACGACCCTGCCCTTCGTGGCGGGGTTCGACGACTGGCCCTTGACGGTGGTGTGCCTGGGCGCCGTCCTGGAGGGCTCGATCTTCGGGGACCACTGCTCGCCCATCTCCGACACGACGGTGCTGTCTTCCATCAGTTCCGGTTGCGACCACCTGGACCACGTGCGGACTCAGATCCCCTATGCCCTGACCTCGGCGCTGGTGGCCCTGGGGTGCGGCTACATTCTCACCATGCTCCAGGTGCCCTGGTGGGTCTGCCTGGCATTGGGATTGACCGTGTTATATGGCGTCCTGATGTTCGTTGGACGCCCAATCCGGACGCGGTAGAATCCATTCACAGCGCCGGCGGTTGATTTCCACGCGTTCAACACGTATGATCCGGACCGTAATCACTGAAAGTTGTTTGGAGATTGGAAATGTTGCAACGCAGATGGATCGTGCTGGGGATGGTCCTGGTCGGACTGTGCGGGATTTCGTGGGCTCAGGAAAAAGAACCCCCGAAAAGCGAATCGCCCGCAAGCGAAAAGAGTCCGAAAGAAGAAACAACGCCAAAGGTCAAGAAGACATCCGCCAGTTACGGCTTCAGCGGTAAGGAAATGCTCGAGCTGGCTCCCAAGGCCGAGGACCTGCTCGACGACGATGCATCCTGGGAAGAGGATTTGGGCGAAGACGAACTTGGCGCCTTGGGCCCGATGAAGATTCTCGATTGCGATGGCGACGGACGAAACGACATTTTGTTTGTCAGTCTCTCCGACCAAAAATATCACGTTTTTTATCGAAAAGAAAATCACAAGGGCTTCGAACGCAAAAGCTACGAGCTGGAAGAAGAATATCGCGATTACGCGATCGGCGACATCAATCGCGACGGCCGGCCCGATTTGGTCCTGGCGGTCCCGAACAAAAAAGAAAAAAGGCAATACAAAGTCCACGTGATCTTGGGCAAGGCGGACCGGAAGTTTTCCGACGCACAGGAGAGCAACCTGGAGGTGAAGAGTCTGTCCAACCTGGAAATCTTGGAGTTGTCCGCGGCCAATCCTGCGGTCCTGGTTCTCAAGGACGAAAAGGACTTTTTGCTGACGAGCTGGGACGCGGAGGGCGTCTTTCACGAACCGGTTCGTTACGCCAACCCCACGGCAAAATCCGCCGTCGATTTCCTGGACGTGGACGGCGATGGCCGCCGGGACCTGATCCTGGCCGGCCGCAGACACGACGAGATGGACCTGGCGGTTCGTCTGCAGCTGCCCGACGGCGCGTTCGGACCGGAGCTGTCAACCCAGTTGGAGGACCTCTACCCCCTGGGGATGGACGACGTGGACGGCGACGGCCGGGCCGAGCTGGTGTGCCGGCACGAGAAGACCAAGATGCTCAAGGTGTATCGGTTCCTCACGCCCGAGGCGTCCGTCAAGGCGCGGGAAAAAAAGAAACCGGAACGTTTCAATTTTGGAACACCGCGGATCACGGCATTCGACCGGCTTGCCGCGGGCGAAGAGAAGAGCCTGGGATTGGGCGATATCGACAACGATGGACGCACCGACCTGGTCTTGACCGACGGAGCCCACGCGCGGCTGCTGGTGTACTTGCAATCCAAACAGGGCGCGCTGGAGCGGGAGGTAACGTTCTCCACCTTTTCAGGAGCCAGCCGCGTGGCGGTGGCTGACCTGATCGGGGATAAGAAGAACGAAGTGGTCATCCTATCCTCCACCGAGAAGGTGATCGGAATCAGCCCGACGGGCGGAAAGAAACTGATCGCCTTTCCCAAGGCCATCAAGACCCCCTACACCCCCACCGCGTTCGTTTTGGGCGACTTCAACGGCGATGGCCGGGCCGAAATGCTATACGCCTCGGTCGACGAAGATCCCGGGGAGGGCCAGGAGGAGGTGGGCTATCTGACGCGGATGGCCGATGACGGCAAAGGACAGTTGATCGCAGGAAAACCGATCCAACTGGACAAGAAAGACGGCACTTTCGTCAAGTCGATTCGCACGGCCGATTTAAACGGCGATGGGCGCCTGGACTTCATCACCTTTTACGACTATTCAAACCATCCGGGGATCTTCATTCAACAAAAGGATCGGACCTTTGAGAACGTCGTCCTGCGCCAGGGCTTTCCCAAAGGACTCATCAAAAAACTACGTCCGGAGAACCTGTCCCTGGGAGACGTGGACGGCGACGGCGCCGACGAGATGGTCTTGCACGAAAAAACCTACGCGAAAGTCTTAAAGCTGGGCGCCGACGGCAACCTGGAGCGAACCGATCAGTACAGCGGTAAGGAACCGGACTCCCAGATCGGCGGCTTGGTGATTGCGGACCTGGACCGGGATGGCGCGGTGGAACTGCTCATGCGAGATTCCAAAGCCGACGGGCTGAGCATCCTCGCACAGAAAAAAGACGAAGGGTTGAAGGTTACTAAGACTCTGGAGCTGTCCAAGATCCAGCCGGAACATACACGGGTTGCGGATCTGGACAACGATGGCAAGAACGACATCGTTGTGTTGGCCCGGAACAAGATCGCGATCTTGTATGCGGACAGGCCTGACCCCACGCTGGAATCGATCTACACGTTCCGTACCAAGATCAAAGATGGAGTCTATACTACCTATGCGGTGGGCGATGTGAACGGGGACAAGAAAGCGGACCTGGTCATGGTAGACGGCGCGAAGCACCACGTTGAAATTCTGTCGGTCCATGGCGAGAAGAAAGAGTTGGTCCAGGAATTGACGTTCTTGACCTTCCGCGGCGGACAGGATGATGAGAACGGCAGCCGACGGTTTCGCTTCCAGGAGGGCGGGCGGGGGATTTCCTACCAGCCCCGGAGCATTCTTGTCGAGGATATGAACGGTGACGGCAAAAAAGATGTCGTGATTCGGCTCCACAAAAATGTTATCATATACACTCAGGAGTAAGCGGACAACCCGCTTGTCGTTTCAGGGAGAGATCTCATGATTGCCTGCGTTACCTGCCCCACCTGCGAAATCAAGGTCACCTGCCAGAAAATCTGCGATTCGGTGGAAATGATCCTGCCTTCCATGGAGGCCGGACGGCTGGACGCGGAAGATCTTCCGCGTCTGGTGGCGGGAAAAACCATGACGAACCTTATCCTGGACGCAGAGCCGGTTCTAACGCCTCGGCAGCAACAGATCGTCCGGCTCTACTACCGGGAAGGCCTTCTGGAAAAAGAGATCGCCGTCAAACTCCAAATCACCCAGCAGGCGGTCAGCGACTCCCTACGCTCCGTCAAAGACGGCATCTGGAAGATGATGCGAAAGAGAATGACGACTTCGCGGCAAGCGAGCCCCAATTAGCGCTCCCAACCGGCCCATTTCCTTATGTTTCCTTGTTTTTTTTACGAAAACATTACTCTTTTGAGCATGGCCCAAGGCAAAATGTAAAGACCCTTGGCAAACCAAATACGCAAAAATACAACAACTTTACCGTATTCAAAAATAAAGCTTCCGCTTTCTCGATGGTTTTCAAAAAAAACAGGAATTAAATCGCCTTAAGGCCTTGTGTACAGGGCCTAATATGTACGGACAAACAAACCATAGCTTATAAGCACCGCCCACGGGGGCGGTTTTTTTGTGGGATTCGCTCGCCTGCTATTTATCGAACAGCCAGCTCCCTTGCTACGCATGAAAGTGGTAAACCGCAGTAATATCTAACTTCATCTCTCACGTGCGCCATGTACCGCGCAACTTGCAACACGAATCAACCCGCTGCGCACCCATCGGATTTGCTATTGACTTACTCTCACTCCATTGATAGATTACCGGGTTTCGCGGGCGGGTGTAGCTCAGTGGTAGAGCGAAACGTTGCCAACGTTTAGGCCGTGGGTTCGAACCCCATCACCCGCTCCATTTTCATGGATCCAGGACCCTCACAACCAGCGCGTTCCGACGCCGGGAGAAGATCGAAAAGCATGCAAGCAACCGTAGAAGAAATCGGGCCGTGCAAGAAGAAAATCAGCATCGAGATCGGCATCGACCAAGTCAAAGAAAAACTCGATGAAAAATTCACGGAGTTCCTAAAGACCGCTCAGATCTCGGGCTTTCGCAAGGGCCACGTGCCCCGCGGCCTGGCCGAAAAACGGTACGGCGAGGAGATCCAGGGCGAAGTGCAGGAGTCGCTGATGTCCGAGGCCCTGGAGGAAACCCTCGAGGAGAATAAGTTCGCCCCGATCGGCACGCCCCACTTCGACAACATTTCCTTCGAGGAAGACAAGCCGTTCACCTACGAAGTCACCGTCAGCGTCAAGCCGACCATCACACTCGACAACTACAAAGGAATCGAAGCGACCCGGCCGGCCGCCGAGGTGACCGAAAGCGACGTGACCGAGCGCGTGGACATGCTCCGCCGCAATCAGGCTCAGGTGGTACCGGTGGAGAACAAACCGGTCGAAGCGGACCATCACCTGTTGGCATCCTTCAAAATCCTCGTCGACGAGGAGGAAATCTTGAAACGCGAGTCAGCCTATCTCGTCCCCGCGGAGGACCTGCTGTTCGGCCTGCGCTACGAGAACCTGGCCAAGGAACTCGTGGGCAAGGAGGTCGGCGACACCGTCGACTTGAACATCACACTCCCGGACACCTACCCCAAGGAAGAGGTCCGCGGCAAGGAGGCGATCGTTCAGGTTACGATCACCGACATCAAAACCCTCGAACTGCCGGAGCTCAATGAAGAGTGGGCCAAGAGTCTTGATTACGACTCGGTGGATGACGTTCGCGCCGCCGTCGAGCGCCGGCTAGAGGGCGAGAAAAAAGCCCAAGCCGACGCCGAAGTGGAAAATCAAGTCATCGAAGCAATCCTCACCGCATCTCCCTTCGACATCCCCGAAGACATCATCGAACATGAGCTGCATCACATGGTCGAGCGACGGCAAATGGAAATGGAAGCCGGCGGAATGCCCAATGAGGCGATCGAAGAGGAATTGGAGAAGCTTAAATCCGAGCAGCACGAAGCGCAAACCAAAAGGTTCCGCGAGTTCTTTTTGCTCGACCAGATCGCCGAGGCCGAGCGCCTGTTTGCCACGGAATCCGACGTAGAGGAGCGGATCAACCTGTTGGCCGCTTCCCGCGGTCAGCGCCCCTCGGAGGTTCGGCACCAACTGGAGGAATCCGATTCCATCAGCCAACTGCGTTCGGAAATCCGCGAAGAGAAGACCCGCGCCTTTTTAAGAGAACACGCCAAGGTCACCGAAGCCAAGGCCGAGCCAGCCGAAAAGGCGAAGCCGACCGCAAAGAAAACGACCAAGAAAGCTGCGACCACAAAAAAGGCAAAAACCACCAAGAAGAAAAAAGAGGACTCCTGACCCCCTACCGAACCCTAGCGGAGAAGACATTCGAATGAGCATTTACGCACCCTACGTAATTGAACGCAAAGGCGCAGGCGAGACGGCCTATGATATTTTCTCCCGACTGCTCAAGGACCGGATTGTGTTCATCGGGACCGAGATCAATGACCACGTGGCCAACATCGTCACCGCCCAGCTCTTGTTCCTGCAAATGGACGACTCCAGCAAGGATATCAGCATCTACGTCAACAGCCCAGGCGGTTCGGTAACCGCCGGCCTGGCGATTTATGATACCATGCAGTTCGTCAAATGCGACGTCGCCACCTAGTGCATCGGTATTGCCGCCAGTTTGGGCGCGGTCTTCCTGGCAGGCGGTACGGCAGGCAAACGCTTTGCCCTGCCCAACTCCCGCATTCTGATCCATCAGCCTTCCGCCGGAACCCAGGGCACCGTCTCGGACATTGCTATCCATGCGCGGGAGTTCCAGCGCTCCAAGGAAATCCTGCGGGACATCCTGGCGAAGCACACCGGCAAGTCTGCTGATGAAATCGAAAAGGATTCCGACCGCGACTATTACATGTCCGCAGCAGAGGCCAAAGAGTATGGCCTGATCGACGACGTCATTACCACCATGAAGAGCCCCGATGGCAAAAAGTAGCCGACGTCCGCCACGCGAAGGAGAGCGCTGTAGCTTCTGCGCCAAACCTGCGCACATGGTGACACGGTTGATTGCCGGGCTGCCGGGCTCCTATATCTGCAACGAATGCGTCGAACTGTGCAACTCGATCCTTCTAGAGGAGGCCGTGCAGCCGGTCGAGCCGGGCCTGTCCCTGGGCAAGCTGCCCACCCCGCACGAGATCAAAGCCAAACTGGACGACTACGTCATCGGCCAGGAGCAGGCCAAAAAGGTTCTCTCCGTCGCGGTCAACAACCACTACAAGCGCATCCTCTCGCCCCAGGGCGAAGCCGCCGAGGTGGAGATGGAAAAGAGCAACGTGCTCTTGATCGGCCCTACCGGCACCGGGAAGACACTGCTGGCGCGAACCCTGGCCCACCTCCTACAGGTGCCCTTCGCCATCGGCGACGCCACCACGCTCACTGAGGCGGGCTACGTGGGCGAAGACGTGGAGAACCTCCTGCTCAAATTGTTGCAGGCGTGCAACTTCAACGTGCAGAAGGCCCAGCAGGGTATCATCTACATCGATGAACTGGACAAGATCGGCAAGACCTCGCAAAACGTTTCCATCACCCGCGACGTCTCCGGCGAGGGCGTCCAGCAGGCCCTGCTTAAAATGCTCGAAGGAACCACCGCCAACGTGCCACCCCAGGGCGGCCGCAAGCATCCGGAGCAGCAGTTCATCGCTGTGGACACCACCAATATCCTGTTCATTTGCGGTGGCACCTTCACGGGATTAGAAGAAATCATCGGCCGCCGCGTCGGTCGAAAGATGATCGGCTTCTCCAAGGACGCCACCACCATGGACCCGAAATCCAAGGGCGAACTGCTGGCCCAGGCCGAGGTGGAGGACGTCATTGGCTACGGCTTGATTCCCGAATTGATCGGCCGCTTGCCGGTGCTGACTGCCCTGATGCCCCTGAGCGAGGACGACCTGGTCCACATCATGACCGAGCCGAAGAATGCGATTGTTCGGCAATATCAAAAGTATTTTGAATTGGACAAGTGCGAACTGGAATTCACCCGCGGGGCACTCAAGGCGATCGCTAAAAAGGCGCTCGAACGGGAGACCGGGGCTCGGGGGATCCGCTCCATCCTCGACAGCGTCATGCTCGACATTATGTACGATCTGCCCTCACGGTCCGACATCGACAAGTACACGATCGGTGCCAGCGTCGTAACCTCGGGCGCCGCGCCCCGCGCCCGTAAGCGCCCGGCGGCCCCGCCCCAGCGCGACTCGGCCTGAACGCCAACCCATCCCATACCCGATGGAGCGGTCATGTCATGAATAAATCGGAGGGCAACGCCCCGCTCGCCATCGACCGGATCGTCACGACACTGGACATCGTCGCCCCGCCGGAGTTGGATCTCTTCAACCCCTTGCCGCGATTGCAGATGGGCGACCGCTCGGCAAACGTGTCCAAGGTCTTGGTCTGCACGACCGTATCCACAGGGACAATCGACCGAGCCATCGCAGAAGGCGCCGGGCTGCTGATATGCCAGGAGCCATTGTTTACCGAACCTCTCGAATCAGTGACTTATGACGACCCCATCGGGACCCGGCTCACCCGACTAATCCAGGGCGGCATCGCCCTGTTCGCGCTGGGGACCAGTGCCCAAGCGGTTCGTGGCGGACTGGATGACACCACCGCTGCCGCTCTGGGGATCATGGGGACCGAGCCCATCCTGCCAATCCCCGCCGACCGATACAAATTCGTCGTCTTCGTACCTACCGAACATTGCGAATCGGTTCGCCAGTCCATTTGTCGCGCCGGAGCCGGAGCAATCGGCGACTACACCGATTGCACGTTTCGCACATCGGGAACGGGGACCTTTACACCCCAGGCCGGCGCCGATCCGTTTATCGGCTCGAAAGAACAATTCGAGGAAGTGGCCGAGCAACGGCTGGAATCCATCGTGCCCGCCCATCGCCTGCAGGCGGTCGTCACGGCCATGCTGGACGCACACCCCTACGAAGAGCCCGCCTACGACGCCTACCCGTTGCACGATCCGCGCCCAAGCGAGGGCCTGGGTCGCATGGGCCAGCTCGAGTCGGAACCAGGCTTCGATGCTTTCGTGCAAACGGTCAAGACGTTCTTTTCGATTTCCCAGGTAGAATGCGTGGGCACGCCACCGACCAAGGTATCTCGTACAGCGTACATTACAGCAGACGCATCCTTCCTCCTGGAGGACATCCTCGCCGCCGAAGTGGACGTGCTGGTCACGGGATCGCTGGATCCCAAAGATCGACAGGCGATCAGCGGGTCCGGCCTGTGTGCGATTTTAGCTGGGTTCCATGAAACCCAGCGCGGATTTTCCGGTTTTGTCGCCGATGCTCTCGGCCGGACGCTTCCGAATCTGCCGGTGCTCACTGATTACACGGACCCATCGCCCTCGACGACCTTATGAAATTCCGGCCTGCGCAGGACCCTCTCGTTGTAGATCAGCGCCCCCATCATGACCACAACGGAAAAGAGGAAAATAAAATCGAACCGGCCCATGCGCCGGTACACCTCGGCGGCCACCAGCGGCGCGGCCACCGTGCGAAAGCCCAACCAGACCAAAAAGATGCTCCAATAGCGTTGGACCTCGCCGGGCCCTGCGCACAAACTGGTAAGCTTTACCGGTACCACGATGGAACCGGCATTGACCACGCCCCAGAGCAGGTACGCCGGGATCAATTCCCAGGGACTGGAAGCCAGAAAAAACGCCCCAGTCGTCGCGATGCACGCAACGATCACCAAGGTAAGCATTCGAAGCACATGGATCCGGTCCGCCCATTTCGCCCAGAGAAAAGAAAAGAGAGCCGTCGAAAGGGTGAAGAGGGCCATCAGATACCCTGCCGAGCTTTCGGTACCCCCTGCACGATCAACCAAATATAAATAGTAGAGCCCCATCGCCAACAGATTCGCTGTGCCAAACCACAGGTGAAGCACCAAGCCGTGGCGAAAGAGCGGGTTCTCCGTCAGCCAACGTCCCTTCTTTTGGGTGGAGCTCTCCGGAACCGGAATCAACGGCAGGTCATCCGGAAAAGGCAGACGGGAGTACACGTAGACCGACAACAGGCCGAACACAGAGCCGATCATCAGGACAACGGAAAAGCCAAGCGGTGCCGACATCCCAGGGATCGGATATTCGATTAGGTAGCCACCAAGCACCGCGCCCACGCTCAGGGCGAGATGAAACTCCATCATCAGAAACGCGATGACGCGCCCGAACATACCGTGAGGAAAAATCGTCTTCTGGATATCCAGTTGCGCAGGCTGTGTGGCGATTTCGAAGATCTCTACGACACAGATCACCCCGCAAAACCACCACATGTCGTCCGTCAAAAGCAGGCCGAGCAGCAACAGACGTCCAGTGGCCCGGACGGTCAGGATAAATCGCATGCGGCGGCCGCGCATGGAGCGGCGCGCCCACAGGTTGGCCAGCAGACAGCCAAGGCCGAAGCTCGAGCCGATCAAAACCGTCTGAAAACTGCTCGCCCCCGCCCGCCGAGCCACCACTGGCAACAGGACGATCGTCATTCCGTAAAACAGGCCCGAAAGGATATGCTGCGCCGCGTCGATACGGTAGAGGCCCCGTACTTCCTGCGAAACCCAACGGTCCAAGATCATGTGCGTTGCTCCGGTGGAATCGCTCCGCTAGGATTGCGCGCGAAGGCGCTGGAGGAAGTCGGCTTCGTCCAGATGATAGGAATAGGTGTGCGCCCCATCGATAAAGATGGCAGGAACAAACTGCTCATAGCGCTTCAATCGAATCTGATCTTCTGTAATATCCAGAGCTTCCAGTTCGAACGGATGTTGGCCCTGCAATCGACGCAGGGCTTGCAGAGCTTCTTCGCATAAATGGCAATCGCGCTTGGAGTACACTGTCACCTTCATGGCAGCCGATTGTAAACCATGGAACGGGCAGGTTCAAAAGGGATTTGTCGGACGCCGCCTAACGCAGAGCCAGGTCTGTGGCGTCAGGGGCCGAACCGTCGATGGTATAGTGGATCAAGCCCTGTTCGTCGACGTAAAAACCGCGAACCCCGCTGTTCCCTGACAGGTTTGGAACCGCAACCGCGGCCCAGATGTCCGTGGTGGGAGCCCCGACGAGCGCAAGGGAATAGCCGCGAAGTTGGCCGGCCGCCAGGGTCGGGTCGATGTACGGCGGCGTGGCCCCGGAGAGCTGGGCCAGCGTTCCGTACGTGTTCAGTCCAGAGTTGTCTCGGAAATTCGATTGAGCCTCCGCCAGGGTTCTAAGAGAAGCGATCGCATTGACTTCGTTGGCAGAAATCCGCGCGCGCAAAAGATTCGGAATGGCAACCGCGGCGAGGATCGCAATGATTGCCACAACAATCATGAGCTCGATGAGTGTAAATCCGCTGTGTTGATTCGGATGGTTCACTGTTATCGCTCCTTGACCTTGGCGAAGACTGCTTGGTTGGTGACCTGAGGAACTTTTCATGCCTCCAGAATTCGCAAAGACCATGCCACGATGCACCGGCTCAATCACGGATTTCGTAACTTCTTTGAAAACCGTCAATTAGAAATCTATCCGCCTTAAGGTCTATCGAATCCCTTGCAAACATCTTCACGATGAAAAAGAACAATTCGGGACATCGGCCGACACAAATTGTCACTCAAATCACTTGGTGATTCCGTCTGATATCACGAGCGCGCCACGGCACGACGTTGCAGTTCAACGGAGGGTCCACGACGCGTTTGGTCGTCGCAGTCGCGCGCCAAGGGGTCCGGTTATGCATGGGACTTTTGGCTTGTTGGGACCGGGTGTTGCTGCTAGAATCTTCCGTTTCCCACTGTATCCATGATCGACCCGAATTAGCAGGAAGCGCCGATGGCCCCAGACATATTTAAAATCCGCCGTGACAAGATCGCCCGCCTGAAGGAGCTGGGGGTCGATCCGTACCCCCTGAAGTTCGATGCAGCCGTCTCCATTCAGGACGCTTTAGACCGCTTCGATGGCCCGGACGCAGAGACCTCGGCGCGTCTGGCCGGCCGGATGATGGCCGTTCGCGGAAAAGGTAAAACCGCCTTTGTGGATCTGCGGGACCGGACCGGAAAGATCCAGCTCTACTTTCGCAAGGACGACCTGGGAGACGAGCAGTTTGAGGTTTTCAAGCTGCTGGATATCGGAGACCTGATCGGCGTGACGGGGCCCTTGTTCCGTACGAAAATGGGCGAAATCAGCATCCACGTAGAATCCTTCGAGCTGCTGTGTAAGAGCCTCCGCCCGCTCCCGGAAAAATGGCATGGTCTTCGGGATGTGGAAACCCGCTACCGCCAGCGGTATCTGGACATGATCGCCAACCCCGACGTGCGCGACACCTTCATTCATCGTACCACGATCCTTCGCACGTTACGCAACGTGTTGGACGACAAGGGATTCATCGAAGTGGAAACCCCCATGATGCAGCCGATCCCCGGCGGCGCCACCGCCCGGCCGTTCATCACGCATCACAACGCGCTGGACATGGAGTTGTACCTGCGGATCGCTCCGGAGCTGTACCTGAAGCGCCTGCTGGTCGGCGGCATGGAGCGGGTCTATGAGATCAATCGCAACTTTCGTAACGAAGGGGTCGACACGCGCCACAATCCCGAGTTTACCATGTTGGAGGTCTACCAGGCCTACGGCGATCTGCGCGCGATGATGGCACTGACCGAAGAGATGGTCGCCGCGTGCGCCCGCGCGGTGACCGACGACACCAAAGTCACGTTTAAAGATCGCAAACTGGACGTCACCCCGCCGTGGCCGCGGTATCAGTTCATGGACCTCATCCGCGAACACGCGAGCATTGATCCGGCCGATCCCGCAGCCGTGCTCAAAGCCATCGCCGCGAAAGGCGAAAAGACGGAAGGCCTCGAACCCTTGCAGGCTCTGGATGAGGTCTTCGACCTGTACGTCCAGCCAAACCTGTGGGACGCCTGCTTCGTGTGCGGCCAGCCCCTGGCCATGACGCCTCTGTGTCGCGCCCAGACGGAGGACGCCACAGTGGCGGATCGCTTCGAACCCTTCGCCGCGCAGATGGAGCTGGGCAATGCCTATTCAGAACTCATCGATCCGGTGGAACAGCGCAAACGATTCCTGGAACAGGTCGGTGATGAAGCGGTGGCCGCGGGAACAGGAAAGATCGACGAGGACTTCCTTACCGCTTTGGAATACGGCATGCCACCCGCCGGCGGACTGGGCATCGGGATCGACCGTCTGGTCATGATCCTGACCGGCTCGCCATCGATTCGGGACGTGATCTTGTTCCCCTTACTCAAAAACAAGTAGAGTGGTGGCTCCGTGTATACCCTGCACTTGGCCTATCGGTACCTGAAATCACGGATGGTCGTGTTCCTGGCCGTGGGCGGCGTCGCTATCGGCGTGATCGTTCTCATCGTCGTCATGAGCGTCATGGACGGCTTCGGCGCCGGCATCCGGGAGCGTCTGCGCGGCACCAGCGCAGACCTGCTCCTGGAAGACCCGACAAACGTGGGAATCGAAGGCTACGAGTCGCTGATCGACGCAATCTCCACCCAGGTGGAAGGTGTCGAGGCATGCGCCCCCTATGTTGAGCGCGCGGCAATGATCACGTCCTTCGTGCAGGAACGGGACGAAAACGGAGCCGTGCGTCGGCGCCCCTCGGGCCGGGCGGTCGTCGGTACCGTCAAGGGAATCGACCCGGCGCGTGCCGGGCAGGTTGGCGATCTGGACACTTATCTGCAATATTCCTCGACGGGCACGCGGGATTTAGAGCCGGGACGATTTCGTGCGCTCCTGGGTTGGGAGGTGTTGTACAACAACGGGGCGTACGGTCTGCCCGCAGAGTTGGTGATCACCGCGCCGGTCTACGGCGAGATCTCTTCCGAAAAGAAGGTGTACACCTACCGGTTTCGGCCGATCGGGCGATTTCAGTCGGGCCAACCCGATTACGACAAGAGCTATATCCTGGTCGCCTTGAAGGACGCCCAGGACCTGATGCTCATGGGGGATACAGTGAGCGGCATCGAGATCAAAGTCGCCCAAGGCCAACCGGTCGATCGCGTTCAGGCCCATATCCAATCACTGCTGGGCACCTTGGGACGCGACTTTACAGTCAAGCGGTGGGAAGAAAAGCGCGAGGAGGTTCTTGACGCGCTGGCATTGGAAAAAGTGCTCAGCGGACTGATTATTTTTCTCGTGATCGTCGTGGCGAGCTTCGGACTCATCACCATCTTGGACATGACGGTGGCCAACAAAAAACACGAAATCGGCATCCTGAGCGCCCTGGGCGCCACCCGGCGGGGCGTGGTGGCCATCTTTCTCATGGCCGGCGTCTTCATCGGTGCCATCGGCGGTGCTATCGGCGGCGTGTTGGGCGCCCTGATCGTACGCAACCTGCCGGCGATCCAGGTGTTTTTTGAGACACTGTTCGGTTTTCACATCTTCCCGGATTCGACCTATAACATCCGGTTCATCCCGGCCCAGTGGAACCCGAACACCTGTTGGGCCGTGGTCCTCGCCACGGTCGTCGTCTGCACACTCGCCAGTGTGATCCCGGCGCTACACGCTGGCCGCTACCGGCCGGTGGACTGCCTAACGGCGGGGAGGTAAGCCAATGTACGTCTTCCTCCTGAGTTTTAAATATCTTGCCAAGGCCCGCTCAGCCTTGTTTTCCATCGGCGGCGTGTTGCTCGGGGTGGCCGTGGTGGTGGTCGTGATGAGTGTCATGAACGGCTATGTCGTCACCTTCGAGGCGTTCATCAAAGGCGCCAACTCCGATCTCATCGTCGGGCCGCCACGTCAGAGCGTCCTGGGCAACCACTATTCCCAGCTCCGCGAGGAGATTCTCCAAGTCAAAGGGGTCACCGCCTGCGCGGGCACAGCTGAAGCGCGCGCAGATTTGTTGCAGGCGGGCAAAGAGATCGGAACGATCCTGGTCAAAGGGATCGACCCGGACCACGAAGGTGATTCGGGCGTTCTGGCCAAAGGCCTGAAGCAGTGGCGCACGTTGAAGACGAGGTTTCGGAAAACCGCCGCGCCCTATCCGGTTTTCTTTGGAAAAAGCGCCCTTGGGCGTGGGGGGCTTTCGATGGGTGACCGGATCGACCTTCGGTTCTATCGGGATGACCAAGACAGAACCCTTGCCTTTCAAGTGGCGGGGCTGTTTTCCTCCGACATCAAGGAGGTCGAAGCGCTTACCTGCTACATCCCACTCGCCGTCCTGCAAGAGCTCTACAAAATGCCCAACGGCGTTTCTCGCCTCCAGATCGCGGTAGCCCCCGGAGCCGATCACAATCGGGTTCGCGATCGCATCGACGCGGCGCTCAAAGGCCGCGTGAGCGTGCGGGTCCGTCAGGATCATCCGGATGGGAACAAGCCGCTGTTTTTGGATCCCGGAGCGAACCTGATCGTCGATGAAAAAACCGACCGCGTCCTGAGCGCGTATTCCAACTTGCGTCAGACGATTCTTTCGGTCGACGGCGTTGCCGCCTGCGCCGGCAGTGCGGAGTCCATCGCCCTGATCCACGCCTCCGGCACCCAGGCCGCCACGATCTTGGTCAAGGGGATCGACCCGGTGCAGGAGGGCGCCGTCGGAAAGTTCGCCGAGTATCTGAAAGACGGGATAACCACCCGAGAGGTCTTTGCAAAAGCCCCGGGTGGCGATCCGATCCTTGTGGGAGCCAAGCTGTTGGGTGGCGGCGTGGTTTCCCCCGGCGACGGGGTGGACCTGATCTTTCCCGTGGGCGAAAGCAGTCAGCAGGCGCAAAGCTATTCAGTTACGGGGACGTTTTCGTCCGGCTTCCACGACCTGGACAGCGGGGTCTGCTACATCCCGCTGGACACGCTGCAAGAAATTTTGGGAACGCCGGACACCGTCTCGCAGATCAACGTGGCGGTCAAGCCCGGCTACGATGCGCAAGACGTACAGCAACGGCTTGCCACGGCGCTGTGGGGCCGGGCCCATGTCATGGACTGGAGTCGCCATCCCGGTTATCAGAACAAGCTTTTGGCCGTTCGCAACGAGCGGACGATTCTGCTGATCGTCTCCATGTTCGTGGTCGTCATTTCCGGCTTTGTTGTCATGGCGCGTCTTTTCCTGACCGTGGTGGACAAGACGCGGGACATCGGGATACTCGGTGCGCTCGGCTCCACCCGACGGGCGATTGTTGCAATCTTCCTCGTGGATGGATTGTTGATCGGCGGGGTCGGCGCGATCCTGGGCATTGCCGGGGGCAAGTTGTTTGTGGCAAACCTCATGCAGATCGCCAGTTTCATCGAGAGGACCTTTAACATCACCGTCTTTTCCCCTCGGATTTACAAATTCGATCTCATTCCCGCGTATTTGAGCCCGACCTGGACGGTCTCGATCGGCGCGGTTGCGATTCTCTGGACGTTTCTTATCAGCCTGATCCCCGCGGCACTGGCCGCGCGCAAGAACCCTGTGGAGACCCTCCGGTATGAGTAAGGTGATTCTAAAAGCCGAAGCCGTTCGAAAAGCCTATCGGTCTGGGACCGAACGGCTGGAAATCCTCAAGGGGGTCAACTTCACCATCCGCTCAGGCGAGTCGGTGGCGATCATCGGCAAGTCCGGTGTCGGGAAAAGCACGTTGCTGCATATTCTGGGGTTGCTGGACACGGCCGATGCCGGTCGGATCACACTGGACGAGACCGATATCGCATCCATCGGCCCGGTTGCACGGGCTCGGCTTCGCAACAAGAGGTTCGGGTTTGTGTTTCAGTTCTACCACCTGCTGCCGGAACTGAATGCGCTGGAGAATGTATACCTACCGGCGATGATTGCATCCGGGACGTTTTCCTGGTTTTCCGTTCGGTCAAAGATGCGGAATCATGCGCGAGAACTTTTGGCCCATGTGGGGCTATCCGAGCGGACGCGGCATAAGCCCAAGCAACTCTCCGGCGGCGAACGTCAGCGGGTGGCGATTGCGCGCGCCCTGATCAACAAACCGGCGGTCCTGTTTTGCGACGAGCCCACCGGGAACCTGGATGACAAGACAAGTCAAACGGTGACCCGACTGTTATGGCGGCTGAAGTCTGAACTCGACCAGACTCTCGTCATGGTCACCCACGAAGCTTCGCTGGCGGGCGAGGCGGACCGAACGGTTCACATGGTGGATGGAAGAATTATGAAAGAAGGGGCTTGAACCCGACACCGCGCGCGTGCGGACCTCGTTACGGGATGGGGTCCAATCGCGGAATGGGTGTCAGCTCCGAGGGTGTCTTGGCCAAGCTCTTACCCAAGATCTTTGGGTTACGATAATAGATCCGGCGAACCTCCGAATCGCAGTACACCGTAATCGGCCGGCCCTCCCGAGCGTAGTGCAAAACGTCCAACCCGTCCTCGGAACGAACTGTGTTAGGCAGCCCTAGGGTCTCGAAGATCTGCTGGACGGGATCGCCGACCTGTAGGCCAAGAAATCGCGCGTTAAAGTTAGGCAGCACCTCAATCGCGTACACGCTGAACCCTTTGGACAGATCGGAGAACTGATTGGCCCTCAGGTGGAAGGCAAGCCCCTCGTAGGGATAGACGAGAATTTTTAACACGCCGACTGCGGATGCTGTGCTCCGGTCGAGCACCATGGGGTCGTCGCCATAGGCACTGCGGACTTGCTCTTCGGATCCGTCATGGGCGACATAGCACACGGTATCGGGCTTGGCGTCCAAATTCCGATCTGGATCGATCGCGTACTTGGCGAGGGCCTGGAGCCGCTCTTCCCGATAGGACGCTTCGGGTACCGCTTTGGCTAACAGGATCGCAACTTGGTAACGGCCCTGTTTCTCGGCGATCTCACCGAAATTTTTTATCATTGTCTTGTGTTCCTTCCACAGCTTGGTGCCCGGCGGAAGTTTGTTCAATCGCTCCGCGGCAAGAAGTGCAACCAGCGGGTCGCTGGATCGGGTCAACGAGATCAATGTAAAGATCGCCTGGTAAGTTCCGGCCTGCGCCAGGTGTTCCAAGGCTCCCTGGCGCACGTCTGCGTTGTAAGTATTGGCGATTTCCCCCAGCTCTGCCGCGGCAAGGCCGCCCCGCGGATCGCGGCGGGCGTGGAGTTCCAGCATTTTCATCGTATGATTTTGCAGCTGTGGATGGCCGAATTGAATGGCCTGGAGCATGGGATAGACAGCCTTGTAATGTCCGCTCTTTGCCAGGGCTTCGATCACTTCTCTGCGAATGGGCGAGCCCTCAACCCAGAGCTCCGTCGTCAGTGTCAAAGCCGCTTCGGTATTTCCAATCTCGCCCAAAGCCTCAGCCGCGGCCGCCCGAACCGTGACCTCAGGATCGCCGCGAAAGGCTGTGGTCAGGTGCCTCAGCATCCGCGCCTGGACCCGGCGGCTTTTGATTTTGCCAACAGCGTCGAGCGCCAACCGTTGTATTTCGGCGCGCGCCACGATCGCCTTTTTCGGATCTATCAGAGCGTCCGGGTCCTCCTCCAAGCGAAAGATGTAGTCGGGAAGGATTGCTTCGGGAATGCTGATTTGCTGCATGCCAGATTGAAACGGGCCTCCCACGGGATAGAGCACGATCCGATCCAAGGCCGCAATCGCGGTAATGCAGGCGCGTTTCACCTTTCCCGCATCGCCTCGGACGGGCAGATGATGAAGCCGCTCAATCAGCTCGGGCAGGGCCGGTTCATACTTTCGCTCGCCGATGGCCTTCGCTGCGGCGGTGACCACATCCGCGTGCTCGTCTTCCAGCATCTGCATCAGGAGCAGCCCAATGAGCGATGCGGCGGGCGCGTCGGTTGAAGTCGCGTTGGGGGCGCTCGCAAGATAGTCTTCGACCGAAAATGACAGCGGCGATAATTTCGGATTTGAGCCGTCGCGGCGGACAGGCACAGCGTTACGCTGCCCCATCAGGCGGGCGGCAAAGACTCTCAAGTTCTTATTCCTCGAGGCCTCGGCAAACGCCGCCAAATGCACAAGGGCTTTGTGGCCATGGCCCAGCAGTTGATCGATCGCTTCTTGTGTCTTTTTTTCCTCACGCAGCCGCGGATCGTTCCGGATGATTCCCGCCGCATGATGCATGGCCTCGGCTTCTTTTCGCGCGGCGTCTTCCTTTTTCGCGACCTCTTTTTTCAGGCGGGTGAGCAGGTTAGATACGGCACTGTCCGGCCCGAACGGCTCCATCCATTGGCCGTCGAGCTCCACGAGGCCGGCATTTTCCATCGGTTCCAAATGAAGGATCGTGTTGATGTCTTCGATAATCTTGGCAATGATATCGTTGCCTTCGCGAGCCTCCAGGAAGGAGCGGCACAGGTCCAGAGTCTGTTCGTAATGCGGCTTGGCCAGGGAATACTGGTTTAGATGTCGCAAATCTTCCGCTTCACGCCAAGACCTAAAAACCTCGTATAACTTGGTCCGGAGCTTATCGTACTCCGGTTTGGGCTCATCGGGCTCGGTGCATGCCGCGAGCGAAGTTGAGATCAACAGCATAAAGAGGAATCGTAAGAAACACCGGCCGAGTCTGTTCATGGGCGGGATCATACCACGAGCCTGCAAGGGCCGTCAAGGAAGGAACAGGTGGTTATAAATGCACAGATGGGCGGCAACGCCTCCGGGTTTGGAGAGGCATACCGCCCACTCTGTGCTAGTGCAATCGTCTCTTTCGCGATCGCCCCCCGCTTTCCTCGCGGGTCGCCGGCCTGTTTCCTTGGTTCACCCGACAGGCCGGCCGGTTCGCCGAAGCGAATGCTTCCGCATTCGGCTACTTCTTGAGCTGACGCACTTTTTTACGAACCAGTCCGGCCAGTCCGGTCCCGATGAGCAGGAGGGTGCCGGGCTCGGGAACGGCCGTCGGACCGCCACCGTTGTCGTCCTTCTCGCGCAGGCCGCCGAACTGAATGTCTTCCAGGCCGATGCCGTCAATATCGCCGGCGTCTTCGCGGATCTCGATTCTCGTGATATCGAAATCGGTGCTGATGATCCCGAAGAAGAAGTTGTCGTCCACACCGGCCGACGGCTGACCCAAAGCGGGCAGGGCGCCTTCAAAGAGCACCACTTCCTCGGTGTTGCTGGCAGAGAATCCTTCAACACCGTGCGTCTCATAACCCCACACGGTCAAGGTCTCATTGCCCGAGGTCGTCTCAGAGTGAGAGATCCAGAGGCCAGCGGCTTGGGCATCGTCGAAATCCAAATCAAAGTCGCCTCGGTCGGCGAAGCCGGCATTCATGTTCATCAACATGTTCGATGCCGTATGCGCCTGGGCGCCGACATCAATGGCCTTGAGCGGGCCGGCTCCATTGGGATCGGAAATGGTCAGACCAGCGAACTCGTTGCCGGTCAGTATGTCCCCATTGGCAAAGCCATCGAAGCTGACAGCCGTTAAGGGACCTGCATCGTTTTGGAATGAAGTTTCTTGGGCTTCTTGGGCAGCCAAACCTGGTGTTGCATCAAAATAAATGGTCGTCGCGGCAAATGCCGGTTGACTGGAGGCCAGAAGGCCGCCCATTAGACTGATCGTTGCGATTACTTCGATTGCACTAAGCTTTTTCATCGGAATACACTCCTCAAACCCTAGGGTACCGGTTGAATTCAGGCGCACCTTGGATGCCCGCTGGTATGCAACCGATACCAGTTTTCATTAATTACACTAGACACTAGAACCCACGGAACATTCACTGAGGCGTCCCTCCAAAGCTCTCAAACCAGAGCTTTGTCCGTAGGCGGCACCAACACGTTGAGAACCCACTCGAAGTGCTGAAGCCTTTGTTAAGCAGCTCTACACCCAAGACAGTCACCAGGCCATAAAGGTTATTTTTTGTGTCACCCAGCCCCCTCCACAGGACCTCAAAAAAATATGTAACGATTTATAAAACAACGATTTACAGAACACAAATTTCTCTGCCAAGTATTTTTCAGGGAGCTGTTTCAGGGCGGTTCTAAAGAAATTGGTCAAAAAACTGGCTTGGCTCGTTCGAAAAAACGAGTTTTCAGGAAAAAAGCTCGTCCACAAGGGGAAACGAGGAACTGAAGCGGGAGATTTCACCCCGCAATTATCATTATGATCTAAAGTTTTTGATTTGACTTTCCGGGCACATAGGATTAGACTGATCCGCACGTAACCGATAGATTCCATGGGGTTTCCGTGGACTCGGGGAATTAAAAAAAGCATGTTCCCGGCCGGTTCACATATTAAAGTAGTGTCTAACGATTTTCGGCCAGGGACACGATGGACACATACGAGCAGAAAGCCCGATGATGGAGTTGCATTCTTGCGGGCCCAAGCGGTAGGTGCATTGTACGATACGCTCAGTGATCTGGTCGCATTTGAAACGAAACGCCAAGTCGTCGCCCGATGCCGTAAGGGGTCACCGAGGAGATCTCTCGGGTAAAAGGCTCTTGCGGTTGCGCTAGGGTGCCGTTTCGAATCCCAAATGTGCAAAGGGTTGCAGCGAGTCGGGCACTCTCCATCTGTATTCCCCCTAATCCACACTTCCATTAAGTACACGGACGAAGGAAGCCCCCTCATAAAAGCCCGTGTGCGCCGCTCCCCTGACGCACGCGGATGTGAAAAGACAGGAAGGAGGGGTAATCGTATGGAAACCACCCTCGTTGTCGGGCTGGTGTGCCTGGCGTTGGGCGCTACGGCCTCATATCTGGTTTTATCTCGGAAGCTCGCCCAGGTGAAGGAACTCGCGCAGCAAGCCGCTTCCTCTGCTGAACAGCTCACCCAAGAGTCCATCCGCCAGGCCGAAATCCGCTCTAAAGAAGAACTTCTCCAGCGACGCGAAGAGCTGGACACCGAATACGAAAAACGCCAGGCCAAAATTACCGAGCTGGAAGAGCGTCTGATCCGTCGGGAAGAGAATATCGAGAAGAAGACGGAGGTAATCTCCAAGAAAGAGAACTACATCGAAACCAAAGAAAGTCGCATTTCCGACAAAGAAAAGGCCTTGGACGACAAGCAAGGAGAACTGGAAAGCGCCATTCAGGAACAACACGAGCAACTCCAGACCGTCGCACATCTGTCCGCCGACGAGGCAAAGCAGCAACTACTCAGCCAGATGAAAGAAGAAATCTCCGACGAAACCGATGCCCTGATCCGTCAAGCTACCAAGCGCGTCAAGGAAGAAGCCGAAAATGAAGCCCGGGACGTGATCACCCTGGCCATCCAGCGGTGCGCCGCCGAGCACACCTCCAACAACACTGTCTCTTCCATCGACCTGCCCAGCGACGACCTGAAGGGCCGCGTGATCGGCCGAGAAGGCCGTAACATCAGGGCTTTCGAGCGAGCCACGGGCGTGGACGTGATCGTAGACGACACCCCAGGCGTCATCGTCCTGTCCGCCTTCGACCCGGTCCGACGCGAAACCGCCCGCCGGGCCATGGCCGAACTGGTCCAAGACGGACGCATCCACCCGGCCCGCATTGAAGACGTGGTGGCCACAGCGAAAAAAGAGATGGACGAGGTCATTCGCCAAGCGGGTGAGCAGGCCGCTCAGAACGTGGACGTGCGCAACTTGCACCCGCGAATCGTCAACCTCCTGGGCCGGTTGAAATTTCGGACCAGTTACGGTCAGAACGTCCTGGACCATGTGCAGGAAGTGTCTTTCATCTGCGGGATCATCGCCGCGGAGATCCATGCGGACCCCGCCATGGGCCGCCGGGCGGGCCTGCTGCACGACATCGGCAAGGCGGTGGACCACGAAATGGAGGGCGGGCACCCGGCGATCGGCATGGATATCGGCCGACGGTGCAACGAACCACCGGAGATCGTTAACGCGATCGGCGCTCACCACTACGACATCGAGCCGACCAGCATCTACGCGGTCCTGGCCAACGCAGGAGACGCAATCTCCGCCTCCCGACCGGGCGCCCGCCGAGAGAGCTTTGAACGCTACATCAAACGACTGGAGCGGCTGGAGGACGTGGCGACCTCGTTCCAGGGCGTGGACCAGGCCTACGCCATCCAGGCGGGCCGCGAAGTACGCGTGATCGTCAGCTCCCAAAAGGTCAACGACAAGGGAGCCATGACCATCTGTCGCGATATCGCCAAGAATATTGAGCAGGAGTTGACCTACCCCGGCGAGGTCAAGGTCACCCTGGTCCGGGAAATGCGCATCACCGAATACGCTCGGTAGAAACGCCCGAGAAGTAAGGCCAACGATCACAGGGGCAGGCTCAAGCCTGCCCCTTGCAACATCCAATCGCAAGGACGCACCATGAAAATCAAGACGCTGGCCATCGGCGACATCGTCGGCTCCCCGGGCCGAAAGGCCATGGACCGCCACCTGTCGGCCTACATCGAGCGCGAGTCGATCGATTTTGTCGTCGCAAACGCGGAAAATGCGGCCGGCGGTTCCGGCTTGACTCCCAAGATCGTTGAAGAATTGATCTCCTACGGCGTCGACGTGGTGACCAGCGGCGATCATATGTGGCGCAAGCGCGAGATGGTTCATGGGATCAACGGGCTGAACCGTGTGATTCGGCCGGAAAACTTCCCGACAGAATCCCCTGGCAAGGGACACACCGTGGTGGAGGCCAAAAACGGCCTGCCCGTGGCGGTCTTAAGCCTCCTGGGCAGAGTCTTTATGCCGCCGGCCGATTGCCCCTTCAAGGCCGCCGACGCCGTCCTGGCCAAGCTTCAGACCCACACCAAGGTTATCCTTGTGGACATGCACTGCGAGGCCACCTCCGAAAAGGTCGCCATGGGTTGGCATTTAGACGGACGAGCTTCACTGGTCTTCGGGACCCATACCCACATCCAGACCGCCGACGAACGGGTCTTGCCCAACGGAACCGGCTACATTACCGACGTGGGCATGACCGGCCCCTACGATTCGGTCATCGGGCGCGACAAGGACAAGGTGCTCAAGAAGATGATCACCAACCTGCCGGAACGGTTCGACGTGGCCACCGACGACGTGCGCATCTGCGGAGCGATGACGACCGTTGACGTGGAGACCGGAAAAGCGCTACACATCCAGCGGGTCGTGATCCGAGACACGCCTTGATTTTTTCGCCCCGCGCCCGATAATGGAATCCATGCACGCCAAAGCAAGCCCATCCAATGAAGAGAGCGCCGAGTACACCGTCTCGGAAGCCACACGGCTGGTCAAGGCGGCCCTGGAAAAATCGGTGCCTGCCTTGTGGATCGTAGGAGAAATTTCCAACTTCGCCCGGCCCCGATCGGGCCATTTGTACATGACGCTCAAAGACAGCGGCTCCCAACTGACCGCCGTCATGTGGCGAAACGGAGCCCAACGCCTGCGGTTTGAAATCAAGGATGGCCTGGAGGTGCGGGCCTTCGGGCGCATCACCGTCTATGAGCCGCGGGGGCAGTACCAGATTATCCTCGAACAGATCGAGCCTAAGGGCGTGGGCGCTTTGGAGCTTGCATTCCGTCAGCTTCACGAGCGACTCCAGCAGGAGGGCCTGTTCGATGACGCACACAAAAAGCCGATCCCCTTTCTGCCGCGCGCCATTGGGATCGTCACCTCCCCCACCGGGGCTGCGATCGAAGACATGCTCAACGTGATCCACACCCGCTACCCGGCTGCCCACGTAAAGATCCACCCGGTTCGCGTCCAGGGCGAAGGGGCCGCGGTGGAAATCGCCGCGGCGATTCGCGATTTCAACCGCCGGGGGGACATCGACGTGATGATCGTCGGGCGCGGCGGCGGATCCCTGGAAGACTTGTGGGCCTTTAACGAAGAAGTCGTCGCCCGTGCGATCTTCGACTCGGCCATCCCAATCATTTCCGCGGTCGGACATGAGATCGACATTTCCATCAGCGACCTGGTAGCCGACGTGCGCGCTCTGACACCCACCGACGCTGGGCAAAAAGTGGTGCCGGTCTACGACGAACTAATCGATACGCTGCGCGCGCATGCAGAGGACATGCGGCGCGTTCTACGCAACGCCCTGGAATCGGCGCGACAACGGCTGAAGATGATCGGGACCCGACGGGTCCTGGCCGACCCACTCGGCCCCCTCCTACAACAGGCACAGCGTCTGGACGAGTTGGGCACCCGAAGTCTCAACGCGCTGCGCCGTGTGGCCGGCCACAGCCGCCAGCGGGTGGAAGCCTGTACCCGGATGTTGCGCCGGCCCGACACGCTGTTGCGCGAGGAACGCGATCGGTTGGCCCGCCTTCAAGCGGCCCTGACGGTTGGCGCCGGTGCGCGGACCACCGAGGCGCTCGGCCGCATACGGATCGCCGAGGGGAAACTGAAAATGTTGAACCCGCTGGCCGTCCTGGCGCGCGGCTACAGCGTGACCACCGATGCAAAGACCGGAAAGGCCCTGACCGATGCAGCGGCCGTGCGGCCC
>JAJDCN010000275.1 GCA_029260815.1 Planctomycetota bacterium
CGAAGTCCGTCCTGCAAGGACAGGAGGCCTTTCGTGCGCACGTGCCAATCGCTGTCGTTGCCGATGCCCAATCGCGTGTAGATCGGCTCTCCGTAGACGACCGCGTCCTTCACGGAGGTTAGCTTTGCGTGCAGGCTTCCCGGTACCTTGGACCTTTGGACCGGCTTGCGGTCGGTGTGGGGCTTCCAAGACGCAGACTGGATCCGGAGGGCATGAAGGTTGTCCGGTGGGGCTGCCTTCTTATTCGGGATTGGTTTGACCCCTTCGTCGGTCCCGATCCCTTTGAGCAGTTCGATCCCGCGGATCACGCGTCCTACTTTGGCGTGGCGGCCGTCCAGATCGCGCCAGGAGGCGGTGACGATGCGGAAGTGACCATGGGTGCCGCGCAGTCCATAGGCCCCAGGGACGGGCTCGCCCTTTTCGGGATCTCGCAGGGGCTGGGTTGGTGCGAAGATGACCGAGCCTTCCTCGAAACGGATGTTGCGTGCCTCGGTCGCGCGGAATTTCTGGGGGATCCGATCGCGCGGAACGACGACGTCGACCCATTTCCAGGGCGGCTCACTCTGAGGTCGCTGCACGAGCGCGCCATTGAAGGCTCCTTTGACCAACATATCCATCAGTAGGAAGGAGCCCAGCGGAGCCTCGTCCGTGTCGAACTCAATGTCGAACGACCCGCCGTCGGTGGTGATGGTGAACAGCTGATCGTTGTGTACGATCAATTGCGCGGGCTTGGCGACGGCCGCGCCGCGATTCCATGTCAGGGTGTAGCTCCCTTCCTGTGGCAGGGCGTCGGGGAACCATTGGGCCAGGTCGACGGTCCGGCCGTAAAAGGCTCCGGGGGCTAGGCGCTCGGGCTTCCGTTTCGTGACCCGCGGGTCGGTGACCTTCGGTTCGTATGCTTTCCCCGTTTCATTATCGACCAGCAGCAAGCCTTGGCTCAGCGCGGGAAGATCCTTGCGGTAAAGCGTGGCCGCGCCACCGTTTTCCATCAACAATTGAACCCGCACCGGCCCTCCTGCGCGGTAAAGCTCCTGCTGGGGCGCGAGACTGAGTACCAACAGGCCCTTGGGCCGCGCGGCATATGCGCGGAGCGCTTCCACATCCACCAGACGGTCGAGCGTGACGTTGACGATTCGTACGGGTACGACGGGTTGACTCTTTTCATTGCCCATGTTTGGATTCGGCTGCACCTCCACCGCAGCGATCCGATCGACGATCTCCATGCCCTGGAGAACCTTTCCGAAGGCCGCGTAGCCGACCTTGTCCAGGGTTGTTTTTGCTTGGTGCATGATAAAAAACTCGCTCCTGGCGGAGTTTGGGTCTTCGGTCCGGGCCATGGAGAGGACGCCGCGTTCGTGCTTGAGCGCGCCGAACTCGCCAGGGATGGGTTCAAAGATCTTCTTCGCGTCGGCCGGTTGGCCGCCCTGGATCATAAACCCCCGGCGCACACGGTGAAACGAGGAGTCTTTGTAGGTGCCCTGCTGTGCGTGCCAGGCGAAGTTGGCCACTGTGATCGGCGCGAGCTTCGGGTACAACTCCACTTCGAGGACGCCCTGTTCTGCGCCGAACTGAACTTCGATCCGGGCGCGCAACGGCGGCGGGTCCTCGGGCGCGGCAAGCGTCGGGGCTGCTACAGTCAGCAGGAGTGCGATTGTGATTCGAAGGGCTTGTTTGAATTTCATCGGTTGGATCCGTTCGTTTCTCCCACGACCTTGATGTCTACGATTGTTATTGGAACTGTGGGGAGGCTCATCTCCGCCCCGGGAACTGTCGGGTTGGGTCGCGTGGGCAGGTTGGCAATTCGATCGACCACATCCATGCCACGAACGACCCTTCCGAAGGCGGCATAATTTCCATTTAAGAAATTCTGATCCTGATGGACGATGAAGAACTCACAGGTTGCCGAGTCCGGATCGGGGCCGCGCGCCATGGACAAGACGCCGCGGCGGTGGCGCATCTTGCCGAACTCCGCGTCGATGGTCTGAAATTTCTGCTTTTTGTTGGCCGGCTTGCCGCCCTGGATCATGAAACTGTTGGCTACCCGGTGAAAGGACGAACCCCGGTAGGTGCCACGCCGGATGTGCATCAGGAAATTCTCCACCGTGTCCGGGGCGAGGTCCGGGTACAGCTCCAGCTCGATCGTTCCGCCGTTGTTGCCGAAGCGCGTTTCCATTGCCACTCGGATACTTTTCAACTTCGAAAAGTCCGGGTCTTCAATGACTGCTGCCGTACCCGGCCCTGTCGTACGGGTTTCTCGAACGCAGGCAGCAGCAAAGAAGAGCAACAGCATTGCAATCCAGACAGCAGGCTTCATGGACGACGCCTCCGAGAAAAAATCAGGGGGTATCAAGGATCCGGACATCCACAATTTGGATCAGCATCGTCGGCTTGCTGCGTTCTCCGCCCATTTCGGGAAACGGAACAACCGGGAGGTTCGCGATCCGATCGACTACGTCCATGCCACGGACAACCTTTCCGAACGCCGCGTAACCCGCCTGGTCGAGATTGGCGTTGGTCTTGTGCATGATGAAAAACTCGCAGGTTGCCGAGTTCGGATCGTTGGACCGGGCCATGGAGATGACGCCGCGCTCGTGTTTGATCTCGCCGAACTCTCCTGGGATCGGCTGGAAGTCCTTGTTCCCGTCGGCCGGCTTGCCGCCCTGGATCATGAAGTCCTTATAAACCCGATGGAAGGAGGACTTGCGAAAGGTGCCGCGCTTAATGTGCGCCAGGAAGTTGTCAACCGTGATCGGCTTAATCTTCGGATACAGTTCTAGCTCGATCTCCCCGGAGTCGTCACCGAAGCGGGTCTCCATGACGACACGGATGTTATCGGGATTGATGTTCACCGGCGGGTTGCCGGGATCCAGTTCGGGAGGGTCTACCATTGGTGTCTCCGTGGCACATGCGGCGCTACAAGATATAAATAGAAAGGCAATCCAAGCTACGAGTTTCATGAATCTCTCCAAAATGAAGGTTACGGTTTGTCGAGGATCCGGATGTCCACGATTTGGATCAAGCTCGTTGGCTTGCTTAGTTCACCACCCATTTCCGGGAACGGAACCACCGGCAGGTTTGCGATCCGATCGACCACGTCCATGCCACGCACGACCTTGCCAAAGGCCGCGTAGCCCGCCCGGTCGAGATTGGTGTTGGCCTTGTGCATGATGAAAAATTCGGAGGTTGCCGAGTTTGGGCTGTTGGATCGCGCCATGGAAATAACGCCGCGCTCGTGCTTGATCTTGCCGAACTCGCCTGGGATCGTCGTAAAGTTCTTGTTCCCGTCGGCCGGCTTGCCTCCCTGGATCATGAAGCCTTTGGAGACTCTGTGAAAAGAGGATTTGCGGAAGGTGCCGCGCTTGATGTGCGCCAGAAAGTTGTCGACCGTGATTGGCTTGATCTTCGGATACAACTCCAGCTCGATTTCTCCCGCGTCATCACCGAACTTGGTTTCAATGACAACGCGCACCTTGTCCTGCGAAGTCGAGGTGCCGCCGTTCTTTGATGCGACGGGCTTGCTTTCATCTTTGCATGCAGTGACGAAGAGCATGCAAACCAAGGCGAACAATCCAATCCACTTCATTCTCATCTCCGTTCAACCGTGTTTTGGTTTTCTTCTTTCGCTCCGCCGGAGTCGGCGAGAACCTGGCACGCACTATGCAGTAAGCCGCAACGTGGGCGTTGAAGCCTCCGTGTGGTGCCTTGCCAAATGCATGAATTCCACGCCGGCGTGGTGCCGGATGTGTTCAATATGCTAGTCGATATCGTTCAACTCTTTATTGCTCTCCTCGACCTCGGTGTCGTTGGACACCAGCCCGGGATTGAGCAGTTCCTTGATGTCTTTATAGGCGCGAAATCGGACGACCTTGGACCGCGGAATGCGGATCTTCTCGCCGGTCTGTGGGTTGCGCCCTTCGCGAGCCTTGCGGACGCGAACGACCATCGTGCCCAATCCGGGCAGAGAGAACTCGCCTTTGCGTTGGAGTTCCTTTTTCGCCAGATCGACGAACCCTTGATAAAAACGGTCGACATTGGCCTTGGTCAGCCCCGCGCTTCGCATTACATGTTCGTTCAGTTCGGCCCTGTTCATATTTCCCCCTCCAAAAAGGCTGTTTAAACGATCGCCTTACGGCGTCACAACGGATCGTAACGATTCACCCTTTCGCAACAAGTCGAAGGCCTCATTGATTTTTTCCAATGGAAACTTGTTTGTCACCAATTCCTTTACGCGGATCTTTCCGATCCGCACCATTTCGATCAGCCTCGGGTAATCCACCGGGCGGCAACCGAGAGATCCGACCACTTCCATTTCGCGAAACATAATTTTGGCCGCGCTGATCGTGATGTTCTTTTCCGTGAAGCCGACCACGCACAGTCGCCCGCCCGGCCGCAGGCAGTTAAAGGCCTGCTCGATAGTTGCCGGATGGCCGATGGCCTCGATCGCCACGTTCGCTCCGCCCCCGGTCAGTTTCTTGATGGCTTTGGGCACGTTGTCCACTTCCGACGCGTTGATCACTTCGACCGCGCCGAACTGGCGAGCCCACTCCAGCTTGTGGGGCAGCTTGTCCACGGCAATCACAGAGCCGCCCACTGCCGCAGCCACCTGGACCACGTTGATGCCCACGCCGCCGCACCCGAAGACCACCACCGTGTCGCCCGCAGTGACCCGCGCGCGATTGGTCACCGCGTGAAACGGCGTGGAAACCGCGTCGGCGATTACCGAACCCTCCACCAGCGGGATTTCCTCCGGCAGGTGGAAGGCGTCCTTGGCCGGGGCCACCACGAATTCCGCGTAGGCACCCTCAACGTGATTGCCGAACATGGCCATGTTCGCACAGATGTTTTCCCGTCCCGAGCGACAATACGAGCAGGTCCCGCAGGTGAGCACCGCCGGCAGCAGGACGCGGTCGCCTTCGGCGAAATCTTTGACACTCGCGCCGATTGCCGCGACGGTCCCGGCCGGTTCGTGGCCCAAAATCAGCGGCGGCTCCTTAAAGGTCGGCACCCCGTGGTCGATGTAGTGCAGATCAGTGTGGCACACGCCACAGCCCGCGACTCGCACGAGGATTTCGCCCGGCCCCGGCTCGGGCTGGGGCACGTCGCGTATCTCCAGGGGCTGGTTCGGTCCGGTGAAAACTGCTCCTTTCATTATCGATTGCTCTCCGACTTTTCCGATCCTATGGTTGCTTGGCTATTCGTCCAGCACAATTTTCCGCTCAACGGTCTGGCCATCAATGGTGATAGCGACTTTATAGGGTTTTTCTTTTTCGATTCGATCTCCGTAGGGAGCCAGATCTACTTCTACATAGCCAGCTTCATTGGTGGTGTAGGTCTTCTCCAGCCCGAGGTCCGGCAGGGCGACGGCGACGGAGGTTTCCGGCAGAGATGTGAAGGATTCGTGCTTCACGAACATCCAGGCGCTTGTTCGCGTCTGGCCAGTGGCCTGAGCTACGGGCGTGGTGGGAAAGACCGTGTCGTCATTGGCTGGGTTGGCCTGGGCGGCGTTGAGGTTGTGGCCCATGGCGGCAAAGTAATCGCCCAGGGTGCCTTCGTCACTGGGGAAGACCAGTTTGAGTGGAACGATCAAGGGTGTCTGGACGACATTCATCACTCCGATGAAGAGATTGCCCATTTCGTTGTCCAGGTGGTAGGGGATGTAGGATTCGACCTCCGCCAGAGCCTCCTGCATTTCGTTGCCGCTTGTAAGGCTGCGGTCGATTTTCAGTACTAACAGAGCCCCCTTGTAGCGCTCGTCGGTGATCCGGTAGCCGGCGTCGCCTTGATAGGTAGTGCCGGTCACCTGCCACTCGGAGCCCTGGTCGTAGGAGCAGGCGGATACGAGTCCGACGAGCAGTAGTAGAATAACAGCCTTCAACGGTCCTCCTCAATCTCGGTCAATGTGGAAGAGACGATCTTGTCTTCTCGAACGACCACCTGGATTTTTCGGCGCCCGGCCGGATACTTCGCGTTGAAGGTGAACCGCCTGGTGTTGTCGTCTTCCTCTACAATATCATATAATGGCATCCCGCGGGGCACGCCGTTCTTTTCCATGTGCTTCTTCCGCTCTGCCTGGAATGTCTCCATGCCCAGATTTTCTCTCGATGACTCGGCAAGCATGCCGTAGGCATCTTCAAACTTTCGTTGATAGATGCTCAACAGGTAGTTTGACGCGGTGAGCATGTCGAGCTTTCGTTCATCGTCCGACAAGATCTTTACCTGTGCCCATACGGCGGTGTGATCGTATCCTTCGGCGCGCAGAGCGATACCGTATAACAGGGCTACCCCTGCGAAGGACATCCCCAGCATCGTGATAATATTCGCTCGCACCGAGCCGCCCTGGGCCTGCACACGGGTGAGTGCCCACACGCCCAAGCCGACTGTTGACGCCGGCACGATCAAGGTCAGAAACGTCGGCAGAGACACCACGCCCATCAGCAGGCAGTAAAAGGGCAACAAGGTTCGTTTGGTGCCAGCGGTCATGGGGTCACTTGTTCTTCCACACCGGCGTTCGTTTCTCCAAGAACGAGGTCAAACCTTCGTGCGCGTCCTCGGTCTTCATCAATTGCTTGAGGTAATATTTTTCCAATTCCTTGAGTCGAGTCAAAAATTTCTCATCGGTCGGGCCCGCCACCGCTCGCCGGGTGTGCTTGAGGATGGGCGCGCTCAAGTCGGTGAATCGTTTTAAGAATGCGGCGGTTTCGGTCTCGAAGGCTTCTTCCGGGATTACCGCGTTGACAAGCCCAATCTGGCTGGCCTTTTGGGCGTTGATGATCTCGCCGGTCATCACCAGCTCGTAGGCTCGCTTGTTTCCCAACAGGGCCGGAAAGAGCGCCGCGGCTACCGGCGGGAAGACGCCGACCTTAATCTCCGGCTGGCCGA
>JAJDCN010000276.1 GCA_029260815.1 Planctomycetota bacterium
AGAAACATTCATTCGGGGGTAACGAAAAAGAGATCGGCTGGTTTCTGTTGCACTATCTGCAACAAGGAGAGTCGACCTTTGACAACGCAAAAATGTTGGCACGGATTGGTCGGATCCTGGGAAAGGATGCGCAGAAAGCGATTCTGGAGTTGGCCCAGGATTGGCCAAGTCCCGACATTTTGCAAGGCGCCTTGCGAGCATTCGATCGGTTGGGTCTCGCCGGAGAAGTGCTACCACTGGCTATATCGGCACTAGACGATGATTCCCTCTCGGTGAACCAAAGGATTGGTCTCCTACAGGACATTGCGTTGGTTCCACTGCCTTCGGCACGGGCCGCGATGAAGGCGCGAATGGCATCCGATCCAGACCCACAAGTGCAGCGGGCAACCTTCAATCTTCTTCTATCCACAACCACGGAGAAAGATCTTCCTTGGGTCTTAGAAAGCCTGACCCGGCAGGACATTTCCTCCCGCCGAGCGGCCTTCGAAAGCTTGGACCTTTGGGGGTTTTTGAAGACCAACCAATTCCGTTCCGGTGGTACCGGTCCGGCCGGCTTCAAAAGGATGGGGTTTAATACTGAGGGAAAACTCATGCACGTAGAAGACGGCGACCGGAAACTGTCGTTCGTGTATGACGAAACCGAGAACTATCACGTGTTCGACGATCCCCGGGTGCAGGGCGTCGTTTTGGAAGCGGCGCGCGGTGCAACCAATCCGCCTACCCGAGCCAGCGCCCTGAGTCTCTTGCGACATGTGACGCCGACAGAACGTACACCGATCGCCCTGGAGGCCCTCCGGTCCAGCGACTTGGCCGTTCGTGAAGCCGCATTTGGGGCGATCCGAGAGGATCGATCCGAAGCGGTTACCAGCGCCCTCGTCGAATTGGCCGAAAAAGAAGCCAACGCTAGATTCAAGAGTTGGGTTCTTAGCAATCTCGAAGAACGAAAAAATCCCGCAGAAACAAGCGCGCCGGACGCATCCGAAAATTAGAAGGCCCCCTTCGGATGTGTCCTTACTCCCTTCGAAACACCAAGTTCAAAGTAGTGTCTCGGTGGCTTGAATGGTATACTTCTTGGTCTTGTTAAATCTGTTGCAAGGAGGGATCATTTGGACGAGGTGGATTCGAAAAGACAGACGTTCCTACCCTATCACCTGTCGATCATAGAGCAAGACGAGATCGACGAAGTGGTCGATACCCTGCGGTCCGGCTGGATCACCACAGGCCCGAAGACGCGGCAATTTGAGTCGGACTTCGCTGCGCATGTCGGCTCCCGGCACGGCATCGGCGTCAACTCGTGCACTGCGGGCCTGCATCTGGCGCTCATTGCGCTAAACATTGGGCCCGGCGACGAGGTCATCACCACACCCATCACCTTCCCCGCTTCGGCCAATGTGGTGGAGCACGTAGGGGCCCGTCCGGTCTTCGTGGACGTGGAACCCGATACGCTCAACATCGATCCCGCCGCGATCCGCGCCGCGATCACCGACAAGACCCGCGCAATCCTACCGGTTCACTTCGCCGGGCATCCGTGCGAGATGGACGAGATCGGTGCGATCGCCCTGGAACATGGGCTGGCGATCATTGAAGATTGCGCCCACGCCATCGAGTCGCAATACAAAGGAAAGCAGGCCGGCACCTTTGGCTCCGTTGCAGCGTTTAGCTTCTATGCCACGAAAAACATTACCACCGGCGAAGGTGGTATGATTGTGACCGACGACGACGCGCTGGCCGAGAGGCTACACGTGCTCGCGCTCCACGGCATCTCTCGGGACGCCTGGAAGCGCTACTCGGCCGAAGGCTACAAGCACTGGGAGACCATTGAGGCGGGCTTCAAGTACAACATGTTCGACATCCAGGCGGCGCTAGGGCTCCACCAGCTGAAGAAGGTCGACGGCTGGTGGGAGCGGCGCAAGACCCTGACCGAGCGATACACCGCCGCCCTGGCCGACCTGCCGGGCGTGGAGCCGTTGGCGATCCGCGAACACGTGAAGAGCGCCTACCACTTATACGTCGTGAAGATCGACCCGGCCGTGGTCGGCAAAACTCGAGACGCGATTATGAACGAGATGCAGGAGCGCAACATCGGCGTCGGCGTTCACTTCCGTGCCCTGCACACGCAGCAGTACTACGCTGAAAAGTACAACCCGGCGCCGGGCCAGTGCCCCGTGGCCGAGGACCTTTCCGAGCGGATCCTCTCGCTGCCGCTGTATCCGCGAATGACGGATGCGGATCTGGACGACGCGATCCGGACCTTCAAGATCGTCGCGGGGGCGCGCGCGTGAACGGGATTCCCAAAGACAAGCTCGACGAGCAGGCCGAGTTCGTCGACATGATGGCCGACTGGACCTACGAGCAATTGGCCGGCTCCATTACCGGCGATCCAGGCATCCCGTCATTCCAACCCGAAGGCATCTGCCAGATCGATCCGCGCAATCACGAGCGCGTACTGTTCTCCCCCGCCCGGGCTCGGCGGCCCAGCGACAACGAGCCCGAAGACCAACCATCCGCTCCACTGGATCCGGAGGAACAGGTCGCGCGAGATTTGGCGCGCTGCCCGGTGTGCACCGGGAAGACCACCTCGATCCTCGACATCACCGAGCTGCCCAGCGGACGCCACACGTTCATCAACAAGAACCTCTATCCGGTGGTGTATCCGGGTGACGGGTTCGCCGAGGCCGGCGACGCCCCGGAGATCGGGATCGACGGGCCGAGTGCCATGGGACAGGAAGCTCGAGGCGTCCACCTGCTCCAATGGTTCTCCAACGACCATTACGACGACATCGACACCCAGGATCCGGCGGACCTCAAGGTGGTCTTTGGACGACTGCTGATGCTCGAGGCCAAGCTGCTCCATGGCAAGGGCTCCAAGATGCCCAAGACCACCGCCACCCAGGGCCCGCCCCACAACGGCTACGTGGGGATCATCAAAAACTACGGGCGGCTGGTCGGCGGCTCCCTGGCCCACGGGCACATGCAGATTGTCCATACCAATGTACTACCGCGTCGGATCGAGGACGACGCCCGCTTCCACGAGCGGTACGACGTACCCTTCGCCCGGCACATGCTGGAGAACAATCCGGAATCACTGACGGTCAAAGATTTCGGCGGCAAGATCCGGATGTTGATCCCCTACTTCATGCGGCGGCCACTGGACGCGTTCTTCATCCCGTTGGGCACGGCCGAGACTCATCTGCATCATCTGGAGACCGCGCACATCGAGGCCTTGGCTGAAGCGTTGCAGTTTGCCACCGCCACCGCGAAGGCGGCCATGCCGCAAATAGGTAGGGAGCCGGCCTACAACATTATCTTCCACACCGGGCCAGTGGGTTTGTTGTACGTGGAATTGTTGCCTTACACCCAGGAGACCGGCGGTTACGAAAACATGGGCTTGTACATGTGCCAGGGCTCGTCATCTGGCACTGCGACTATTTATCGGGATGCGCTCGGATGAACCAGACGCTGATCTTACTCGTTACGTTGCCGGCGATCGGCGCCGGAATCGGCTGGTTTACGAACTTCCTGGCAGTCAAGATGATCTTCCGGCCGCGGCGACGGCTTAACCTATTGGGGATTGCAGTCCAAGGGTTGCTGCCCAAGCGGCGTACAGACTTTGCCGCCAGCATTGCCGACACCATCGAGCAAGAACTGATTTCCCACGACGACATCGCCAAGATCCTGGCCGACCAGGAGTATCAAGACCAGTTCTTACAGTTCGTGGACAAGCACGCCCAGAAGTTTATCACCCGCAAGCTGGACGATCTGAACCCGTTGATCCTGGCGTTCCTGCCACTAGACTTCGCGACGAAGATCAAGCAGGGACTGGTCAAGGAGCTGCGAGGCGTATTGCCGGAGTTGATCGACAGTGTGACCGGTCAATTGGAAGGCAAGCTGGACTTTCGCAAGATCGTCCACGATCGGGTCGAGGCCTTCGAGATCGAGAAGCTGGAGGCCATCGTCTTCCGCATCGCCAAGAAGGAGTTACGCTACATCGAGGTTCTCGGCGGCGTTCTCGGCTTCGTGATCGGCCTGGTCCAGTTCGGTATCGTCACGCTCACCCAATAGAAAAGGACCGGCCGATGGTATGGCCGGTCCTTGTAGACACGCGCTCAAAGCGACCGCTGTTGGCCGCATCAATCGGATTGCTATACTAAGCGCTGCACAATAAAACCAATCGCGATCAGGGCCCCAACTTTTTCATAGTCGCTGCCGTCCTTGACCATCATCATCATGCCCAGGCCTAACACAAGCAAACCAATCCACCGGATCATCATCAGCATGAAGTTGTTGGACTTTTGGTCGACTTTCTCCTCTCTTAACTCGAGATCACGTTCACGCCCCTGCTCTCCAATGTTGGTGATCTCTTCTCGGATAAGCTTGATTTCTTCAGCAATCTCTTTTTTCTCATCCGCCGACGTCTCCTTATCCTTTCGGTCTTCCTCAAGATCCTTGATCTCATCGTTCAACAACGCAATCTCGTAGCCCAGCTTATCGATGTCTGCCTGCGCGCTCGTGACGGCAGAGTCCTTCCAGGTAAAGAATCCCGTCATTACGATAATAATCAGAAGGCCGATCCCAACCAGCTTTTTCCCGTCCATGATATCTCCTCGCTCATTCGATTCGTGATGGCTCCACCCCCCTGCACGACCCAGAGTCAGGAGGCTTTTAAAGCAGAAAAGTAAGGCAAAGATTCAGCGCCGTCAAGAGAAATCGTTCAGGAACTTCCAGATCTTATGCCGGATGGTTGAAATCGGTGTAAAATGGAGTACAATTGCTTGGCTAACCTGGACTCGCAGGAGCGTAAAGGAGTAGCCATGAATGAACTGAAAGCCCGCACCGAGCGGGTATTGTCGACGGTCGAGAGACCCGGCAGATATATCGGAGGGGAGTGGAACGCCATCGTCAAGGATCCCTCAGGGGTCGACGTGCGGTTCGCTTTCGCCTTTCCCGACACCTACGAGATCGGCATGTCCCATCTGGGCCTGCAGATCGTCTACCATATTCTGAACCAGCGGTCCGACACCCTGTGCGAGCGCACCTTCCAGCCGTGGCTGGATATGGAACAGGTCATGCGTCGTGAGGCGATCCCGTTGTATACTTTGGAGTCGTTCACACCGGTGCGCGAGTTCGATGTGGTCGGCTTCTCGATCCAGTACGAGCTGTGCTACACCACTGTGCTCAATATGCTCGACCTGGCAGGCATTCCAATCCTGTCGGCCGAGCGGACCGCGTCGGACCCGCTGGTGGTCGTCGGCGGCTGCGGCTCGCAAACACCCGAGCCCATGGCCGATTTCATCGACATCTTCTTCAACGGCGACGCGGAAGATACTCTGGACCCGTTCATCGACGAATTTAAGCAGGCTCGGGAGCTTTACCCGGACGACCGCATGGCCCAGATCAAGCATCTGGTCTCCCACGTAGAGTCCCTGTACGCCCCGGCTCTGTACGAGCCGACCTACAATCCGGATGGAACCCTGGTCTCGATCGCGCCGACCTGTCCGGAGGCCCCGGAGGTGGTCGCCCCAGCGATTGTGCGAGACTTCGCCAATGCGCCGTTCCCGACTAAGCCGATCGTGCCAAACATCGAGACGATCCACGACCGGATCATGCTCGAGATCATGCGCGGCTGCCCGCAAGCCTGCCGGTTTTGCCAGGCGGGAATGACCAAGCTGCCGCTACGCTACCGGCCACCGGAGCTGCTGGCCAAGCTGGCCGAGGAATCCTACCGCAACACTGGGCATGATGAAATCTCTCTGGTGTCGCTCTCCACGAGCGATTACCCGAAGTTCAAGGAGCTCCTGATCGAAATGACCAAGACCTTCGAAGGACGAAAGGTGAACATCTCCCTGCCGTCCCTGCGGGTCAACGAACAGGTCCGCCAGGTGCCGACGATCTTGTCAGCGGTACGCAAGTCGTCTCTGACACTCGCACCGGAGGTGGCCACCGACCGACTGCGCAAGATAATCCACAAGAACGTATTGAACGAATCGCTCTATGAGGCGGTGCGTGAATCGACGCGGATGGGCTGGAACCGGGTGAAGGTTTACTTCATGGTCGGCCTGCCTGACGAACGACAAGACGACGTCAAGGGTATCGTGGATATGGCCTACACGATCAGCGACACGTCCAAGGCGGAAGTCGGCCGGCCCTGCCAGGTGTCCGTGTCCGTCTCCACGTTCGTTCCCAAGCCGTTTACGCCGTTTCAGTGGGATCCCATGATCTCGATCGAGCAGACGCGGGAGAAGCACAAGTACCTGCGCTCGCTTAACCATCGGCGCTCAATCCGATTGAAGCTGCACGATCCGGAGCGCAGTTATCTGGAAGGGGTCTTCGCCCGAGGCGACCGACGACTTGGCGCCGCGATCTTGGCAGCTTGGCGCAACGGCGCCAAGCTGGACCCGTGGCACGAGATCTTCTCGTTCGACCGTTGGCAAGCGGCCTTTGAAGAGACCGGCTTGGATGCAGACTTCTACGCCCTGCGCGAACGGGGCGAAGAGGAGGTCCTGCCCTGGGACCACATCGGCGGCCCGCGACGCAAGGCAGTCTTTCAGCGCAGCCGCGAACGGGCCTTTGCAACACCCGCCACCTAAGACGATACATTACCCATGGCAAGAAACTATCGGAGGAGGAACCGTTGAATATCGAGCCGTCCAAGCGCGTCCAATCGATCGGATCGTACGCTTTTGCCGAAGTCGACCGTGAAGTCGCCAAGCTCAAGGAAAAAGGAATCGAGCCGATCGACTTCGGCGTCGGCGACCCGACCACTCCAACACCCACGGTGATCCGGGATGCCTGCAAAGCAGCTTTGGACAGCCGTGCCACGGCCGGTTACCCATCCTACGTCGGCGCGGCCGAGTTCCGGGCGGAGGCCGCGGCCTGGATGAACCGGCGCTTCGGCGTTTCGATCGATCCAGCGACCCAGATCTGCTCCACCCTCGGTTCTAAAGAGGCGGTCTTCCATCTGCCCGAAGGATTCGTCAATCCCGGGGACATCGTCATCGTCCCGACGCCCGGCTATCCGCCCTATAGCCGCGGGGCGCTGTTCGCCGAGGGCCGGGTCTACTACGTCCCGCTGCAGGAATCCAACGACTTCCTGCCCGATCTTGCAGCGATCCCCACCGACGTGGTCGCGGCGG
>JAJDCN010000277.1 GCA_029260815.1 Planctomycetota bacterium
GCGTAGGGCATCCGGGTCATAGCGCCGATCTGAAAATTTACTTTCAGCCCTTCCCGCTGCGCCCATTGCTCGGCATAGTGCAAACCAGCCGCGCTAGCTTCCAGTCCGTGGACCGCAAACCCTTCGGCGGCCAGCCGGATCGCGTGCCGGCCGACGCCGAACCCCAAGTCCAGCACCGTGGTTGCCTCTTGAGCTTTGAGACCGGGAATTGCGGCGAGGACAAAGGGATGCGGCTCGAGCCAATCCCGGCGCCCGGCCTCCGTTTGCCACGCTTCATCCCAGGCTTTCATGGTTGCGGATCACCGGCATTCGAACTGTGGGCGCGCGTCACGCGAGATCGGAGAACCGTTAGCTCTTTTTGTCCGGCTCTTCCTCTTCCTTCTTCTGACGAATGACTTCCGGCTCGGCGGAACCCTCTTCAAGCTCTTCGGCTTCGGCGCCTTCGGCCTCTTCGGGTTTTACTCCGCGCGGCTCGTGAACGATGGCGATTTTGAGATCCGGGGCCATGGGACACGTCACGCCTTCGGGCAATTGCAGATCAGCCACGGAGATGGAGCCATGCAAAGGCAGGTCGACCACGTTAACGTCGATTTTCTCCGGAATGCGGTTCGGCAGGCATTCCACGGTGACCTGATGGATCGGCTGGTCCAGATGGCCGCCTTCGTGCGTGCCGGCGGGCGTGCCGTGGAGCACCACCTCGACGCTCACCGCAACCTTCTCGGTCATGGAGACGCGTATAAAATCCACGTGGACAATCGTGTCGCCCAGGTGGTCGTATTGCACTTCCTTAATGATGGCCTGCTCGGTATTGCCGCCGATTTTCAGTTCGACCATCCGCGCGCCATGGCGGAAAAGCTCAATGAACTGCTCCGCATCAATCACGAAGGTGCGCGTTTCTTCTTTGTGCCCATACAGGACCCCCGGGATCTTTCCGCTCGAGCGTTCGCGACGGCTTGCCAGGGTCCCGGTCTTTTGACGGTCGGTTGCTTCCAATACTGCTGTTTCCACTTCAAATTCCTCTTTCGGTTGGGACGGGGGGTTTCAGGTCTCAAACAGGGCGCTGACCGATTCGCCTTCATGAATACGTCGAATCGCCTCGCCTAACAGGCGAGCGACGGTCAGGGTCTTGATGTTGGCTCCGGCGGGCAGGCCCTCCATAGGTACCGAGTCGGAGACAACCACCTCCTGGATCGGGGCGTCATTCAGCCTCTGAATCGAATCGCCGCACAAGATGCCGTGGGTGGCGCACACGTGCACGCTCTTGGCCCCCAGCTCCATGACGACGTTGGCTGCCAGAACGATCGAGCCGCCGGTGGAGATCATATCGTCCGGCAGGATCACATTGCGGCCCTTCACATCGCCGATCACGGTGCCCGCGGCCACCTGGTCGGGCCCGGTGCGGACCTTGTCCACCACGGCTAACTCGCCGCCCAGATTCTGGGCATACACGCGGGCCAGCTTGGTGCGGCCGACGTCCGGGCTGACCACCGTCAGGTCCTTGATTCCTTTTTCCTGGAAGTACTTGATAAACACCGGAGCGGCGTACAGGTGGTCCACGGGAATGTCAAAAAAGCCCTGAATCTGCGTGGCGTGGAGGTCCAGAGTCAGGACCCGCTGGGCTCCGGCGGAGACGATCATGTTAGAGACAAGTTTGGCTGAAATGGGCACGCGCCCTTCGTCTTTTCGGTCCTTACGGGCGTAGCCGAAGTAGGGGATCACCGCGGTGATCTGGTGAGCCGAGGCCCGGCGGCAACAGTCGATCAATAACAGCAGCTCCATGATGGAATCGTTGACCGGCGGGCAGGTCGGCTGGATGATGAAAACGTCTGTGTCGCGGATGTCGCTGTTGAGCTTTACGTTCCATTCGCCGTCGGGGAAGCGTTCCACCTCCGCTTCGGCTGGCGACAGATACAGGTAATCGCAAATCTTCGCCGCCAGGGATTGGTTGGCCGTGCCCGCGATTACTTGGAGCGATTTTTTTTTCATCGTGCCTTCTCCCCCTTTTTAAGCGTTTTGGCCGGCACCCCGATCACGACTTGTCCCGCCGGAACATCTTGCCCCCTGGTCACCACGGCACCGGCACCGGTTACCGCGTTCTCGCCGACCTTCACCGGCGCGACCAACACGGTGCCGCTGCCGATGAAGGCTCCGTCGGCAATCTCCGTCTTGTGTTTGCTCTTTCCGTCGTAGTTGGCCACGATCGTTCCTGCACCGATGTTGGCTCCCGCACCGATCGTCACGTCGCCCAAGTAGCTGAGATGTTTCGCCTTGGTTCCGGGCCCGATCACGGAGGCCTTGACCTCGGTAAAGTTGCCCACCTCCGCTCCGTCCTCCAGCACGGTGCCAGGACGAAGATGCGTAAACGGCCCGACCTCGCAGTTGCTGCCGATCCGGACGCCTGAACGGATCACCGTAAAAGGCAGGATCCGGGTGCCCGGACCAATGGAGACGCCCTCGTCGATGTACGTGTTCTCCGGATCGGCGATCGTCACGCCCGAAAGCATCAGCCGACCCAGGATGCGCCAGCGCAGATAGACGGCGGCCTCGCACAACTGGGCGGCGGTGTTGACGCCAAGGACCTCGCTTTCATCATCAACCC
>JAJDCN010000278.1 GCA_029260815.1 Planctomycetota bacterium
CGCCCGAAAGCTTCGACGCGGTCCTTGCCTGGAACGTCATCTACCACGGCACTGCTGACACAATCGGTATGACCCTTCTGGAGGTGGTTCGCGTTCTGCGTCCCGGCGGCGCGTTCTTGGCCACATTGATTTCCACCCGAAACGAGCATTACGGTCACGGCGACGAGATTGAACCGGACACGTTTGTGATTCCCGGCAGCGGCGAGAAAAGCCATCCGCATCATTACTTCGATCGCGTCGCGATCGATAATTTCTTTCGAGATTTTGAGCTGCAAGCCTGCGAGGAGGCCGTGGGGCCCCGTCCCGGTGGCGATCACTGGCAAATCCACGCTCGCAAGTGTGTCGTCTAGGCACCCTCCCAGGCTCTCAGGCATTGGTTTGTATGGCCGAGGGCCTCTTGGACCTGCTGCGTGGCCTCGGGCGAGCCGTTGGCCAAGGCCGCTTCTAACAGTTCCTGAATGGTCGCCAGGTGTGATCGAAGGCGGGGGAAAACCGAAGCCAATGCTTCCGCGGTGATCCCCGCGCAGCCGTTGACACAAGCGACAATCCGCCCGGCATTGGCATCGGGGTCCATGCCGGGGTCCGTGGCGAGAACAGCCACAAGTTTGCTGTGAATCATATCGTGATCCGCCTGACGCGAGAGGACGACGCCACGGCCTTGCCCGTCGATTGCGCTTTCCCACGGTTCGGGTGCGTGTTCAAACATTGGAGCCTCACTTTCTCATGATTTTAATGCTGGAACCGAATTTGTGCCGGAATCGAGCATACAGGCTATCACGTCGTTCGCAGGTTTGTCCAGCCGGCAAATTCACGGAAGAGCGTCGCCCGAAGGCCGCTAATCCCATAGAGCAACAGGTTTAAGTAAAGATAAATTGTTTCTATGCGCCGCCGCTTCTTTGTGGTCAGACCGGTCAGTTTGCGCTTGCGTAACCGTCGGGAGTGGGTTATATTGTCACGTTCTGATTCGGTCGGCGAAAGGATGTAGAATATGCACTTGGTGGTCGGAATCGGAAACGTCGGCGCCAAGTACGACCAGACCCGACACAACGTCGGCTTCCTGGCAATCGATTTGCTGGCCCAACGGAATGGGATCCAAGTAAAGAAGAAAAGACACAATAGCATTGTCGGGGTGGGGACGATCGGTGGCCAACAGGTGACCCTGTGCAAGCCGACAACCTACGTCAACCAGACCGGCGTGGCCGTCAACGAATTGGTCACGGCGCAACCCTGTGCGTTGTCCGAGATCATGGTCCTTTGTGATGACATGAGCCTGCCGGTGGGGACCATCCGCATGCGGCGGAGCGGCGGGACGGGCGGCCACAACGGGCTGGCATCCGTTTCTGATTGGCTCGACAGCGATGACTTTCCCCGTCTTCGGATCGGGATCGGCGAGCGTGGCCACGTGGACGGAGCCGATTACGTGCTCTCTCGCTTTAAGCCGGCGGAGAAGAAGGCCGTCGACCAGGCCCTCTGGGACGCGGCCGAGGCCGTGGAACGATGGGTGTCCGAAGGTATCGAAGCGGCAATGAATAGACACAACTAGCAGATCAGGTTCAACGGAGAAGAGATTTGAAGAAGTATGAAGCAATGCTCGTTTTGGAAAACGCCTTCGGAGCCAAGGCATGGGAAGACGTCGAGGCTGAGTTGCGCAAGCTGATCGAGCGTTTTGACGGACAGGTCGAATCGGCTACCAAATGGGCCGATCGGCGTTTGGCTTATGAGATCAACAAGCAGAAGCGAGCCGTTTACGTCCTGATCCTGTTCGAGATGGATCCGGAGAAGATCCGGGAATTGCGCGAGCAGTGTGTGTTGGACGAACGAATCTTGCGGGTCCTGGTCCTGGCATTCAACCCCCGGTCCCAGAAGCACCTGGAGGCGGAGCCTCATCCCTTCGGTCGTGGTTCCAAGCCGGTGTCAAAACCCAAGGCCGAAAAGGCTGCAACCTCCGAGGAGGCGGCGTCCGCAGAAACCGCAACGCCCGAGGCAGTGACGCCCAAAGAGGCCGAGGCACCAGCACAAGAACCGGCTGCGGATCAGGCGTAACCGCACGCTCGTTGCGGGATCGGGCAGTACGAAAGGGAGTGCACGATGGCAAACATGAACAAGGTGATCCTCGCCGGGAACCTGACGAAGGATCCGGAGTTGCGCTACACGCCGGCTGGCATGGCCGTGACGGATCTTGGATTGGCTGTCAACGATGTGTATACCAAAGACGGCGAGAAGCAGAAACGGACCCTCTTTATTGACGTCACTGTTTGGGCCCGGCAGGCGGAGAACTGCTGCGAATACCTCGCGAAAGGGCGATCGGTCCTGGTGGAAGGCCGCCTACAGATGGATACCTGGGAGGGACAGGATGGCCAGAAGCGCAGCAAGATCCGCGTCGTGGCCCAAAACGTCCAATTTCTCTCGCCCCGGGGCGAGGGGGGCGGCAGGCCGGCCTCAAGCGGAGCCGTCCAAGGTGGTGGAGCGCCCGAACCGGGTGGCCCCCCGCCAATGGATGATGACATTCCATTTTAGTGTTGTACACGATAACCAGATAGGAGTTTGATTTTGGCAAGGACAACCACCCGACGACGATTCAATGAGCCCACCCGCTGCCGCTTTTGCCGGGAACGGATTGAGGAGATCGACTTCAAGGACATCCCGACCCTCACCAAGCTGTGCACCAATCAGGGCAAGATGTTCTCGCGCAAGCGCTCGGGCAACTGCGCCAAACACCAACGGTCCGCCAAGATCGCAATCAAGCGGGCGCGATTTTTGGCCCTAATTTCGTACTCGGCGTAAGTTGAAACCAAGCAGGAGAGCAAGACGGTGAAGCTGTTACTCAAAACGACAATCGACAAGCTGGGCAAGCGGGGCGAGGTGGTCCGAGTGGCCAACGGCTACGGACGCAATTATCTCATCCCCCAAGGGTTCGCCGTGGAGCCCACCTCGGACAACCTGTTACGGCTGGAATCTGAAAAACAGAAGTACGAGGCCCAGATGCTGGCCGAAAAGGGCGAATTTGAAGAGTTGGCCGCCAAGCTGTCCGCCGTTTCATGCACGGTTACGGCCAAGGCCGACGAAAACGGACACCTGTACGGATCAGTCTCCGAGGCCATGATCGCCGAGGCCTTTGCCGGCGACGGGATCGAGTTGGACCCCAAGACGGTCGTGATGCCTGAGGAGCACATCAAAGAGTTGGGCGTCTACGAGATTTCCGTGAAGCTACATCCGGAAGTTTCGGCCACCACCAAGGTCTGGGTCGTCGAAGAAAACTAGCCCCGCCGGGGCGCGATGAAGGGGATTTGGCCTGCGATGGCAATCACACCCGACACCCTGGCCGATGGTTCGGTCGCCCAAAATCACGAGGCGGAGGCCAGTGTCCTCGGGGCTGTTCTGCTCGATGGGGACACCATTGCCACCGCCGCCCGGCTGCTTAAGCCCGAGTCTTTTTCCACCTCCGTTCACCGAGCCATTTTTGAATCGATGATGCGTTTGTTTGACGTGAACCGACACATCGACGCGGTCACCTTGCCGGAAGAGCTCAAACGCACCGGCAGTCTCGAGGCCGCTGGCGGCGTGGTCTACCTGGCGGAACTGGCCCAGAAGGTACCCTCCACCCTTCACGTGGAGCATCATGCCAGGATTGTTCAGGAAAACGCAGTCATGCGTGCCCTGACCCAGAATGCTCGCCAGATCCTCGAGGATGCCCGGGCCTGGAAGGGTTCGCCCCGCGAATTGCTGGACAAGGCGGAGCAGAAAATCTTTGAAGTCGCCCACCAGCGCGAATCGTCCGAGACCGAACACATCAGCGCCATCGTCACCGCGACCATGGCTCAAATCGACTCCTGGAGTAAGGGAAAAATCTCCGGCATCCAGACCGGATTCACAGAACTGGATGATTTGACGACCGGCCTACAGCCGTCACAACTGGTGATCCTGGCCGCGCGCCCCTCCATGGGAAAGACCACCTTCGCCTTGAACCTGGCGGAGCATGTCGCCGTGCAGCACAAGCGGTCGGTCGCCTTTTTCAGTTTGGAAACGGCCAAGACACAAATCGCTCAGAACATGCTTTGCAGCAACGCACATCTGGATGCCCACCGCATGCGCGGTGGATACCTCAACCGGGAGGAATGGAGCAAACTGGCCGGCGCGGCGGGCGTGCTTTCGGAGGCCCCCATTTTCATCGACGACACCCCCGGCCTGTCGGTGTTGGAACTTAAGTCCAAGGCCCGAGCCCTCAAGGCGAAACACAACATCGAGCTGGTCCTGATTGACTACCTCCAGTTGATGGAAGGGCCGGCCACCGAGAGTCGCCAGCAGGAAATTACCGCCATATCCCGTTCCCTCAAGGCCCTCGCCCGGGAGCTGGACGTTACGGTGGTGGCCCTGGCCCAGTTGTCCCGCGCCGTGGAAGCCCGCGAAGGCAACAAGCCGCGGATGTCAGACCTCCGCGAGTCCGGCTCTATCGAACAGGACGCTGACGTGATCTTGCTGTTGTACCGTGACGATTATTATGACAAAGAAAAAAATCCGAATCAGGCCCAGTTGAGTATTGCCAAGCAGCGCAACGGGCCCACCGGTCAGATTACGCTGACCTTCCTCAAAGACCTGCTTCGCTTCGAGAACTTCAGTCCGGAATTGGAGACCGAACCTTGATTCATTCCTGGATGCGCGCGGCCGGCCGGATCGGCCTGGTGGCTCTGGTGGGCGTCGGATTTCTGGTGCTGGCCGTGAGCCAGGCTCAGGCGCAGGAAGAGCCGATCGTCCG
>JAJDCN010000279.1 GCA_029260815.1 Planctomycetota bacterium
GACGGCGCCACCGGTGCTCGAACGGTGGGCACCCTGGAAGCGGCACGACAGTCTATGGCGCAAGGCGGCGAACCGGTGCGTGTTCATCGCTTGTTCGACACCTCAGTGGGCCGGACCGGGAGCGTGAGCTGTACCGCGAAGTAAACGTCTACCGGCGCGCAAGAACGTTTTTTTCTCGCATGTCTGCCCGGGTGTGTTAGAATGCCGTTCTGGCCGTGCAAGTCTTCTTTGAATCGCTTCCGTGAGGATTTTTCGTGATTGCGAAATGCATAGCCTTTCCATGTCTGGTCCTAGTACTTCTTCTAGGAGCCTGCTCCAATGCCGATCGACCCAACGATGAAACCGAACCACTGTCGAAAAAACAAGACGGGGTCGCGGCCCCGGACGAGCGGAGTCCACCGCCAAGTGAACCGATTCCGTCGGACTTAGGCCCTTCGGCGTTTCTGATCCATCGCAACGCCAAAGTCCGCCATTCGATTGACCCCCAGCACGTGCTTAAGGCCGTCGCCGCCGCCAACCCGCGTGACGCGATCCCACCGATTTACAACCCGCAATACACCACCGCCGGGAAGGTGAAGCACCTGGCCGATCACGAAAAGGTAATCGGTGTGGTCCTGAACAGCCAGGCGCACGCTTATCCGATCAAGATCCTCGACCGACACGAAATCGTGAACGATGTGATCGGCAAAATACCGATTGCCGTGACCTATTGCCCACTATGCGGCAGCGCCCTGGCGTTCAATCGCACGATCGAAGGACGTACCTATACGTTCGGAGTCTCCGGGTATCTCTATCAGAGCGACCTGTTGATGTGGGATCGGGAGACGGAAAGCTTCTGGAGCCAGATTACCGGCACAGCGGTGGTCGGCCCCATGACCGACGCGCGACTGGAGATGATCGTGGCCTCCGTAACCACCTGGGGTCGCTGGCGTGCCGAGCACGCTGACAGCAAGGTTCTGGTCGGCCCGTACACGGCCGGACGCTACGCGCGCTATCCCTATGGCAATTATGAACAGTCCGATAGATTGCTCTTTCCCGTTCTCAATAACGACTCGCGCTATCATCGAAAGGCGATCGTGACGGGCATCCGTGTGGGCGATCAGACCAAGGCCTACTTGCATGGCGTGTTGAAAAAGATGCCGCCCGTGTTTGAAGATGTCGTCGGCGGGCAGAAGCTAACGGTCCGCTATCACGGGGAATCCGATACGTGCCAGATTTTCGATGTACAAGGAAACGAGCTACCGGTCTTGCGCGCGTTCTGGTTCGCCTGGCACACTTTCCATCCCAATACACGGGTTTTTGAAGAGCCGAAAGAAGCCGACTCTGATGCCTAAAGGTTCGTTTCCAAGACCCCGCTCAGCTGTAAAGACTTATCGCAGAGCGCGCACGTTACAGGCATTCTCAGGACATACTCCTTGCACACTTCGCGTAATGACTCTGTCACCGCCGGGCGAGGGGCCGGAGCTCCGGCTAATTGCCGCCCATTTGCTCGGTAAAATCGAACTTCCAAAGACCGTTTTCCAGAACAATCGTCGCTTTGTCTTCTTCGCCTGTGGCATCCTTGGTGGTCAGGGTCGCCCTTTGACCATCCGAAGACAGTTCGGTTTTGATAAGCTCGGTCTTGTCTAACTCCGAGAAAGGACTCTCGGATCCCGACTTGGCCGCTTGACTCATCGTGCGCACAAAGAAATCCCGAGGACTCATGGCTTTGACTTCATCTATAGACGACACGCCAAACATTTCCTGGAGTTGGTCCTTTTGCGCAGCTTCGGCCGCGGCCCGCGTCTCTGGTGGAACCATACTCAGTCCCATCCCCATCATACCGACCGCCTGTTCTTTCATCGCGGCAAACTGCGCGAGGCTGGGCCCAGACATCAGATCGTAGATCGCACCAAAGTCTTTCGCCAACCCGGCTTGCTTTATCGCATCAAAGAGGGCTTCCGGCGAGCCCGCCCCCCCGCCACTGACGGGCGGCTCGTTCACCTTGGACGTGTCGTGGCCTTCGGTTTCTTTTACCTCCGGCTTGTCTGGTGTTGGGGCGTCGGCCTGATTCTTCGAATCCTTGCTCTTGGTTTCAGTTTGCTCCTTGGACGAAGATGTTCTGGCCCGCCGGCGGGATTTTTTGTCGTCTCCGCAAGCCCACAGTCCGAAAGCGACGATGCAGCACAGTCCTAGTGTCAGCAGCTTTTTCATTATAAAAACGTCTCCATTCGAGGATTGGTAGAATACGTCCCTTTATACTCAGCCAAGTAAGCCCACAATCAGTGGCCGCTCAGTGGCCGGAGAAAGTCAAACTTCCATGACCCGGCCTCCAGGATCACGGCGATTTTCTCTTCCTTGCCCTCTTGATTCGTGATGACCAGGGTCGCGGATTCGTTGTCCTCGGCGTAATCGCATCGTGCAAGCGTGGATTTTTCGAGTTCTGCCATGGCCTCGTCGCTACTCGCAGCCTTGGCAGTACGCGCGACGAAAAAATCCCGAGGACTCATCGCCTTGAGTTCATCTACCGAAGATACGCCGAAAATCTCTGTTAACTGCTTTTGTTGCGCAGCTTCAACTTTCGCTAGGTCTTCCGGCTTGGCAGAGAATGTCATCGACTCCATCACCTGGACCGCCTGGTCCTTCATCTTGGAAATCTGTTCTTGGCTGGACACGGACATGAGGTCGTAAAGAACCTCAAAGTTCTTTGACAGGCCAGCCTGCTTCATCAAATGGAAAACCGCTTCGGCTGTATCAGCCCGCCCGGCTCCATCCAGCGGCTCGGTTGCCGGTTGTTGCGCAGGCGCAACCGGCGTATCGCTACACGCCCACAGGCCGAGGACAAGAACACAACACAACGCGGTCGGCAACAGCTTTTTCATTACAAAAAACCTCCATTCGAGGATTGGAAGAAGGTCTCCCTGCACACCGGGCCCCTTGAGCATGCAATCAGCGGCCGGTCATTGGCCCGAGAAAATTGACCTTCCACGACCCACCTTCCAGGATAACCGCCACCTGATCTTCCTCGCCCTCGGGGTTTAGGATGATCAGGGTTGCAGATTCGTTGCCTTCGTGGTACTCGCATCGCTCAAGCGTGGAATCTGCGTATTCGCCGAGCGAGTCACGGCTTTTCGCAGCATGGGTTGTCATCGTCACGTAGAATTCTCGCGGACTCATTGCTTCGAGTTCGTCCGCGGAAGAAACACCGAACATCTGTTTCAGTTGGGCTTGTTGTTGGAATTCGAGCCTAGCCCGATCCTCTTGCTTGGCCGAGGCCAAAGAGAATTTCATAATGCCGGCCACTTTGTTTTTGAACTTGGAGAATTGCTCCTGGCCGGAAGCGGACAGCAAGTCGAAAATCACGCCATAGTCCTTCGACAACGCCGCCCGCTTCATCAAATGGAAAAGCGCTTCGGGGGTATCCGCCTGGCCGTTGCCATCCAACAGCTCGAGTTCCGGAAACGTGTCCACCACAAGAGCCTCGTTCGGCAGTTCCACCGGGGGCGGTTCAACTACAGCAAGCTCCTCGTGCTGCACCGGCTCGGTATCCGACACAACCGGTGTGTCGCTACACGCCCACAGGCCGAAGACAAGCGTTCCGCACAGCGCTATCGGCAAGCCCTTATTCACCGCTTCGGGCGTCTCCAAACAAAGGGTTTTATCCGCCAAACATTTCGCTCATGTCCAGCCTCCAGGACCCGTCCTCGAGGACAACCTTCATGTCGTTCGTCTTGCCGTCCGCCTCCTTGATCGTCAACGTTGCCGACTTCTCGTCCTTCGAGTATTTGCATTCCTCAATCGTCGCTTTGTCCATCTTCTCGAAGTTGTCGTCGTCTTTGGTTAACTCACTGAATAAGCGCACAAAGAAATCCCGGGTACTCATGGCTTTGAATTCATCCAATGAGGATACACCGAATCTCTTTTCGAGATCTTCTTTCATTTTCTCTTCGGGGACCACCGTTGAGGTTTTTTCTAAGACCGGAATAGCCTTCTCTTTTGATTTCTCTATGCCACTCTGAGAATCTTTCGACAACATGTCGTATAGCCCGCCGAAGTCCTTGTCTTTGACAACCTTCTTCATATTTTCGAACACTTCTTCGGGGGTATCGGCCTTGGCGCTTCCGCCACAGGCGGACAGGGTAAAGGCCAGGGCAAAACAGGCCATGATCGCAATCGTTTTCTTCATTTTTCGCTCACTCCACTGGTTATCGTTGCTTTCCGGCCTTTCCGGCCACCATTCGCGGGGCTACGCTACCACAGGGCCTCCGGCGTCGCAAGGAAATTAGGCGATCGCTACGTGGTATCGGGCACAAAAAAGCCACCGGTCGAGATATCGGCCGGTGGCTTAATAACTTTACCCTTTTGAATCGTATTGAAGCGGAGGCTTATAAACCGAGGCCACTCGGAATAAGATCCCCGAGCTTGAAACCTCCTCCTTCGAGTTTGTAGTCTAGCTTCCAATTACCCTCTTCCAATACGAGAGTCTCTTTATACTCTTTGCCCTCGTGATCTTTGAACTCCAAAGTGGCCGTTTTCTTGTCCTCGTTCATCGCGCACTTTGTCACTTCGGCCTTTTCGAACTTGGCCAACAGGCCCGCGCCCACCTTGTCTGGATTGGTTCCGGCTACCTTTTCGAAGAAATCGCGGGCGGCCATTTTTTTCAGAGCGTCAAACGAATCGATACCAAGTTCCTTTTTCATCTTTTCGTTTGCTTCTGCCTTCTGTTCATCCGACAACGCGGCCCAACCTGCGTCCGCTTTCGTAACAATACCCTTCCTTATCTCTTCGGCACTGTCCTGGGCCTTCTTGGACAGCATGTCGTACATGGCGCCAAAGTCCTTCTTCTTGCTGGCGTCTTGCAAGTTGGCAAAAACGTCGTCAGGATTTTCTGCTTTTTTCTGTCCACCACAGGCCGTCAGGGCGACCGCCAAGGCGAAACAACTTATCAACATTACGGTCTTCTTCATCGTTGCTCACTCCAAATTTTGGGAAAATGACTTCCTATATACCCACCTCAAGATTGATTTAAATCTATCATGATTTCAGGGAGCTTGCAACTGAATTTGATTCAATGGCGCTCTGCTGTAATGGTCAGAAAGGATCGTCGCACGGCACTACAGGAGCCACGCAAGAACGATGAAAATAACGAGAACTATTCCTACCAGAAGAGCGAAAATCGCGGCGAACCCAGCGGCGAAATGGAGCCACTTGGAGGCCGGTTTGACCCGAAGCGCTTCCAAACCGCCCGAGGCGAGGAGCCGTTCGTACTCCGCCGGGCGCTCCTCGCGGAATTCTTCCTCCGGCAGTTGCCCGGTAAAGATCACCTTGTCCACAGGAAACTTTTCCCATCGCAGATGGCCGTTGAAGAAGTGGACCGTGAAGATGAACCCCGCCGCCAGCAGGGCCTCGTAGCCGTGGACCAGCGTCGCCACGTTGAACGAGTAGCCGGGCAGAAACTCCGCGAAGAACGTCGGGAAGCATAGCAGCAACCCGGTTCCGCCGATCACCAGCGTCCCGAAAACGTCCGCGAGATAGTCGAACTTTTCCCAGTAGGTGTACCGGTCGAACTTTGGTTTCGGTCCGCGACCGAAGAACCACTTGATCATCTGGCAGAAGTGTTTGACGTCCGTGAAGGACGGAAGCATGCTGTTGGGCCCAAACAGCCGCTGGAGCAAAGGCGCACCGCTGCCCTTGCGAATGCGCCACAAGTGGACCAAGTGCAGCATCAGATACAACAGCACCATGGAGGCGAAGCACCGGTGGACGATCCCCGCCACGTGGGGCCCACCCAACTGCCCCATGAGGGCGCCCGCCCAATCCCGGTCGCTGAACTTCAGCGGCAGTCCGGTCATCGTCAGTCCCAAGAAACTGGTCATCGCCAGGGCATGGGTCCAGCGCTGCCAGGGTGTAAAGCGTTGGATCGCATGCGGGTTGGCCTTATGGACCGGACGGGGCCCGCTGCGCGCGCGGTTGATGGCGCCGCGGATCATCCATGCCGCAGTGTGCAGCCCCCAGGCGGTGAAGGTCAGGCCCATGACGACGATAAAGTAGTTCCAGATATAGAACAGGAGCGGATCTCGATCCTTGTCCCGGAAGTCGGCGTGGGGCTTGTAGGAAGCAAAGTTCGCGCGCCCCTGATCGCTCATGTCATGCAGCTCCGGGTGGCAACGGGCGCAGGTTTGGACGCGCAGGTCTCCGCACATGCTGGAGTTCGCGGATTCTGCCCGCTGGATATTGTGCCAGCCGTGGCAATCGGAACATTTGGCCGCGCGCTTGCTGCCCAATTGCTGGACCTTTCCGTGATAGCTTTCCCGGTAGCTCTCATACAGGTTAGCGTGACAGGAACCGCATTCACTGACGATGTCGCGCAGAAATTCGGGCGTATCCGCGTGGCTGATTTCGTGACCCGAGTGGCAATCGGTACAGACCGGCGGGGTCTTTTCGCCATTGCCCTCTCGGGCGACCTCCGCATGGACACTCTGGGCAAAGACTGCCTCAATCCCGCCGTGGCATTGGCCGCAGGTGTGCGGAATGTTTTCATGATTTACCTTGGACTTCGGGTCGGCCGACGGCCGGATGTCGTGATGTCCGTGGCAGTGCCCACAGGTGGCCGCCACCACCGGCCCGCCGCGGGCGATTGCCCGACCGTGGACCGAGTCCATGTACTGGGCCACGCGCTCAGCTCCGTTGCCTTCGTGAAACTGTTCGCCCATGTGTTGGGCGTGGCAGCCGCCGCAGGTCTTGATCACGTTGGGCGGATAGGTCTTGGCCTCCGGATCGTTTTTGCGTCGGATGCCGTGCGCACCATGGCAATCCCAGCAAGCCGGTGCGTCCAACTCCGCCGACGCGGTGGCATGGATACTCCCATTGTACAGCGCGGCCGCCTGAGGGTGGCAACCGGCGCACACGCGCGCCTCGGGCTTGAGGGAGCGAGGTTTGTCTTCTTCAGCCTCTTCGTCTGTGCTCCGGTGCGCCAAATGGCAATCGGAGCAGATCGGCGGCTTGACGTTGGATCCGCCATTGCGCCCCACCTCGGCATGGACACTTTCGTCAAAAACTTTTTGGATACCCCCGTGGCATTTGCCGCAGGTTTGCGGGATGTTGTCCCGGTGGACTTTGGATTCCGGGTCTTCTGCAACCCGCACGTCGTGGTGGTCGTGACAGCCGGAACAGGTGGCCGCAACGATCGGCCCGCCTCGGGCGATGGCGCGGCCGTGGACCGAATCCATGTAGGAGGCCACCCACTCGGCCCCGTCGTGGGCGCGGTAGGACCCCCCCATGTGCTGCGCGTGACAGGAGCCACAGGTCCGAATGGCGGTCGGCGGAAAGGTCTTGGAGGCCGGGTCGCGCTTGCGGCGGATGTCGTGGGCGCCGTGGCAGTCCCAACACTGGGGACTGGCCACACCGGGGGTTCCGGCAACTTGCGCGTGGCGGCTGCGCGCCAGCGCGGCGCCGGCTTTTTCGTGGCAGCTGGCGCACTTCATTGCGGCATTGACTTGTGACTTTGGACCGGCCTGCAACGCCGCCGGGTGCGCCACGTGGCAGTCGGTACAAACGGCGATTCCCGGCTTGCCGGAACCCGGAGATCCGTCATGGACGCTGTTGTCCAGGCCCGCTTGGATCTCGGCGTGACAGCGGCCGCAGGTCTCGCCGACGTTGGTGCGGCTGATGCGCGCCGCCGGTGCGTCGGCGGGTTGCACTTCGTGGTGGCCGTGGCAGTCTGTACAGGTAGCCGCGACAACAGTCTCGGCACCCCGGACACTGCTTGGGAGCGGACGCTCGTGGATCCGGTCCAGGGGAGCGGGACCGCCCGCGGA
>JAJDCN010000280.1 GCA_029260815.1 Planctomycetota bacterium
GAACGGTGCGGGCTACGGCCCATTCGTCAAATTTCACAAGCCGTTCTTTATCGGCCGCGATCCGCTGATCGCCGCGGAGAAGGGACGAACCCATCAGGTGGTCCGCTTCCAGGTGCTCAACAAGGGCTCCAAAGCGGTTTCGCCCGGCAATCCGGTGGTCAACCGGCGAGGCGAATACATCGGCAACGTGACCAGTTGCGCGCTGGTGGACGGCTACCAACAGGGCCTGGCCTACGTGGAGCGCAAATATGTCAAGCGCGAAACCCCCTTGGCGATCTATCCGCTCCCGGCCGATGGCAAGAAGATCGACGAAGCGCCGATCGCGCAACTCAAACGTGGCGATAAAGTGCACCTGCCCCTCGATGCGGTGGTCATTCCCCGCTTTCCCAAGCGCAAACTGAAAAAGAAAAAAGGGACTTTGCGCTGACAAGCCCCCACCCGCGAGAAACCCATGACAAGCTCTTACCCGGAACGATACCAGCACGCCGTCCAGTTGTTCAACGAAGGGGATTACTTCGAGACCCACGAGGAACTCGAGGACATCTGGAATGATACGTCCGGGGAAGAGCGCCTGTATTATCAGGCGATCCTTCAGGCCGCCGTGGGCTTGCATCACTACATCAACGGAAACTGGCAAGGGGCCCTGAGCCTCAACCGGAACTACAAAGCGAAGATTGACCGCCTTTCCTTCGACCACTTCATGGGCCTGGACATCCGCCTGTTTGTTGAGCAGATGGACCGCTGTTTCGCGCCCCTGGTGGCCGCCGAAGACAAATCGACGGTGGAGATCGACACACTCTTGATCCCTAAAATCCCCTTCTACGACGCGGCGGAGAGCGGATGATCCTTACGGACGCCACATCGGTGCAGCTCGAGTTTGCCAAGCCCCCACGACGAATTGTGTCGCTGGTACCGTCGGTGACGGAAACCTTGTTCGACCTGGGTCTGGACAAACAGATCGTCGGGGTTACCGACTACTGCGTTCGGCCCCAAGCGAAAGTGGCTTCAAAGAAAACCGTAGGGGGAACGAAGCACGGACTGGATATCGAAAAGATTTTGGCGTTGCGCCCGGATCTGGTAATCGCCAACGCGGAAGAGAACAAAAAAGACGACATCGAAAAATTGCGCGAGAAAACCACCGTCTGGGTGACCTTTCCGCGCACGGTACAAGGAGCCGTGGAACTCATCGCACAATTCGGCGAGGTTACCGGGCAACAGGATCGGGCCGAACAGATCGTTCAAGGCATCGAAGCCGAACGCGTGCTCGTCACGCGTTTGCTTCAGGGCCGTGAACGACCACGGACCCTGTGCTTCATTTGGAAAGATCCGTGGATGACCGTCAACGGAGACACCTTTGTGCACGACTTGCTGTTCGCCTGCGGCGCCGCAAATCCGTTTGAAACGGAATCGGAACGGTATCTGAAGATTACCGAGGAGCAGATCCTTGCAGCCGATCCCCAGGTAATCCTGTTGCCCTCCGAGCCCTACGCTTTTGGGCGTGCCGAGCTCGAATTTTGGCTCGATCAACCGGTGGCGGCTGCCAAGACCGGCCGGGTTCATCTGGTGCCCGGGGAACCGGTCACCTGGTGGGGCAGCCGGTTATGGCTGAGTTTCCGGCTTCTCGGTAACTTACTGTTACCATAGGGATTGTGGTGGAATCGATGGGACCGGTACATATCGTCTAAGGCCCTTGACAAATCCAGCCGAATATTCTATTATTCGGATAGATTTAGTCTGATATATAACATAGGTGCTGGATGCGTATTACGACTCAAGGGGACTACGGCTTGGTCTGTTTGCTGCGGATCGCCCGCCAGAACGGCGACCGGCCGATTTCTGTGCGGGAGATTGCAGACGGCGAAAGACTGCCGCGTCATTACGTGGAGAAGCTGGTGGGGCGCTTACGCCGCGCCGGTCTGATCACTTCGGTCCGCGGACCGTCCGGCGGCTACGTGCTCAATGGTCGGCCGGATCAGATCGCAGTCAAAGACGTGATCGATGCCTTGGAGCAAAGCACGTTTCGAATCAACTGCTATCATGAGGACGGGCAGGAAGCCTGTGTCAAGCTGGACTCCTGCAATGTCGGTACGGTGTGGGCCGAGTTGAAGGCACACATCGACTTGCTTTTGGGCAGCTTGACCCTGGCGATGCTCCTGGACAGCGATCGCGATACACGCCAAATCATCCGCACCCTTTGCGCGGAAAAGGCGACCGAGCGCGCCCGACAACCCCTCGGCGCCGCGCCGATTGACGAAACGAATCAAAACAGGATGCAAACGATAAAATGACCAGCGAAATTACAGAAGCGGCCGTTCTGGACGCACTGACCGTTGTCCAAGATCCCGACCTGCACCGCAATATCGTGGAGCTCAACTTTGTCAAGGACGTCCGGATCGACGCGGGTGCGGTCTCGTTCAAGGTGGAGTTGACAACACCGGCCTGCCCGGTCAAGGAAAAGCTTAAAGCCGAGGCCGAAGCCGCGGTCAAAGCGCTACCCGGCGTGCAGCAAGTCCACGTGGAGATGACCTCCAACGTCACCGCCGGCAAGGCGGCCCTGCCCGACCAGCAAGCGATCCCGGGTGTCAAGAACGTCATCGGCGTTGGCAGCGGCAAAGGTGGCGTGGGCAAGTCTACCGTCAGCGTCAACGTCGCTCTGGGTCTGGCCGCGACCGGCGCCAAGGTCGGCTTGATGGACGGCGACGTGTACGGCCCGAATATCCCCATGATGCTGGGCATTCACGACAAGCCCACCGCAACCGATGACGAGAAAATCTTGCCGCTGGAAGGGTACGGTATCAAGGCCATGTCCATGGGCCTGCTGCTGGATCCCGACCAGGCGGTCGTCTGGCGTGGCCCCATGCTCCATGGCGTTGTGCGCCAGTTCCTCTACGAGGTACAGTGGGGTGAGCTGGACTACCTGGTGGTGGACCTGCCCCCGGGTACCGGCGACGTGCA
>JAJDCN010000029.1 GCA_029260815.1 Planctomycetota bacterium
CAACCCGCCGGCGGCCAAAGATCCGGTGGACCTGCTGTGGTCCGAAGAGGAGTTGACCGCGATGATCCATGCGCTCGAAGGCGACGCCCCTAAGGCTCGGGCCAGAGTTCTCGCCGGGCTCGTGACCGCACGCTCCTTCCAAATGCAGCGAGCTCTCTTGCGTGCACTGGCTCAATCCAAATCCGCCAAGGAGAGGCTGGCCATTCTGTCGAAGTTTCCGGAGATACCTCGACTGTGGCTCCTGCCGGCGCTTGCTGAGAGCATGGGAAAAGATACAGAGCCGGCGGTGCGCTTGCGCGCGGGACAAATGATCCACGCATCGATCGGGAATGCAACGACACGAAGCACGTGGCCCAATGTCGAATCGCGCGATGTCGCGCTCGACGCTGCCCGCCGAATCGCGCGCGATGCAAAAGCGCCACGGGAAGTGCGTCTGCTGGCTGTCCAGATTTTAACGGGTTGGAGCGCCTTCGTGGATCACCCCCTCTTGGGCACGTTGGGAGCGGATCCGGCGTTTAAAGAATACGCGCCGTTGCAGGAGTATCTGAAAAGGCTGGCGACTTTACAAAAACCGCCTCCAAGAGCCGTTTTACCGTCCAAATTGCGCTCCAACCCTGCGCGCACTATGCGTTGACCGTGCGCAGCTCGTGCTCAGTTAAAATGTATTCCTTGCAGCCCGAATGAAGCATCTCTAGAATCAGGGGATGACCATTCTTTTCAATATAAGCCAAGCTCTTGGGGTTATTTTCGCGCTTCTCGCTCTTTTCGTCACCGGGTGTGGCGATGGCGAGAAAAGAACCAAGCGCGACACGAACGTACCAATTGAGCTTCCGGCGCAATGCCTTGAGCGCGCCAAGTGGAGCACATTGTTGGTCGATGAAGCGTTTGGAGACAATCGCTTATTGATCTACAGCAACAATATGCCACAGACAATCCTGAGCCTTCGCAAGATTGAAGGCCATCTTTGTGTGTTTGTTGTACACGGCACATCAAAGTCTTCGATTATTCAACTTGACATGGACGAACTTTCGCTTGTTCAAGTCGATTATTCTGATTTTAGCGAAGGCACGCTAAGCATCACAGAGCTTACGGATGACATAAGAACTTGCGAGCCGGACCGAGATGATGAATACGTTCTATTTGTGAGAACCACATACACGATCCATTCAGACGGTGCGGTCAACTCGACAGACACACTCCTGCTGCAACCAGAGCCCAGCGATCCACAACGGATCCAGAAACTGGTACAAGATGCGATTCACCATGGGAAGATCACGATGGACCCTTCTATTGAAAACGCTCCCGTAGCAGAAGCCGAAAAATCAGCAGCCGATTTTTTCGATCCGGTCATTCATTTGAGAAACATCGGAATGGGCGACCCGAAGGCCGCGCTGGATGCCTTCGGAGAAATCGCCAAAGCCGTTCCACTGGACGGCTGGGTGGGATGGGCTTTCGGTCAATACGAAGGAGAAGTGTACCGTGCGCAGGAAATCGTTAGAAAGCAACTTCATAATCCACCATGCATGAAAGATTGACATAAACTCCAAACTGCCGTAGACTGCCCCATTGATCTTTCCTGCCATCACGCGACGGAGGGGCGATGCGCATTCTGGTAACCGGGGCGACGGGGTTTTTGGGCTCGCACCTGGTGGAGACGTTGATCGGCAGTAGACACACGGTGACCTGCCTGGTTCGAAAAACCTCCAACCTGAAATATCTGGAAGGGCTGGAATACGAACGGCGCGAGGCAAGCCTGGACGATCCGGAGGCTCTGCGCGCAGCGGTGATGGGACAGGAGGCGATCGTGCATTGCGCCGCCCTGGTGCGCGCGACCAACAAAGATCAGTTCTTCAAAGTCAATGCCGAAGGCACACGCAACCTGGCGCAGGCGGCAACCGACGCGGCGCCGGAGCTGAAACGGTTTCTGTTGGTCTCCTCCCAAGCGGCCATCGGGCCGTCACCCAACGGCGTGGTCGTGGACGAGACCACCGCGCCCAACCCGATCGATACGTACGGGAAGTCGAAACTCCAGGGGGAACGAGAGGTCCAGAAGTTTGCCGATCGGCTTCCGATTACCATTGTGCGTCCCTCGGCGATCTATGGGCCGCGGGACCAAGATATCTTCCAAATCTTCCAGGCGGTGCATCTTCATGTACGGCCAGTGGTGGGGATGGGCCGGAGGATGTTGAGCTTGTGCCACGTCTCCGATGTCATTCAAGTCATCACCCGGGCACTGGATCACGAGGGGGCTATCGGTGAAACCTATCTGGCCTCGACCGACCGGCCGGCAACCTGGCGGGAAGTAACGTCAACCTTTGCCCAAGCAATGGGCACGTGGGCGGTTCTGGTCCCGGTACCGCCGCCGGTGCTGCATGTGTACGCGGCGTGGAACGAATGGATCGCCAAATGGACCGGCAAGGCGCGCACCTTCAACCGGGACAAGGCCCGCGTAATGCTCGAGGTCGGTTGGACCTGCGACATCTCCAAGGCGAAGAACGAGCTGGGCTATCATCCTCGCATCGACCTGCTTCACGGGGCGGAAACTACTTATCGCTGGTATCGGGAAAACGGCTGGCTCTGACAGGCCGTATACCACGTTGACTTTTTGGACTAATTGTGGTATCGTGTCGGACTGTTTTATCGGAGTACCGACCGGTGCGAGGAGGCTAGGGAAGGCTTCGGCCAGATCGCAAGGGTCGAACGGTTAATCAAACAAATGGCGGGGGCTGAGAAATGCCGACTTGCCAACAGATCGTTGAGCTTGGCGGTCGCTTCCTGGACGGGGAGCAACTAACCCAGCAGGAAGTCGCCCAGATGACAGACCATCTGGGCACCTGTTCCCAATGTCGGCATGACTTCGGCGACACGGAGAAAATTACCGCCAAGATCCGCGAACTCTTCGAGCGCACCAAGCTGACCCCAGCCGACAAGGCCGACCTTAAACGCAACATCTTCAAGCAAACCGATCCCCGCGGAGATAGCTCCGCTCCCATCTAACGCGAAATAACCTTAACGGCGCGCCTGCGCGGCTAGGCGCGGAAGGGTTCGTTGATTTTAGAATTCAATTAATTTTTTCTCTGTGAAACCTGCGCAACCTGTGGATTGAGTCGCGTTACCTTCTTGTCGCGGACCGCTCCCTGCAGACACCACGCCCGTGGCCTACTTCGAGGCTGCCTGGACGAAAAAGAAAACGCACCCCGCGATCGCTGCGGCGAAAGGTAGCGTGATGAGCCACGCAACGATGATCCCGCGAATGGTCTTGACGTCGCCACGTCTGTTGGCAATCCCGATGCCGAACAGGCTGCCGCAAGAGACGTGCGTGGTGGAGACCGGCAAACCGAAGCGCGAAGCCAGCAGCACGATCAGGGAGGTGACGAGATTGGCCGTGAATCCCTGGCCGTGGTTCATTTCGGTGATCCGGTAGCTGACGGTTTCGGCCACACGACGGGCCGACAGGATGGCGCCCAGAGCCATGATGACGCCGACCAGGACGATCCCCAACCGAGGCTCTATGCCGACGAGCCCCGCAGCGGTCAAGATGCCGACAATCTTGGGCGTATCGTTCAGGCCGCGCGCGAAACTGGTCATTCCGGAGGTCAGGAAGTGGGCCTTGTCCAGCATCCCTTGCGCGCCCAACCCCACGGCGGCTTCGTTGTATTGCTCGGTACACCCCCGTGCGTCGCCCACGCGCACTGCGTATTCGCTGGCGGCCGCAGAATGGAGCGCAGGCGCGGTGGCAGGCACGGCCACGGCCTTTTCCTCGCCCACACAAACACAAGATTCCGACGTCAGCCCCCAGCGTGCGCGCAGGGCTCGCAGGACGCGATAGAGCAGGTAAGTCAGCCCAATGGCCAGAACAGGGCTAACAAGCAAGGGTAGAAAAAACTTTCGTGCGGCGAAACCAAAGTCAACCGCATGGCCCGGAGCTACGAGTCCCGCACCGATCAGGGCGCCCATCAGGCTGTGAGTGGTGGAGATGGGTACGCCGATACGGGTAGCCAACAGCACCGTCAGTGCCGCACCCAAACCCACGGCCACGACGAAGGCGGGCAAGACGGCGGTGGCGTCTGGTACCAGGCCCATGCCGGTAAAGGCTTTGACCAGTTGGCTGCCGACTGCCAGTGCGGTCATGGAACCCAAAAAGGTGGTAAAGGTCCCCCAGGCCAGGACACTGCGGTATCGGGCGGTTCCACTACCCAATAGGGTGGCGACGCCCTTAAAATTGTCGTTGGCACCGTTGGCATACGCCACCAACAGAGCCCCGCCTAGAACCAAAACAGCCAACAACATGCACACCTCCGCGATTCGCCCAAGACCACCTGCTCAAAGCGGCCGATCCCGAGGATTCGGGGTCGGCCGCACAGTGTAGACACGGTCTCCTGGAGGCTTGGTCGGGGGGTGGGGCAAAACCTTACGGACTTTTTAGAATGCTGTTCCCGGAAAATTGAGGGTCGAACAATACGGAGCCCTCGCACACGGTACTGGTCTGGCCATAAATCAATGGAATGTACCAGTTTTCGGTATACACCACACCATCGACCATACATACGCCGCCGGGCACGCTCTCGATGGCCCGATCGATCGCTTCCTTAAGGTTGGGCTGGCCCGTGGGAACAAAAAGGATAATATGTATTGTATCCTTGCCTTCGATCCGTTGCGGCGCACGCTGGAATTCGCCAATCCGAGACAGGTCCACGTTCTTGGTGGACAAGAAGGTAAAGTCCGTCAAGCGCGTCCGACAGCCGGACGCCATCAGTACCACAGCCACCAAGGCCAATGCCTTGGGAGCCCAACGACATCTATGCATCGGTTGGTTGCCTCCTGCTCGGTTTGTTGTCACCCATTACGGCGTTACGGTGTCGTCGTCGCGGAAATCGAGGGTAAAGAGCCCCAGCACGAAGTCCACAAACTCTACCGGGCGCAATTCCATGTCGCCGCCGACGACGAATTGCGCGGTCAGTCCCAGGCGCAGATAGCTTTCGTAGGAATCTTCCGCAGCGAGGCGCTCGAAGTGGAGTTCCTCGCCCATGATCGGCCAGTCGCCCACCAAGCCCGGGTCGCCCACGCCGTACATTTCGATGTTGCCCGCGATATTCTCAAATTCGTCTTCGGTATTGATGTATGGAAGGACCACCTGAACGTCTGTTCGCACGCTCTTCCAAACACCATAACCGCGATAGCCAAAGCCGACGGAGGCGGAATCGGAGTAACCCAGCCCCAAAGAGGGCCACAAAGCTCGACCGGAGAGCGCCACGCCCTGCCCAAAGGACAGCTTGGCCTGGCAGATATCGGTTAGGTCATTCAGGCGGTCTTCGGTGTACGTGCAGCCGGAGGCGCACCCCGCGGCGACCAACAGAGCTATGAGGAACAGTGCTGGTTTCATGCAATCCTCCTTTGTGTACTTTACGTTCTTTCATGGACGCCAGAAGCGCCCGTTTTCGTGTGCCGGCTGTGACCGGCGCCGCGGAAGTGGGTGGCGCCTTTCCTCAACATAAAGGTTGTGGAACGGTTGCTCACCACACCTCCCGCCGGAACCGAGTCACTTCAGCCGAAGATTCGGGGCAGCCGCGGTTTGCGGCGTTACGACCCTTCCTTCTCCAAATATACACCCTCGTCGTCCTCACGGATATCGACGGTCAGGAAGCCGAGGATAAAGTCAAGGGCCTCCACCGGACGCAGATCAAGGTCGGCGCCCAGGAACAACTGAACCGTCGCACCCACACGGTGATATTGCTCGTAGGTGCCGGAAGCGAAGAATTTCTCAAAGTTGATCGATGGGGAATCCGGACCCCAGGGCATCATCAGCCCGGCATCCTGCGGACCGTACTGCTCAATGGTCCCGGCCACCTTCTTGAAATTGTACTCTGAGTCTACGAACGGGAAGACGAACTGAGCATCGAACTGATCGCTCGTAAACGTACCATAGCCACGATTGGCCCATCCCAGCGAGTAGGAGTGCGCGTCCCCCGCACCGGCGGCAAACCAAAGCGCCCGAGCTGAAACGTCCACGCCGTCACCCGCCATTAGCTTCACGTCCACCATGTCGGTGGCATCCCAAAAGCGGTCTTCCAGATAAGAGCATCCAGTGACTGACACACACGCGACCAACGCTACGGCAAGCCCTAGCATCTTCTTCATGTCCATTTACCTCCCTCAAAAAACGTTACGCCAGCACTACGATGCAAGCAATGCCGACAACCGCCCCAAGGCTATTACCGAAAAGTCCTTTATACCATTTTGGCCGCCTGGGGCCCGAACCTTCGAACTCAGTAGGAGTCCGACTCTTGTAATTGCGGTAGATCGAACGGGGCTCCGAAGCGCGGCGATCCAATCCGGTGCCTACGCTCTATGGGATTCTATTGCCCCCCCGGGTACAATAACGCCTACTGCAATGGCCCTTTATCTTGGCACGAGCCTTACACGAAAGCCACAAAAAAATCGATCTCGGCTTGAGGCCCTAGGAGGCCTCCGCCGGCTTGTCCTGCTCTTCGGTAGGGGCCTCAAATGGTGTCGAAACCTCGGTTTCGGAACGGATTTGGGCGGCTTCGAAGTGTTCCCGGAGCACGCCACCAGCCACGGCCCCCACCGCCCGGCCCAATCCGTAGAAGACGAACAAGGCCACCAGTGCCTGGACCAGAACAGCCGGGGCGGCCTTGCTTTGGACCGCGCCGAGCAGGCAGACGCAGGCGAAGGAGAAAACCGAGAGGATCCCGGCAAGTCGTTTGGCCATCACTTACGCCCCCCGAAACAAACTTGACAGTTTCTTAAAGAACCCGCCACGGCGCGTCGTAGCGGGACCAGCGGCGACAAAAAAGTTGCGGGCGACTTTCTTGAGCGAGGTGCTGGCCGCGCAGTGGGGATATTCCAACAGGAAGGGCGACCGGCGGCGCACCGCGGTGCCCACGGTGGGGTCGGCCAGAACCCAGCCGGCTTTTTCCACGTAGACGCCCAGGAAGTCCTGGCAGACGCGGACGATCTGCTCCAGGACCCGTTCGCCCTCGGCCGCATCGGTGGCCATATTGACCACCAGGCGGATGGGTCCGTGGTCCCCATGGAGGGCCAAGGTCTTGATAGTAGCGTAGGCGTCGGTGATGGAGGTCGGCTCCGGGCTACTGACCACCAGGGTTTCGTCCGAGGCCAGGGCGAAGTTGATGACATTCTTGGAGATACCGGCGCCCGTATCGATCAGAATCACGTCCGCGGCGGACTCCAGTTGTTCCAAGTTCCGAATCAACGCGTCGCGCTGGTCGTCGGAGAGGTCGGCCATCTCCGAGAGCCCCGAGACGCCCGGCACGATCTGGATGTTGCCCGGAGCCTGGACGATGGTCTCCAGCAGGCAGCGTTCGCCGCGAATCACGTGGGAGAGATTGTAGGGGGTGCGCACATTGAGCAACAGGTCGATGTTGGCAAGCCCCAGGTCCGCGTCGAAGACCAGAATATTCTTGCCCGTCGCCGCGCCGGCGATGGCCAGATTGATCGCCAGATTGGTCTTGCCCACCCCGCCCTTTCCGCTGGTCACGGTGATGGTGCGGGCGGCCGGCTGGGCGGTACGAACGATCTCGCGCAAACGGGTAGCTTGATCGACAACCATCACACGTCTCCCACAACGCGCCGCAGGATCGACTCCACTTCGGCCGCCTCGATATCTTCGGGCACTTCCTGTCCGGTCGTCATATAGGAGATCGCCTTTTGGGATTTGGCGATCAGGTTCAAGAGCGAGCCGGGCTGGATGGCCTCGTCCACCTTGGTGATAATCATGTGGTCGGTGGCCATGGGCGCAAACTGCTCCACAATACTGGCCACGTTCTTGGGGTGGTGGGTAGCGCTGACCACCAGATGGACTTCATCAGGAGAGGCTGCGTCCAGGTAGGTACGCAGCTCCGTCATCTTCGACTCGTCCAGTTGGCTGCGCCCGGCGGTGTC
>JAJDCN010000281.1 GCA_029260815.1 Planctomycetota bacterium
CCAGTATCGGTGGGGGAGGCAAGCGGCTAGGGGATTGTAGTAGCGGTCTATCTTGTCGTCCCATCCACTACGAGCCAGCCGCCGCTGAAGGCGAAGTCGTGTGCGACTCTCGATTGGGCGGTTTGCTGAAGCACTACTATAGACAAAAAGCCGCCTGAAGCTCTCCTCCAGACAGCCATTCATTGCGGGGTCAAGCTGCGCCCGCACTCAGCCAATCGGGCTTGACTTGCCGCGATCCAACGCTATTGTGTTGTCAAAGACCCGCGCGTGGCATCCCGAAAATATATTTTCGCGCGCTTTTTGGACCGGTACATTTTATTTGCACATCTCTCACGGACTGACTCAAGCAAACATTTCCCGGCTAGACTCCATATAACCCGTGTATTTCAGTCGGCTTAATCACTCCCCGAATTTCTGCACATCGAGGCAGGGGGTAGGTCGAGGGCAAGAGCACGACTTTTTAGGGGACGAATTCAGCCTCGGCAAGGTGCACGACATTATCTTGAAGATCATTAAGGATGGAGTGAACCATATAGGAATGCACTGGATCATCTGGGGCAGATCCTACTGTCTCGTTAGGATTACTCGCTATTTCTCGCTCGTCATTCCAATGGAAAGCATGGGAAAAACCAGAACTCTTCCGTTCTATTACGAGAGGTCCTGCCAGGATGAAACCCCCGCGAATCTTCTCAAAGCAAGCCTTCAGGTCATTTGATTCCAGCTTGTCGGGCAACAATTCTCTCGTCCAGATAACCCCCACGATAAGCTTCTTCGGCTTTACAGACAACCATAGAGCACGAAGGTCTCGTTCATATCGGTCTCGTGATTGGGCAAATTCGGCGCTGTCGTCAAATTGATCGAAGTAAACTCTTGTACCAGTTGCATCATAGGCATACAGATATCCCGTGCCCTCTCGCACCGGCAACCCCCCCGTTAAAACGCCAGAACATGTAGCAAAAAAAGCACAGACAACCGCGACGCTTAACACTATACCGCCTCTATATCTGCGGTCCGCCTTCATCAGTATACTCCTATGAGTTGCGTTCTTTTCGCCACCAACGTGACGGAACGGGCTCGTGGCTAAAGCTTAATTCTAAAGCTCCACCTATAGTATATCACATTGGCGGCAACATGTCAAGGTAACTTTAAGGCCGGAAACGATTCCTTCATGGCCCTAATTCTCCGCCACGCCGACCATGAGTTCAGCTCGGTTTTTAGCGCGCGCCTTCAACTCTCTACTCATAGGACCTCCGAGATCCCGTATGGTTTGCGCTTCGCCTAACACGTCACCGTCCTTGCCGCCAATGCGGAGCTTAAGGTTCTTGTGCGTCATTCGCCACTCTTTAATGCTTCTCCCGCCGCGCTTGATCCGTAGCGTGTCCCTTACGACATAGTCGATATCCATATGTCCCCACAAGAATCCGAAATCGCGCCGGCCAACTTGCGTGTAGTTGGACAGTTGTCTTTTTGAAAGGCGGTCCATTCTTCCCTGCCTTCCGGTTCTTCTATAGTTTGCAATACTACCAGGCCCCACAACGCCCATCCAGCTGTTTGTGGCCCTATATTTTTTCCACTCCGTTTGAGCCAACTCCCACTCTTCTCGCTGGCCGGTGATGGTAAAGGTAGTGGTGAACTCTATTTGCTCACCCACCTCAGTCGCACACGTTTTAGAAACCTTTACAGTGAAATTCGATTCTGCGTTCAAACCGGGCGCACTGCCTGAACTAAGTTTAATCTTTGATTCAAACGAAACCTCCGTTTCCTTACGCTCAGTGACCTTCACGTATGTCGTTACTATTATAGTATCGTACGGGTAGTTCTGTTCTACCTTGCCCGTTTTCCGCTTCTTCCACTCACTCTGGGGGGCATCGAACCACCCCAAAGACCTCACCTTGGACATACCTTGGGGGTCTTTGTTGGAGGTTGGGTTATTGTCAACATACGCGTAGAAATTTGGGCCCGTCTCAACAGGTCCGAGTGGATCCCGCGAAAAGAATCGCCCGATGCTGGGAGCGTAATAGCGGGCTCGGTAGTAGTAAATACCGCTCTCGATCTCCGAGTCCCAGCGACGGCCAGTGTACAGGTACGGCTGGCCAGGGAAATTGCCCGAGGGGGTGCCGATCGTCGGATTGCCGAAAGCTTCGTACTCGTACCGCTGCACTACCGTCGAATTGCTGGTCTCGTTGTCACTGATGGCCATCACGTTGCCTTGCTGGTCGTGGTGATAGAACCAACTCTTGGCTACCGGCGTGCCTTGCGTGTCTTTGCGGTCCATCACTAACACTTCGTCAATCCGTGGACCAAAGACATAGGTGGCCTCCAGCGTGCCGGTATAGGGAGCACTACCGCTGGTATCCCATTCGTATTCTTCGATGACATGCTGCTTGTCGTAGTAGAAATGGATTTCTTTATTCGGGTCGGTGCCCGGAGTTGGGGTCCAGTGCTTTTTGATGATCCGACGGCCTAAAGCGTCGTAAGTATACTCCATCACGGTCAGGGGGGTTCCTGCCTGATCGGTGACCTTCACCAACCGATTGGCCCAATCGTAATGGTAGTATCTTGCGGTTGTCTGGGTGAGATTGCCGTACCGATCGTACTTGAACGTGTTGGCGCCGGTTCCTTCCAGCGCGGTATATTCGTTCACCGCATTGCTGGTATACAGGTGGCTGGTCCAACTTCCCCCGGTGCCGGTCTTCGTCTTACGGTCATCTCGGTTCCCGGCGTCGTCCATCACGAACGCGGCGAACAAAGAGTCGTCTCCGGATGCCGGTACGGGATCACGCTCCTGCTGAGTCAGGCGGTTGGCGTCGTCATAGATGTAGGTCCAATCTTCGTTGTCGGTACTGGCCGCATAGTCCTCTTCCCTCTTCGTGATCCGGCCTGCCAAATCGTAAGTGAAGGTGAATTTGGCGTACTGGTTGCCCGCTCCGGCGGCTTGATTAACCGTCAGGTTCTTGATACGGGGGATCGACGTGAAGTCCGCCGTTTCACTGAACGTGGTCTGGCTCTTGGACTCGTCGGAGGCGCCAGGCATGTAGATACGGTTTTGAAGCCGCGTCTGGCCGAAGTAGGCGTAGGTCACCAGATCGATCTGACTGGTGGTCAAGTTGCCCACGCCGCTGGCATGACCGGTGTGCTGGATCTTGGTCAGCCGGCGGCGGGCGTCGTAAGTGTAGTCCAGCACTTTACCGATGGGGTAGGTCAGCTTCGTGCGCAGATGCACGTCGTCGAATAGATTGACAACATCCTTCGATCCGCCAGCCT
>JAJDCN010000282.1 GCA_029260815.1 Planctomycetota bacterium
CGCGACTGCACCGGGGTAGCATAGGATCGAAGGTAACTCAAACGACGGAGAAAACGGATGGCCAAGAAGCGGACGGCCCAGAAGCCGAAGAAGAGCTTTGAAGAGAACCTGATGGCCCTGGAGAACATCGTCCAGGCGCTGGAGAGCGGAGAGCTACCACTGGAGGAATCGATCCAGCGATATGAATCCGGTATGGTCGCACTCAAGGAATGCTACGTTATTCTCAACGACGCGGAAAAAAAGATCGAGACGATCACCAAAGGCAAGGCTGACGGACGCCGGAAGAAATCCACACCTGAGGATACGGACGACGAGCTGCTTGCCGCCGAGGATTCCTCGCTGTTCTAACCGTATAAGACGCCGGCACTCCGGCCCACTGCCCATTGGATTTGCGTTGACTCTCCCCCGATACGGGTTTACCATTATCAAATTCACCCCGGTCTATACAGCCCGGGGTTCTTTCCTTTATTGGATTGAGTAAAGCATGCGGATTTTGATTGTCGGACGCGGCGTGGTCGCCTACACCTTGGCGGAGGAACTATCCAAGGAAGGCCAGGACATCTCCATCGTCGCCGAAGACCAGGCACTCATCAACAAGATCTCCGAGAAGTTGGACGTCTTTCCGGTACTGGGTCACGAGTCCAGCCCGAAGGTCCTGGAGGCCGGCGGCATTCGGGAGGCGGATATGGTGATCGCGGTGACCGATACCGACGAGCACAACATGGTCATCTGCATGCTGGCGGAAAAATACGGCGTCAAACACAAGATCGCTCGCATCCGGAATCCGGAATATGCGAAGAAGGACGCAGTGTTGCGGCCTTACGATCTACACATCGATCGGATTATCAACCCCGAAAAAGTGACCGTGGACGCCATCGAGAACCTGATCGCCACGCCAGGGGCCTCCGACGTGGCTGATTTCCTGGCCGGCGACATCATTCTGCGCGGCTTCAAGATCACCGGGGAGATGCCGATCTGCGGTCTACACCTGTCGGAGTTGAAGAAGCCCGAAGACGAAGAGCATTTCCTGATCATTGCCCTGACGCGGGATGAAAAAACGATCATCCCTAGCGGCAACGACCGGATCCAGCAGGGAGATAAAATCTACGCGGTCATGCTCAAGGAGGCCCTGCCCGGCTTCCTGCCGCTGGTGGGCCAGACACCGAGCAAGACCCGCAAGGTGATCGTCTTCGGCGGCACGTTCTTCGGCGTAGGCGCGGCGGCGATGCTGGAAAACTCGATCGACTCCGTCACGCTGATTGAAGTGGACAAGGCGACCGCCGAGGAGGCCTCCTCGCGTTTGAACAAGACTCTGGTACTTCAGGGCCGGGGCACTGACGGGGATCTGCTGCAGGAGGCAAACATCGATGCGGCGGACTTCTTCATGGCCCTGTCCGACGACAGCGAAAACAACCTCATGGCCGCGTTGCTGGCGAAAAAACACGGTGCAAAAAAAACGCTCGTCCTGACCTTGGATCCGGAATACATGCCGCTTCTGGAAAAGCAACTGGAGGTCGACTTCGTCATCAATCCGCGGGTTCTGACCGTCGGTGCGATTCTTCAATTCGTGCGCAAAGGCAAGGTCCTGTCCATCGCGAAGATCGGCGAGAAGGACGCGGAGGCCATCGAGCTGGTCGCGAGCCCTGGCTCCAAGATCATCGGCAAGCCGCTGCTGGACGTGAAAATGCCGAGAGGCGCCATCATCGGCGCGGTGGTGTCCGACGGAGCCGCCTATATCCCCAATGGCCGCTCGGTAATCCACCCGGGCGACGGGGCCGTCGTGTTCTGCCTCAAAGAGGCCATCGAAAAGATCGAGCACCTCTTTACCCACAAAAAACTTCTCTAATCGCGTTGCCCCGCAGGCTTGGCAGCCTGTTGATTCTCCGTTGTAACCCCCTTTGTGCCGTGATAGGATATCCAAAAATAATTTTCAGGCGTCGTGACCAAATCCAAAGAGTTTCGGGGAAAACATGAAGAAGGGTGTGGTTCTCAAAACCATCGGGAGTATTCTGCTGCTGACCGCAGCGACGATGGTGGCGCCACTCCTGATTGCGATCTTCACCGACGACGCAGACTCACCCTTCGAAGAGCTTGAGGTCTTCGCCTTCGCCGTGTCCATCGCCGCCGCTGCGATCACCGGTTTGGTGCTGCACTTCGCTCCGCGGACCAAAGAGCTGATGGGTACACGGGAAGCGTTCGTGGTGGTACCCCTGGTCTGGATTGTGCTGTGCGTTTTCGGCGCGCTGCCCTACTATCTTTCGGAGGCAACGCCCTCCTTTACCGACGCCTATTTCGAAACGATGTCCGGCTTTACGACCACCGGATCTTCCATCTTCTCGGACATCGAGGCCCTGCCTCACGGGATTCTATTCTGGCGCAGCCTGACCCACTGGCTGGGGGGCATGGGTATCGTGGTGTTGTTCCTGGCGATCCTTCCGTCTTTGGGAACCGGCGGGTACATGCTGATGAAGGCGGAACTGCCGGGGGTCACCACCGACAAGATCCAGCCCCGAGTCAAGGCCACGGCTCTGATCCTCTGGAAAGTCTACATAACTCTGACGGTCCTGGAAATTATCCTGTTGTGGCTGGAGCCGGAGATGAACTTGTTCGACGCTGTCTGCCACGCCTTTGGCACCTTGGCCACGGGCGGATTTTCAACCAAGAACGGCTCGATCGGCGACTACGACAGCGTTTACGTGGACATTGTGATCTCGGTCTTCATGTTTCTCGCCGGGATCAACTTTCTCCTGCATTATTATGCCATGCGCGGCCGAAATCCGCTGATTTTGTGGAAGAATCCGGAATTTCGTTTCTATGCGATTCTCATCACGATTACCACGCTGATCATTGCGTGCGCGATTTATGACACCCCAAACCCCGAGGAGAAGCATAAAAGCGATACCGCTTGGAGTTCGCTGCGGTTTGCTTCGTTCCAGGTCCTAGCCATTACAACCACCACCGGGTATGCCACCGCAGATTTCAACGCCTGGCCGAACGTGTGTCGGTTCCTGATTATCATGTTGATGTTTATCGGCGCCTGTTCCGGCTCCACCGGTGGCGGGATCAAGGCCTTGCGAATCCTCCTGCTTGGGAAATACGCCTTTCGCGAAGTCCAAAAGGTGGTCCGGCCCAACGCGGTCATTTCCATTAAATTCGCCGATACGTCCGTGGAGGAGCGCACGATTCATACGGTCCTGGGCTTCTTCGGGCTGTACGTGGGCATCTTTGTCGCCTGCTCCATCGCCATGT